>JAHFDZ010000318.1:0-508 GCA_023248745.1 Myxococcales bacterium | reverse complement strand
CCCAAGACTCGAACGTCGCCGTTGCGGTGAGCTTGTCGTCGAGATCTTGCATCGAGAGAAGACTCGCTTTGCGCGTCCAGCGTTGCTGAATAAATGGATAGTCGTCAGGCACGTAGTTGCGCGGCCCCGCGCCAAGCGACACACGTGCACTGCCGCAGCCGCTCACGAGCGCAGCGGTCAAAAGGACAAGCGCACCCGCGCTTCGAAGCTCGACCATTAGAAGGCATCATACAGGCGAACCGCAGAAAAACGGACGTTGTCAAAAATCGGCAGCTCGACCAGGGATGGATCGAGCACGATGTACGTCCAAGAAGGTGCAGCGTGCGGCGACAAACATTTTAGGGGGCTTGCATTGATCGACAAATTGCGATTTTTGGTGCGGTTCTGGGATCTTACGGCACGCCACGCGATGAATGCACTCGCGTCCGCCGAAAAGCTTGAGCTCCACGCGCTCCTTAAGGTTGCAACCCAAGATGCTCGTTTGCCCCCCCGCGGAATCGTATCGCGC
>JAHFDZ010000317.1 GCA_023248745.1 Myxococcales bacterium | reverse complement strand
ATGTCACGCGAGACGTAGTCGAACGGATATCCCGACGCCGTCGCATCCTGCACTTCGATCTTGGGGCCGACAAAGAGTGCTGATGATGAAACCTCGCCGTTGTCAACACGACCAATGTTGACGACACGTTCACCTGGACCGACAGCCGACGTCGCAATAACCGGATACGCCTTGAGTGCGATCGGATCGTCGAGGAGAAGCAAGCCAATGTCGTGTTGCTCGGGGTTGAGCTCAGACCGATCTTGATTACCCTTCCAATCGTAGACGGCGCTTCGCGTTGCGATCGTCTTGTGACCGTTGGAAAATGGAGCCATCACACTCCACGAATCGAATCCGTCGATGCAGTGTCCAGCGGTCAGAACGACGCGAGGCGCGATCACGGCACCCGAACAATGGCCGTGTAGCGCGTCATCACGATAGAAGTTGATGATCACGCTTTCGGGATAAGCACTTGCAGAAGCACCACCCATGATAGCAGACGTTCCGTCCTGCAGTTCAGAGGGCGGCGTGGTGCACGCGATGACGAGAAACGCGATCGCACCGAGCTGGAACCCGCGGTTTTGCACATCTCTGTCAACGGGCCAGGCTCTTAAAAGGTTAAGGAAGTGCGCACACGCACACAATGGACGTGCACGTGTTGCCATAACGTCGCCTACGCCCTCTCGTTTGTTGTCACCTCGCATCGCGACTGCGACCCTGTCGCTCCGGCAGTGCTCAGAAAAACTGACTAGCCAGCGGAGGCATTCATGTTGCGTGGTGGAATTGGATATGGAGTTCGCGGTCTTGCGCTTCTCACTGCGGCGTGCGGCGCCACATCGAGCGACAACGGCGTGGGAACATCTCAATCCGCATTGACGATCGCGTCCCTTGAAGTGAACCAAGCACTCGGCGTTCAATACAACGGCGCAAAGAAATTCGTCGCGGGTAAGAACACGGCCATCATTGCGTACCTCGACGCGCCAGTCACAGTCGATGCAGAGACGCAAACGGTCGTCGTGAAGTTGGGCGCCAAGGCGATCGTGACGCTCACGCCCGATGCAACGGCAACACCCACCGACAAGCTGGTCTTTCAGTGCCCAACGCGTGAGAAGTGCGGAAGTTGGGCCGAGGGCGACTACACATTCGAAGCAAAGATCGGTGATCAAACCGCTTCGGCGTCGGCAAAATTCCTCAAGCGACGCGGCCTGCGCATTCTCGCGGTACCGATCAAGGTGAGCTACGGCAAGCAAGGCGGCGGCACCGACGTGCTGGAGCCCGACACCAAGTGGAAGAAGAGCGTCGACTTCGTCAAGGCGACGTTCCCCGTTGCGCCCGACGACGTGCAATGGATCGTGCGCGACACGCTCGACCTCTCCGCCCTCGACGCCAACACGGACGACGGTCGGTACAAAATTTGGCAAGCCCTCACCGATCTCAATCCGCCAAGCTGCGCGGCCAACAAGACCGGACCTGAATGCTACGACGTCGTCAGCGGGTTCGTGAAAGCACGCATGTCGAATGCACCGGGAGAAGCCGCGACCCTGCAGGGGTATACTTACGCGCTGCCCGGTGTCGTCAGTGTCAACGACGACGACGATCTCGCGGCGACGGTTGCGCACGAGATCTCACACCCCTTTGGCATCGGCGACGAGTACCAAGGCGGGCAGTTCAATTGCGACGTCAATCCGGTTCCTGCGAGCTACGTCGGCAAAGATTTCAACGACGGCACGAAGGACAAATGGTCGTGCGCAACTTCAACAGAAGTCGCGCCGCCAGAGCCACTCGGCACGGGCGTGTTGGTCGCCGCAACAAAGTCACATCCGTTCGACACCACGGGTGCCGGCATGCTCGGTGACGTCGCTGGATACATGGGCTCCGGTGCTCCGCAGAAGGCATACTGGGTTCAACCGCGCGTCTACGATCGCCTCTTCGATCAACTTGCGCCGCGCACCGTGCAAGGCAACGCCGGCGTCAACGTCGTTGGCGTCGAAGCCTCGATCACCAAGGATGCGCAGGAGCCAAAGGGCTACACCGCCGATCTCGAACCACTCTTCACGTTCGACGGCATCGATCCAGGAACGACGGCGGCAGGCGAATGGTATGCGCGCGCGCTTGGGGCGACCGACAACGTCCTGTCGAGTGCAAACGGCACGGTCGACTTCTCGCCAAACATCGAGCCCCCGACCGACGTCAAGACCGCGGCGATGCGCGCGTCGCTGCTCTTGCCGAGCGGCGCAAAGAAGATCCAAATCATGCACAACACCGACGTGATCAAGGAGCTTGCCGTCACTGCGAACGCGCCTGTTGTGACGTTCACGACGGGCATCACCGCAGGTCAAACGCTGTCAGGCACGACCGAAATCGCGTGGACCATGACAGACGCTGACAACGACACACTGAAGGCTGTCGTGGAGTACAGCTGGGACAACAAGAAAACGTGGGCCGTCGTCGGCGACGACCTCGAAGCGCCGAAGCTCTCACTCGACTGGGATGATCTCGCAGGAGGCGCTCCCAACGAAACGTTCGTGCGCGTTGTCGTCACCGATGGCGTCAACACCGGCATTGCGACGAGCCCCGGCTTTACCGTCGCCGCGAAAAAGCCTGACGTCTACATCGAGAACGAACCCGCAACCTTCAAAGCAGGCGACTCAGTTGCGCTGTCGGGTGCTGGCGAAGATCTCACGGGCGACCTTGATGAGAGCCAACTCGAGTGGAGCTCCGATCTCGATGGTGCGCTCGGCAGCGGAAGCAACATTTTCGTCAAGACCCTCAAGGCCGGAACGCACACCATCACACTCAAGGGAACCAACGCGTCGAGTGTCAGCAGCACGGCAACGGTCGCAATCACGATCACACCAAAGTCGGACACCGGAACGCCACCGGGCACGACACCCGTCACTCCAAACCCTACCCCCGCAGCAAGCAGCGGGTGCGGATGCCACGTCGTTGAACCGCAACGATCGTGGAGCGGCGCACTCCTCGCCGGACTTCTCGGCAGCGTCGCACTTCTTCGACGTCGTTCACGCAAGTCGAAGTAACGGACGCGCGTAACGTATCGGCGCGCGCTCCCATCGTGCGGAGCGCGCCGAAGTCATTTAAGGAATCAACGTTGCGTACGCCATGAAGTAGGTTCCGTCAGGTAGCTTTACAATGTCGGGATCGCCGATGTATTTGGACTCGAGTTTTGACGCCGCATCGAACGCAAGACGATCGCCGCTCTCAAGCGTCCACGACTCGCCATCGGTGCTGAAGAACGAGCGGATCGACTTCGCTTGATCGGAGAATACATATGCGCGGTATCCACCATCGAAGGGCACAACGTTGCCGGTGAAGTACGGCTCGCTGTCGATCAAAAAGCGCTTCGTGTCCTTGAGCGTGAATGCCTTGCCGTCGTCCGAGGTTGCGTGCCACAACTTGCCGACATCCTCTCCGGTCACAAAGCCGAGACTGGAGAGCGAGAGCAAATGCCATTGGCTTCCCACACGATAGGTCGCCGCAACGCCTGCGTTCTGACCGCTAGGAGGTTGAAACGCGGTCTGCTTGAAGGCGAACGAAATGCCATCGGTGCTCTCGCCGGCAACAAGGTACGTGCTGCCTGCAGGTCGCGTGCTGCCGTAGAGGCGGAAGACGCCATCCTCGAAAAGCAGATTGGGATCCGCCACATCGCCGCGACCGGGAAAACCCGTAAACTTCATGTACTTAAACGCCCACGTCGCTCCGTTGTCGGTTGAAATCGCGAGCGCAGGCACGTTCTGAAGCTGACCGACCGTCCAGCCGTAATAGTAAACGTAGAGCCAACCTTTGTTGTCCACGACGAGCTCTGGAACATCGGCTTGATCCGAGATCACCTGCATCGTACGCACCCACGTCAAACCATCGGTCGAGCGCGCACCCAAGATGCGTCGCGCCCAAGGCCCTTCGCTGCCTGCATGGTCGCCCTTGCCGATAGGCGGAGCAAAGTCGCCAACCGGTCCGTCAGGTTGCAAGGCGGCGTCGAGAACGGGCGAAGGACCCGCGTCCGTTGTTGCGTCCGCAGTCATGGCATCGGGCATGACTGCAGAAGTTGGAGAACTGCACGCAGAGAGAAGAACAAGTGCAAGCGTCGCGTCGCGTCTAAGCGTCATGTCGACGAGACTATGCGCGCATCGAAACGTTGTCGCGTGCAAGCGTGCGCCGATCGGAGAATTTGGAAACGACGCCTCGCAGCTTAGTCGTGGCACTCTTTGGGCTTACGACCACCATGAATGTCAGAGAGCGGAACCCATCCGCGTTTGCCTCCGACTTCGACGCGAATCCAAAGAATGACCGCGCCATTTGGAAGCTTGGTGCCTTCGCGATCTTTGACAACGTCGCCAACGATCGTGAGCCCTGAGCAGTGCTCGAGTCGTGCGATGCGCTCGCTCTCTTTTCCGCACGGTGAGGCATCTTTGCAAATGTAACCGCGCTTGGACGATACATACCCCTGCGCCGTTTCGAGGATCGGAGAGGAGCCAACGCTCGGTGCCGAACCGGCTGAGAATGAGCCGTTCTTTGGAGCAGCGGGACACAAGTCGGTTCGTCCGATGGGCCGATACTTGCGAACCCAGTCGAGTTCCGTCATCTCGGCATACTTGTCCCACGAGCCCATGTGACGAAACGGAGGAACGTGGTCGTCGTCGTATCCGCCAGTGCCCGTGATCGTGAGGCAGGTCTTGCGCAGCCACTCAATTTGGTTCGGCGCGTAACCGTCACAAGCTCTTTCCTGCCACTCCCTATCTTCACGCGTCATGTCGACGGTCTTCGCATCGCGGATGAATCGCATCCACTCATTGATGACGCCATCGGCCTCTTTTTCGGCGGCTCGTCGCGCAGCCTCGCCAGTGGAACTCTTTCGTGCCGTCGCGAATGCCTTCCACAGATCGAGCATTGCTGCCCAAGCATGCCTCGAATGACCACTGTCTTTCAGAAACCACCTTGGGTTGCTCTTGAGTTTTTCTAATTTCGCCGTGCGCTCGAGTGCGCTCTCTCCAGGTGTGGGCGTCGGGTAGTGTTCGAAGGCGTTATCGCCACTGTCCTTGTTGGCGTAGGTCGGGCTGTCGTGGGCATGCTGCGGCGAGTTCTTCGTGCAAGCATACGACTTGATGTCACGAATCGTTTTGCCGTCAATCGTGCGAAGCGCATGCTCTTCACTGAATGAGTCTTGAAAAAGGTGAACCGCACGACCGAACAAGAAGTAAGCGCGGTTGACGGTTACCGACTGACGCGTAAAGCCGCCGTGATGAATCGCGAGCGAGTCTTCAGGCGCGAGAGCGGCCTCAACGAAGTAGCGCTTGAACGCGGCGATCGAACCTTCGATGGCACGCCGTCGACCAGCGTCACCTTCGTCGCAGCGCTTGCGCAGGAAGTGATCGTACTGGACGCTGTCGGGCCGCTGCGCAACCGCTTCGAGGCACCACGTCGAATTCATCGTGCCTTCGGTTACCTTCGTGAAGCCCATCGCGTCGACCCAGCGCTGGCCAACCATTGCAGAATACACACGATCTTCGGGCGACTTGCGGCGCGTAAGCATGCGCTCGAGGTCGTCGCCGTCGGTCACCAAGCCTTTGGAGATATCGACGTCGATGTATTCGGCAAGCCCCGTGGCTCTCGCAGCAAACACGGTGAGAAATTCGTGACTGCCCGCCGAAACCGGTGACTTTTGGGAAAACGCGTGCGCTGCGCGCTCTTGCACAATCGAGGTGCAAGTTGCGATGAAGCAGCCAGCCACAACAGCCGCGATCCGAGCGGAAGGACGATATGATCTCAAAACGAACCCCCTAGAATGTCCCTCAACGACCTACGGACGTTGCCGTGGCTTTGATTAGAGTCCCCCCACATCGATCTTAGCTGACGAAGCCAATGGCAGAGGTGCATTACTGCCTATTTTGGGGGCTTGATGTGCAAAGTGGAAACGGCACGACGTCGTGCTTCGCATCACGAAGGAGTCGCCATGGAACGCTCACTTCGGTGACGTCGAAGTCAGTGTCTGGAAGAGGCATGAGAACGCGCGCCATCGCGACGAAATCGTATCCTCGGGTCAGGAACCAACGGAAAGTTACTCCGACGAAGCGCCAATCAGACGAACGGCGCGATTGCGGAAATCGAAGCACGTCGCATCACAGCGATGAACCAAAATGTATCCAGTTGCGTGCGTTGCTTCCGCGGCCAGACAGGCATTGCGGCGTGGGTGCGGGCAGAAAGTCGCGATGGGGCGATCGTCGAGGCCCGATGCGTCATCCGTTGATTCAACTTTTCTCGCGTCGATTGCATTCGCGATCGCGGCACGCTCTTCGGCTGCGAGGCTTCCAGCAGATGCAA
>JAHFDZ010000316.1 GCA_023248745.1 Myxococcales bacterium | reverse complement strand
ATGAGTTCGTCCTCACTCAGAGAAACGCCCGCGACAGAGAGCCATTCGACCGCTCGCAGTTCCTGTGGAAGAAGCTCTTCTAGGCGGAGCGCAATGACTTGCTCAATGCTCGCCGGAAGCTCGAGCGCTCCCGAGCCCGTTTGTTCAAGAAGTTGACGACCATTGCGAGATTGAATCGCGAGCGCGCCCTTTTCGAGCAAAGCGTCGACGCTCTCAAGCATAAAAAACGGATTACCGTCAACGCGCGGAACTAGGTGCACGAGTGATTGGCGTACGCCATCGTGCACGCCGAGGCGAAGTTCGACGATGCGAATGAGCTCGTCTGGACTCAAACCACCAAGAGGCATGGTGACGAACGAAGAGATCGAAGCCCGAATGCGAGCATCGGGCCGCGATACCAGCACCGCAAAAACTTTGGTTGGAATGCGCGGACGAAGCAAGTCGGTGAGCAAGGGAAGCGACGCAGAATCAAGCCATTGCGCTTGATCGACGATGACCACGAGGCCACGTCCGTCTGCACGACTCGCAAGAAGGCGCCTCACCGAGGCCACGATCATGCGCGCGTCGTCGGCAATGTTGGTGCCGCCCGATGCACGGTCAACATTGTGAACTAATTTCGCGAGCATCGGCCTGTAAGGACCCGAAGCGAGCGGTACGGCTTCGATGAGATCGTCGATCGCATCCCTTTGCATGTCGGGTGTGACGCCAAGCGCAGCGCGCGCAAGAGCCGCCATGCTGCGAAGCTGCGTATCGACGTGATTGGGCGTGCACTCAAAGCGTACGATGCCAACCCCTGGAGGTAACTCGTTGACGAAGGCATCAATGAGCGCCGTCTTTCCTATGCCGCGTTCGCCCATCACCACGCGCGTTGTGAGCTCTCCCTGGCCTTCGTTTGCGCTGCATGCATCGTGGAGGGCGCCGTGCAATTCAGCACGCTCTGCAAAGCGGCCGACGAAGTCACCGCTCGCGAGTGCAGCACGGGCGCGGCGTTCGTCCTTTGAGAGTGCGCGAAGTAGGGCGTACTGGCCACTTGACGCTTGGGCGATCGGTTCCCACGCGAATTCGTTACGAAGTGCGCGGTATATCGAGCCCGTCGCCCAGGTTTCGCCCGCCGGTACTTGCTCGAGTAACGCGAAAGCAGCTGCCTCTGCGCGTGCATCAACGTGCGAAGAAAGCCATTCGCGCTTTGCGCTTAGCCTAACTTCGGCGATGCCGCGGCCGAT
The DNA here is from genome assembly GCA_023248745.1 of Myxococcales bacterium. Taxonomy (GTDB): domain Bacteria; phylum Myxococcota_A; class Polyangia; order Polyangiales; family Polyangiaceae; genus JAHFDX01. The sequence continues at coordinate 5,111 of JAHFDZ010000316.1, read as the reverse complement.
GGCTACCGACACTCTGAACGATTGAGGCGTTTCCTCGAGAAAGCTCGCAACCGTCTCGTGAACATCGATCGCGAGGAGCGCGGCCGACTCCCACACCTTTGAACTGTTTTCGTCGAGTCCAACGGTTGCACGCGCTTCAAGTTCACCGGTCCAGGTCCATTCGGCGCCGCGCTTGAATGCGATGTCCTGAAGACGCGTGCGAAATTGATCGACGATGCGGAGCGTCGCGGCATCGTTGCGAGAGGCGTGTGCGTTTTTTTCCGCGATGCGTATTGATAGTAAAGAAACTTGTCGTAGCTCACGGGACACAACGGCGTTCGCCTGTGCCGGTTGGCGTTCGCCGTTTGCGATGACTGCGGGTCGCGCGGCTCGTACGGCGACTTCGGTAGGCACTGGCTCGGCCGCCGGCATTTCTGAATCGCGCGTTTTGAGCGTGCGCCTCATGAGTGCGTCGAGTTCGGTTCCATCGACCCACGCACCGCGCGCGACGAGTGCGCGTCCCAGCTCTGTGGAGAGCTCGCGCGCGGTTGAAAAGCGATCTTTGCGATCGGGTGCAAGTGCGGCGATCACGATGCGCTCCAGATCGTCGGGGACATCGCTCGACACCATGCTCGGGCGCGCGACGACGCCCGACCGCACAAGCTCTTTGAGTGCTTCGCCACGCAGTGAGCCGAACATCGCCCGACCAGTGAGGAGTTCCCAAAGAACAGCGCCGAGTGCGTAAATGTCGACCCGGCGGTCAACGGGTTCACCACGCGCTTGTTCGGGCGCCATGTAACGCGTTTTGCCGACGATGAAGCGGTCCGATGGTTCTAAATCGCGTGCGGCCGCGATGCCAAAGTCAGTTACCTTGACCACGCCTTCTTGCGACAGAAGGATGTTCTCGGGCGACACATCACGGTGGACAATGTCGAGTGGCCTTCCCGCTTCGTCTTTGCGTTCATGTGCATAGTGCAGGCCTTTGGCGGCTTCTGCGATGATCCAAGCCGACAGAGCGAATGGGATGCGTTCGCCACTTTCCTTGCAGGCGTGCATCAGGCGGCCAAGATCGGCGCCTTCGACATACTCCATCGACATGAGCAAGCCGAGGGCGCCCGCGTCCACAAGCTCATACACTTGCGTCAGGTTCGGATGATTGAGACGGGTCGAAACGAGCGCTTCGTCGATGAACAGCGCGCGCCTGTGGGGGTCACTCGCCACGTGAGGGAGTACGCGTTTGACAACCAATAGTTTCGCCGTTCCGGCGGCTCCACGTTTGCGCGCAAGGAACACTTCGGCCATTCCGCCTTCGCCGAGGCGCCGGATGACCTCAAATTGCGCAAGTTGGAGCGTGCCTTTCAACGAGTCAGACATGGCCCTTGTGTCCCGGTCAAACGTTGCACCGAAGGTCGAGTCTACCTCCGCAAGCGATTGAAGAGGGTGTAACCTTGAAAACCCGGCCCACCATGTCGAGCGCCTCTTCTTCCACCCCACCTCGCCCAAATCCCGCGGCGCAAGGCACGCTCGAAAAGACGCCGGCAATCCATCTTGTGGTCTACGCGCTTGAGCGAAAGCTCAACGGTACGCTCGAGCTTACGACGCCCGAGAACGAGATCGTGACGCTCCTGTTTATCGACGGTGCGCCCTCAAAGATCGCAACGACCGCACCCGTTGCGTATCTTGGGCGCGTCTTAGTTGAACTCGGTGCACTGTCGACTGATGCGCACGATCACTCCTTGCGAGAGTTGGCCGAAGCGCGGACGCTCCACGGGCAGCTCTTGGTTGACAGCGGCGCGGTTTCTCACGAGCAGATCCGCGACGGTCTCCGCGAGCAGCTTGCGCGCAAGCTCGGTTACCTTTTCTCGCTGTCGCCCTCAACGCAGTACGCGTACTACGACGGGTTCGACGCGCTCTTTCAGTTCGGCGGCGATGAGACCACGCCGATTGATCCCATGCCGCTTGTTTGGCGTGCGGTCTGCGAACACACGCCTCGAACGCATATGCGCGCGTCGCTGTCGAAGGTAGGCAACCACCTTGTGCGTGTGGCGCGTGACGCGAGGATCGAGCGCTTCGGTCTCGAAGGGCCGGCGCTTTCGTTCGTTGAGCTCTTGCGTTCACGACCCATGCGTCTGCCTGAGATGCACGCGATGCGTGTGCTCAAAGAATCTGCAATCGATCAGTTACTTTACTGTTTGCTGATCACAAAACAGGTGCAGTTGATTCAAGAGCGCGCCGACAGCCCGTTTTCGGGAACGCGCGCGCCAGCCCCAAGTTCCGAGCCACCGAATTCACAATTTCCGGTGCAGCGCCCAACGTACGCGCCACTGCCGTCGGCGAGCATCCCGCCACCGCCGCCGAGCTCACCGAATTCGCTTCTTCCTCCCGTGGCTTCTGGATCGCGCACAGGCGATCGTGTGTCATTTGCCTTCCGCCCCGATGTTGCATCGACGCGTGGGTCAATGATTCCACCTTCGAGTCCAAATTCAAGGCCGCCCGGGCGGATGAATATCGCACCGCCACCGCCGCCTGCTTCAACGCCGGCGCCACCGCAAACACAACGCTCACCCCGTTCGGGCGCGCCTCCTGCCTCTGTGAAGCCGGATGCCGGTGAGCGCGAGCGGGAAATTCTTGAGCGCGCCGAGAATATCGATCGCGAAGACTACTTTACGATGCTGGGCGTCTCGCAGGATGCGCCTGCTGAGCAAGTGCGCGCCGCGTACTTTGGTCTCGCGAAGAGTTGGCACCCTGACCGACTGCCGGCCGAGTTGGCGAACGTTCGCGATGCGTGCGCGCGCGTTTTTTCGCGAATGAGCGAGGCGCACAACGCGCTTTCGGATAGCGAGCGTCGCGAAGAGTATATGCGCTTGCTGCGCGAAGGCGGTGCAACGCCTGAGTCACAGGCGGTCATTTCGCGCGTCATCGAGGCGGCGACGACGTTTCAAAAGGCCGAAATTTGCATGAAGCGCAATGACCTCGCGCAAGCCGAGCAATTGTGTCGTCATGCCAACGAACTCGATCCGATGCAGGCCGACTACCTCGCGCTTCTGGCGTGGCTCGACGCACAGAAGGCCGACAACCAAACGGCCAAGGCATCGCTCGAGTGCATTACGGCGCTCGACCGCGCGCTTTCGCTCAACGACCGTTGTGAACGCGCATACTTTTACCGCGGGATGCTGCACAAGCGTCTCGGTAATATGCAATCGGCCGTTCGCGATTTTCGCGAGGCGGCCGAGCTGAATCCGCGCAACATCGACGCTGTCCGCGAAGTGCGCCTCTACGGAATGCGTCGTTCGTCCCAGCCGCCGCCGAAATCGACCAACGGTCTCTTCAATCGCTTCTTCAAGAAATGAAGACGTTTTGGCTCGGCGCGATGAACTTCGGAGGCCGCGTCTCCGAGGCCGAATCGAAAGCGATCATCGCGTGCGCACTTTCACGCGGCGTCACACACATCGATACGTCCAATAGCTATGGTGACGGCACTTCGGAGCGCATCGTGGGCGAGGCAATCGGTAAGTCGCTTGACGTTGTCGTTGCGACTAAGGTTGGTATGGGCAGAATTGGTGGCAAGACCGAAGGCTTGTCTTCGACTGTGATTGCCGCGAGCGTCGAAGCGAGTCGCAAACGCCTCAAGCGCGACGTGCTCGACATTTTGTATTTGCACGCGCCCGATCCCGAAACGCCGATCGAATTGACGATCGAGACAATAGTTAAGCTTATTGACGAACGAAAGATCCGCCGCTGGGGCGTCTCTAACTACGCCGCGTGGCAGATTGCAGAAATGCTCCTCTTTTGCGATCGTCAAAAGGTCGACAGGCCTGCGATTTCTCAGGTTCTCTATAACGTGGTCGTGCGCCAAATTGAACTCGAGTACCTCTCGTTTGCGCGCGGGAGGAATGTCTTGACGGTTGTCTACAATCCATTGGGCGGCGGCCTTCTCAGTGGCAAACATCGGCTTGAAGCGCTGCCAACGACCGCGTCGCGCTTTGCCAAAAACAAGATGTACCAAAGACGCTACTGGTCCAAGCCCATGTTCGATCGCGCCGTGGCGCTCGAGGCTGTGGCGCTCGAGGCGGGACGATCGCTCGTGTCGCTTGCCTATGGCTTCATCGCTGCGCGCGAGGGTGTTTCGGGAATTTTGGTGGGTCCTTCGGACGTTTCGCACATCGACGATGCTTTGCTTGCGATGAGTCAGCCACTCGACGCATCAACGATCAAGAAAATTGACGAGATCGAAATTACGATCTCAGGTACAGACGCCCGTTATGCGCGCTGAGAGCATGCTGACGGAAGTCGCGTCACGCTGCGATCTCGACCTTGTCATGGGTCAGTATCACGAGCATGGCTTTGCACGCCTCGGCAAGGCGTGTGCAAGCGATTCACTGGCTGCGATGCGCGATCGAACGGTCGACTTGATGCTTGGGCGGGTCACGTACGACGGCATGTTCTTTCAGAAAGATTCACCGAATCAACGATATGAAGATCTCGTGTTTGGCCGTGGCTACGAAGGGCCAAGTTTGCACTACCGGAAAATCGAAAAGTTGGAGCGCGATCCGCTTTTTGCGGAATGGCTACGCAACGAGCTTTTCGAACGCGTGTGTCGACGTGTGTATTCGACCGAAGCGATTCACCTTTATCGCGCGGTTATTTTTTCGAAAGCTGCCAACGGAGGCAGCAACCTGCCTTGGCATCAAGACGCGGGAAACTTCTGGGGCCTCAGTGAAGACCCGCAGCTGCAGATATGGACCGCACTCGACGACGCTGGCGAAGAGGCTGGGTGTCTTGAGGTGATTCCTGGCACTCACAAGGCTGGGCTCGTGTCGCCGCTCGGCGGCGTGGTGCCAAGGCACAAGGCCACCGAATTTGATGCAGAAAGTAAAGTCGTCAAGTTACCTGCCGATGCCGGCGAGTCGATATTGATTCACAACTACCTCTGGCATCGGTCGGGTCCTAATGCGACGCCGTATATGCGGCGTGCGTTTACAGTGTGCTACCTCAGCGGTACGACGCGTTGCTTGCGAACGAAGAAGACACCGAGAGAGTTCGAGCGCGTGTTTCCTCTCGATGGATTATGATCACGGCGTGTTGCGATTTCTATTGGCTTTACCGATCGTGGCATGTGGTACGAGCCTCAT
>JAHFDZ010000072.1 GCA_023248745.1 Myxococcales bacterium | reverse complement strand
CCACGCGCGCTCACATGGTGCCATATCGAGCGCTTTCGAGTGACGCGCGTTCGCGAAACGCAAGAAATCCGGTGCAAATCGAGTTGTACCGTGCGCACCTCGGGTTAGCGACCCCGACCCATCCGTTGCTCGTTCGCGCCATGCCGATGTTCTAATACCGCCACGTCGCGCCGTGTTCGCGCGTTGGTGCATTTCGCAGTTGACCCTCAACGCGTGCGGTCAGGCTCATCGCGCTTGTAAGCCAGCGATCCACTCCAATAGCGTCATGCGCACTTCGTTTTCTTTTGAAAGGGGAAGCTCATGACTACCAAAACGAGAAGAGCTCGCCGCGCGCGAGCTCTTCAGCCAACATGCTTTGCGTTCGCAGCATTGCTCCTCGGAGCGTGTGCAAGCTCCGATTCATCTACTCCGCAAGATCGCAGCGAGCCCGTCGAAGTTCTTTCTGGCGTTGCGCCAGCTACAACACCTCCCACACCAGCGAAGTACTCACGCGACGAAGTGCTGGTGCGCGCTGACGGTGGCAAGCTTCCCGTCGCCGCCGCGAAACATGTACGCACGTCCGCGGCGGCGCGAGCCTTTCGGCGCGCTCATCCGAAGCGTGATCATTGGCTTCGCGTTCCGTTGAATGATGGTGCCGATCCCATCGCGGCCGTGAAAGAGCTTCGTGCGATGAAAGGCATCTCCGCCGCGCAGCTCAGCTACACATACGAGCACGACGCGACGCCTACTGATCCAGGCTACGCGTCGCAATGGTCCCATCCGAAAACGAATGCACCGCTCGCGTGGGATTCGTTCACAGGTGATTCGTCGGTGGTCGTCGCGATCATCGGCACCGGCATCGATCGCAACCATCCCGATCTCGACGCAAACCTTTGGAGCAATCCAAACGAGATCGCTGGCAATGGCATCGACGACGATGCGAACGGTTACGTCGACGATATCCGCGGCTGGGATTTTTACAGCAACGACAACGATCCCACATGGACCACCGGCATCGATCCGCACGAAACACAAGTCGCCGGCGTCGTCGGTGGTGAGGCAAACAACGGCATCGGTGGCGTCGGTGTTCTTTGGACGACGTCGATCATGAACCTGCGTCTTGAATACACGAGCGTCGCCGTCACCGACGCGGTCTACTACGCCGTCGACAATGGCGCGAAGGTCATCAACATGAGCTTCGGCTCGTACGAGCCGAACAAATATGGCCCTGATGGCATCGTCGCCGACGCGATCGAGTACGCGGCAGCACATGATGTCGTTGTCGTCGCAACAGCAGGGAACGACAACATCACGACCCAGCGATTTCCGGGCGCGCATCCACAGGTGTTGTGCGTTGGCGCAACGGCGTCGAACGATACGCGTTCAACGTTTTCAAACTACGGAGACTGGGTTGACGTCGCCGCGCCTGGCACCAGCATCTACAGCACGACCGCGGGCGGCGGCTACGCAACTGTGAACGGAACTTCGTTCTCAGCTCCCTATGTTGCCGGTATCGCGGCCGGACTTCGATCGATGCATCCGACTTGGACGGAAGCGGCGATTCGTCAAGTCATTGAATATAGCGGTGACAAAATCACGACCGACCAATTCATCGGTTCGACGCGCGTGAACACCGCGAAGATTTGGTCGGCGACTGGCGTGCCTTCAGTGTTTGCGCGTATCAAGCGACCCGTCAACGCGGCGGTGATCGATGGCAGCACGAGCATTTTTGGAACGGCCATCGGTTCATCGTTCAACCTCGAAATGAGAAATGTGGGCGCCGCCACGTGGACTCAGATCGCGACCGGTGCAGGCACCATCGACTCCACACTTGGAACGATTGTCCCTGTGGGTGGCAGTTACGAGATCCGACTCACCGCAACAGACGGCACGAACGACGACTCGGACACGATCACGGTGGCAACGAACGAATCGTTGCCAGGGTGGCCCTACACGTCTTCCGGAACACCGCAGCGTCCAATCGCCACGGGAGATATTGACGGAACTCCCGGCATGGAACTCGTTTGGACAGACAGCTCGAACCGCATTTACGCCGCTCACGCCGACGGTTCCTTATTGCCTGGGTTTCCCATCGTATCGAGCGCGATCGGCTCACTCAGCGGAGCATCGCTAGGCGACGTCGACGGCGATGGAGATATCGAAATTGTCGTGAACTCATTCGGAACAAGTTCGTCCGCCGGAAGCGTCATGGTTTTCAATCATGACGGCACCATGCTCACGGGTTGGCCGAAATCGATCGGCCCGATGTATGCCGCCTACGGTGCGCCCTTGCTCGCGGATCTTGATGCGGATGGCAAACCAGAGATCATCGCCCTCGAGTACATGGGGAAGGTGCACGCGTGGAGCGCGGCGGGTTCCTATGTCTCAGGATTTCCTGTGACCCTCAGCACGCAAAATGGAGAACACACGCCCGTAGCAGCCGATCTAAATGGCGATGGTTTCCCCGAAATAGTGGTCGCCACTATCTCTCGCGTTTACGTGCTTGACCGCAACGGCACAGTCGCATCGGGTTGGCCGAAAACCCTTTCCGCTCAGCATTGCGAAATGGTCGTCGCGGACATCGATGGCGACGGCTCGAAAGAAATTGCCATTGCACATACGACCGGAGTGAATGTGTACAAGGGCGACGGGACGCTGCTACCAGGTTGGACCAATAGCGTCGTCGGCGGCGGACTCTATCGTCGCCTTGCGGCAGGTGACCTCAACGGAGATGGCAATCCCGAAATCGTCATGGGTACAAGCAGCGGGTCTGCATACGTTTTTGGCCCGACAGGCGCGCCTCGTTCTGGTTGGCCCGTATCCGTCGGTGCAGACGTTCGCGCTGCCGCGATCAGTGATGTTGACGGCGACGGAAACCCCGACGTTGTGTTCACGGTTGGTGACAATCGTGTCTACGGCTTTCACGGCGACGGCACACCTGTCGCAGGCTTCCCAAAGATCATGGATGGCAGCCTTACCAACGCGACGCCTCTACTTGCAGACATCGATTCAAACGGAACGCTCGATCTCGTCGTCGCCACGGGCACAAAGAAAATTTGGGCGCTTGGGCCGATGGGCACCCACAATCCGTTCCTCGACGAGTGGACCATGGCCAGACATGATCCATACAGCACAGGTACATACGATAAGAAGCTCGCGTTGAATATCGATGCGCACGGCGTTCGCGTCACATTGTCGTGGCCCGCGGCTGCGTCAACGAGTGCGGTGAAGAGTTACGCGATCTATCGCAATCTCCAACTCATCGGCACGACAACGACAACCAGTTTCAACGATCCGTTCCCGTACTTCGGCACTCCCGCCACGTACGGAGTGATTGGATACGACGAAACAAAAAACGTACGCGCGCGAACAACCCAAGTGACGGTCACCGCAGCGGGCCCGTCGCCAAATTGCTTTGCGCCCAGCGGATCATGTTGGGACGGCAATATCTGCATCGCCGCAGAAACGTGTGACGCCGATTGGGTCTGCGGTGGAGGAACCCCGATCGCATGCAACGACGGAAACGCCTGCACCACCGACAGCTGCGACCCCGTCCTAGGCTGCTCGAACACAAACAACACCGCCACTTGCGACGACGGTAACGCTTGCACCACAGGCGACGTCTGCGGAGGTGGCTCGTGCCAGTCAGGCACGGCGCTCTCTTGCGACGACGGCAACGCGTGCACCACCGACTCATGCAACCCATCGACGGGTTGCGCATACGCCAACAATACTGCTTCATGCAGTGACAACAACGTGTGCACCACGGGTGACGTTTGCTCGAGTGGCTCGTGTCAATCGGGCACTCCGATCTCATGCAACGACGGAAACGCCTGCACCACCGACAGCTGCGATCCCGCGCTAGGTTGCTCGAACACAAACAACACCGCCGCGTGCGACGACGGCAACGCGTGCACCACGGGTGACGTTTGCTCGAGTGGCTCGTGTCAATCGGGCACTCCGATCTCATGTGACGACGGCGACCCATGCACCACAGACAGCTGCAATTCGGCGTCGGGCTGTACGCACACGTTGCAATCAATCACCTTCTTCGACACTGCGTTTCAGACCCAACACTGCTGCGGTTCAACCTGCAGCGTGGGCTCGTCGCTCCTCTCGGACCGCGTCGGAGAACCCAACGCGCCAAACACGCTGATGGACGGCTGCGCGGATGGAACATCGACATCGCAACCGCAACACTATCTGCAGAGCATCGCGCTCAGCGGAACGATCGCGCGAAACACCTCGGTCACCTTCCAAGTGACGTATCGCTGCCACGACAATTCCGATTGGATGGACCTCTACTACGCACCAAGTGCACAGAGCCCCTCGTGGACACTCATCGACAAAGTCAAGTGCGGCTCTGGCACCAAGACCGCTAACTTCGCCAAGACGCTCGCCAATCAAGGTGGCGATCACGCGGTCCGCGCGCAACTACGCCACATCGGCAGCACGTACACGCAAGCCATGTGTCCATCGAGCAACTACGACGACCACGACGACGTGGTGTTCCGCGTGCCCTGACCCTCGCTCGTGCACAAACATCAACGGGCCTTGCGTAGTCAATGTCATTGACCATGCGAGGCCCGTGTGCAATTTGAAGTCTGCGCGCTGTCCTTTTTTGCAACAGGGAGCGCCGCTCGCGCATGATTTGTCAAAGGGTCAAGGACCAACCAAAAGCCACGACAACCACTTTCATGCGAGTCGCGTAAGCGAAAGGCGTATCGAGGCATCGAGCCATCGATTGCATGCATCATCTCTCGCCACCGCGCGAAGTTGGCATTCGAGTGCGTGAAAGCGAACTGCCAGATCGACCAGTCCAAGATCATCGAGGCGCTGGACCAACGTTGTGATGCGCTCGACGGCAACCTGCGGAGGCGCCGCCAGACCGCTGTTGCACAGGTCTTCGAGCATTGCTTCTGCCTGATTCAACGCGAGTTCGACGCTCGCGGGCTGAGCGTGAGAAACGAAACTCGGCAAGTGCGGCAACGCGACGGGCCCCGCGAGGTCAGGCACAACCAACGTGTCGGCCGCAATTGAAAGTGGGTCGAGTTGCCACTCGTGATTTCGGCGTGTGAGCTCTCCTGCGACGAAACGCACAGTGCCTTCGAGAGCAGTGGCGACGGCTGCGATTGCGTGGGGCGCCACCCGGCGATGCGAAGCGACGAGCGAAAATGGACATCCGCTTGCATCCTCGAGTTGCGCGATGACCTTTTGTTCACTCGCGGAGTACATCACGTCGCGAACGCGTGAGACTGCGATCGCGTGAATATTCTCGGCAAGAACGCGGGGGCGCAGCAAGGCTGGCACTCGCCCCAGATGCTTCTCGTGTTCGTCAAGATTCTTGATGAGAAGTGGATAGGGAAGCGATTCCCAGTCACCTTGCTGCGGCGTCACAGACGTTTGAACTGTTTGCGACGCGCGAATCACGATCGACCGATTGGCTTTTCGCGAGACGGCTTTCGACACAACCTGGCCGTGCGCGATTGACCCGAGAGCAATGCGTGCCGTCACAAAGCGCCTGGAGAGAGAAGGGCCCTCTTCGATCTCCGCGTCGGTCGAAAAATTCCAATGCTTGCGAAGTACGAGAACGAGCGCGCTGTCCGGGTCGGCGAGGAAGACGTCGGCATATCGAGTTCTGCCGTCTGCTCGCAAGCGAACTCCAAACGAGACGAGCCGTAAGTGATCGAGTTGCGTCTCGGCCGCTTCGTCTTCACCAAGAATGTGCCGTGGCGGAAGCTCACAGGTCGCTGCTCGCGCGGCACGAATGCGCGCCGTTATCTCGGTAATCAAATTGACTATTTCGCGCGTGTCGTGAAGCGCACTGCGCTTTTGATACCCCTCCAGCGCCATCTCGAGGTCGACAAGAAGCGACAACATCCATGTCATTCTGTCTTTTTCAATGCGCGTGCGAAGGTTGGCGAGGCGCAACGGTGAGAGATGCGCAGTTCCGATGCCGGGAACAAGAACGTCGTGCACGAGCGCGAAAAGCTCATCGAGAACATGTGCGTCGTGGGTCTCAGTGGCGGCGGCGCCGAGCGACACAACGCCTCCTTGCGGGGATCGTCGAAATGCCCACACGGCGAGCGCCAAATGCTCGCACGCACCCGCGTTTGCGCAGTCACACTTTGCATAGGTCATGTTGCGCGGAACCAAGAAACGCACTGTGCAAGAAGGCAGCTTGGCGGTGGGCGTCGCCCCAGTTTCGACGGTGACGAGGAGGCCTCTTTTGAGAACGTCTTTTGCGCGCGCAAAGAGTCGCACGCCAAGCGCTTCAAGGAGAGCGTCGTCTTCGGTGTCACCTGGCGACCAAGACGAACGAGTTGACGAAGGGGGAACCAGGTCACCTTGCGCCTCGTGCCAAGCCCGATAGGCAAGCGCGGCCGCAACGCGATGTCTGCAAAGGCCTAGCGCACCGCATGAACAAGGGCTGTCTTTGAGTGCCTTCCCTTGCGGAAGTTGAGCAACCGCGCCGTCTGAAAAGGTAGCCACGACGGTTTCATTCCTATCGAGGGCAATCGTCGGACTGTTCCCTTCAGCAAGCTCTCGCTGCGCGCGCTTCACCAGGCCCACGTTTGCGAGCGATGCAATGGCTTCTGGCGTCAGCGCGAGCAGGTCCTTCCTCATCGACCGACCTTTTCGGCAATAAAGTTGACGAGTTCGCCAGGGGTCATCGCGCCGATGTGCGCACCAACCTGCGCGAGTCTCCCTGCCAGGTCGCGGTCGTAGCTGGGGTTGGCTTGCTCGTCGAGCGCGGCGAGCCCCAATACGATCGACCCTTGGTCGCAAAGCGCTTTGACGTGGGCGACGAGCGTGCTTTCCCCACCCCCCTCGAAGAAGTCGGTGATCAAAACGACGATGGTGCGCCTTGGATTTTCGACCAAACTTCGCGCATAGGCCACCGCTTTGCCAATGTCGGTGCCGCCGCCAAGTTGCACCTTCATCAACACTTCAACGGGATCCGTTATGCGTTCGGTGAGGTCGACCACTTCCGTATCGAAGATACACAGGTGGGTTTTGGTTGACGGAAGACCCCACAAACACGCAGCCGTGACTGCGGCGTGAATGACCGAACCGAGCATGCTGCCGCTTTCGTCAACGAGCAGAACGATCTGCCACGTGTCGAAGTGCTTGCGTGAGCGCGAGATAAAGAGAGGCGTCTTGATGAAGAGACGCTTCTCATCAGAGCTATAGGTGGCGAGGTTTTTTCGGACGGTCGCCTTGGCATCGAAGTTTTTCGCGATCCGATGGCTTGAACGCGTGCGCATGCGCGAACCGTGAAATGTGCGTTTTGCGGTCACGGCGAGCTTTTCGATCAGTTTCTTGACGACCTTCCCGATGAGTTCGCGCGCCATCGAGAGCACTTCCGGGTTCATCAAGTGCTTGGTATGAAGCACCGCGCGAAGGAGCGTTTCATTGGGTTCGACCCGCTTGAGCACTTCGAGGTTCGTGACAACCTCGTGGATTTGGTACTTCTCGACCGCGTCTTGCTCGAGACGTTCGATCGTCTCTTTCGGGAAGAGTCGGTGCACTTCCTCGATCCAGGTAGGCACCGTGAATTGTGACTCCCCTAGGTCGCCGTGACGTTCCCGAATATCGCGATCGGCCAGGTCGTCGCCGCGTTCGTAAAGCCACCCAAGGGCCGCATCGGCCGCAAGATCGTCAGCGCTCATGCCCGCGCGCGAATCGAGTTTCGACTCCGCCGCGCTTCCGAGCATAAGGCGCCAGCGCACGAGACCCTCATCGCGATCGGTCATGATGATGATCCATCGTGGTCGTCGCCTAAGCCAAAGACCTCTGCGAGGCGACGCGCTTCGCGCTCTACCGAGGCGGACTGTCGGTAAATCTCGGGCGCGACCGAACCCGCAATGAGGTGGCTTGCGTCGACAGCGGTCGTGCCGCGCTGTTCGAGTAAGAGCCCCGCGATGGCGAGGCGCTCGCGCGGCGGAAAGTACGCAAAGGCTTGACGCAACGACGGCAAGGCGATCAAAAACTCCTCACGCATGAATCCTGAGATCGCGACATCGATGGTTGAGACGATGCCCCGCACCCGAACGACTTGCTCACGCGCGAGTGCAAAGAGGCCGCCGAGAAAGTCGCCGAAGCTCGTGGCGCGCGCTACCGATCGAAGCAGCGCGTTGGTCTCCCGTTCGTCGTATGCACCATGCTCGCGCAGCGACCAAAGAAGTCCGAGGCCAGCGCCCCGAAGCGCACTTGGCGCATTAGCATCGCGCGCGCGTCTCTCACATAACGCTATGGCGCGCACCCGATCAAACGCACTATCGACGCGGAGCGCATCCCGCATCGCGAGCACGCCTTTCACGTGCTCGTCGTTCAACGGCGCCGACGCGCCCGAAATGCCCTCAAGCAACCACAGCGCCCGATCGAAACATGCCACCGCAACCTGCGTCGTTGCGTGCCCTGCGCCATCGCGTGCAAGGTAAAGAAGCTTACCGAGTGCGTAACCCACCATTGAAAACGATGGTTCTGTCGCAATGACGCGCGCTGTTTCAGCCAGTGTTCGGTGCGAAAGTCCATCGAGCCCAGAAAGCGAAGCATCGATCAACGCATCGACAAGCACCTTGACGTTCTCGGCATCTCGTGACCGCGCTTCAATTTTCGAGCCTGCAGCACCATGAAGCGTTGCACCAAAGATTGACGCTTCAATCAACGCCGCATCGGTCTCAAGGCGATGCGCGATGCTCCACTCTTCTGACAAATCGGTTTGGGTTCGGGCCGTCGCGGGCGAACGCACGCATGAGAACCCGGGAATTCCAAGGACGCGCAACCGATGAAGCACTTGGCTCTGTGCACGTCCGTAGCCGTGCTTGATGTCGACTTTGAGCCGTTGCTCCTTGCGTGTCAGCGCGATTCCGACACGCTCCAGCGAGTCGAACGCGTCGCGCAACAATGGAGGGGCAGGGGTCTTCTTATTGAGCGTGCCAATCTTCTGACCCGAGAACGACGCCACAAGCTCGACTAGCAGCGGCTCCGTTCGCGCTTGCAATGTTCCACGTCGCGTCCACGGTAGCGGTACGTCGAGCGCGTCTTTGATGAGCGCGCCCGCGAGTCCATCGAGCACGTCGGTGCGCGCTAACACTTCGTGTCCACGCAGCATGCGCAATCCGTGGGCGAGGGTCGAAGCCGCGATGGCATCCGCCGGTGAGACGCGTTGCGCTTTTTTTCGCAGGTAGGAAATCGCGTGAAACATCATGCGATCGGGCGCTTGTTCAGGGCCCGCTTCCCAAATCGCTTGGTAGAAAGCGGGCGACGGCATGCCCGATGCGTACCCACTAAAACTGTCGAGGCGCTGAAATGAGTAAGGCACGAGATAGCTGCCCACGCTTACATTGTCAGGTGGGTTGACTAGTTGGGGAAGCTCATCATGCGCGCTTCCCCACCCTCGTTCGAGCGCCGGTTTGTGATACCCACCGCAAACGACGACGACGTCACGTTCACCTGCTTGCCGCATGGCCCATGCGATGTGCTGGCACATGAATGCTTCGCGAAGTTCGTCGCGACTTCCCGCGGGCTCGTCGCCGCGCAACGCTTCGAAGTATGACGCGAGTCGCGCCGATAGCGTCGGCACATCTTGGGGCTGTTCGAACAAATGATCCCAAAGCGTGTCGGTGTCTTCGAAGCCAAGAGAGGCACACAGGTCGCCGAGGCGATCGCTGGCGCGCATGTGTCGATCGGAATACCGATTTTCTTCACCATCGAACGCTTCATGCCACGCTGGTAGATCGATGAAGAGCGGCGTCGCACCGACGTCGTCGGCGACACGCAACGCGACCCACTCCGGAGAATAGTCGCAGAAGGGCGCCCAGGTGCCGCGCGATGCCCCTGCGCCGTCTTGGCTGTACGAGAACAGGGCGATCGGCAACGTGTGCGTGAGGCGCAGTTCACCCAAGCGTGCATTCATCTCGCTCGGCCCCTCGATGAGCACGAACCGCGGAGAAATACGCTTGATCGTAGCTTCGACAAGGCGCGCGCAGGCAGGGCTGTGATGGCGTACTCCAACGACGATGAGGGCCATCGTTCAACCCGGAAGGCGATGGCGTGCGTCGTAGTACGCGCGCCAATGTGGGCCACTCGCCTTCGACACCCGTTGCTCGAAGTACCGACGAAGACGTGCGATGTCTTCTTTCTCAGTTTTGATCGCGGCCCCGATGAGGCATTCCACAAGATCGAGGGGGGTGGCGTCCCGCTGCTCTAAAAAGTGACTGCGGATGCCGACGGCGTACGCAACGCTCACGGCCTCAGCGGTCGACATGGGCGTCGACAATCGATCCATCGCTTGACCATCAACTGTCTTGCCTTCACGAAGCTCGCGGAATGTGGTCACGAGAAGCTCGAGCACGTCGGGACCGGGTATCGAAGGAACGCCCGAGCGCTCGAGGAGACGCTGCGTTTCTTCACGCACAAGCGCCATCTCGGTATTGAAATCGGGAATTGGAAAGACGGTTTCGAAATTGAAACGCCGTTTGAGCGCTGCGCTCATTTCGTTCACGCCGAGGTCGCGCGTGTTGGCGGTGGCGATAACGTTGAAGCCATCTTGAGAAAAAAGCATCGCGCTCGGCCCTTCCATCTCGGGCACCGCGAGCACGCGATCGGATAGCGCCGCGAGAAGGGAATCTTGAATTTCGAGCGGGCAGCGCGTGATCTCCTCGAACCGAACGATCGCGCCTTCCTTCATCGCGCTGTAGAGGGGCGCAGGCACAAGCGCACGCGGCGGCGGTCCCTCCGCGAGCAGCAGCGCGTAGTTCCACGAGTACTTGATGTGGTCGTCGGTCGTGCCCGCGCTGCCCTGAATGGTGAGCGTTGATCGGCCTGAAATCGCAGCGGCGAGAAGCTCGCTTAGGAGGGACTTCGCGGTTCCTGGCTCGCCCACCAACATGAGCCCACGATTGGTTGCGAGCGCGACCATCGCGCGATCGACGAGGGAAGGATTGCCGACAAATTTCTTACGAATGCCACGCGCCGAATCGCCCAAGATGAACGTGCGTACCGCAACGGGGGAGAGCCTCCAGCCGGGTGGTTTTGGGCTCTTGTCGGATTTGCGCAATGTCTCGAGCTCGCTCGCGTAGCTGACTTCGGCTGGCGAACGTTGCGGGCGTGGAGGTGGGTTCAAGCGATGCCGACTTTCGAGAAAGGAAGGGGGTATTTGCGCGTGGACTATCGAAGAGACTCGAGATCGCGAATCAATTCGCTCAACTCGATGGACGAAAGCACGCCGAATTCTTCGTGGGCTTGGGTGTTCCAATGCGGGTCGCCAAGGCAACTGATCGTCAAGCTGCCCAGTTTCTGCTCGGGCGACTCGTCGATCATGCCCGTAAAGATGCCGGGTTCGAGATCAAGAAATGCGGTGCGACCCCCTGTGAGCGGCTTTTCGTACCAGCACACCACACCGGCATCTTGCGCAGGCCCTCGTTGCCAGCCGCGGGGGTCAAGTCCGAGGACTTTGCCGGTTGGGATGGTTAGGTCAACCCATCGGTCAAGTTTCTTGCCCGTTTGCTCTGCGTCAGTCGGAACATAGATGTCGCGTGAGAGCTGCGCGAACGGTTGAATGATCTCGTAGTCCGAGAAAATTTGGCCCCACGATCCACACGTGGCGTCGTCGAGTTCGAGCCGATGCGCAATGCCGATGTGAGCATCGCTCGTGAGGGCGAACGTGTCGTCTTTCGCATTTGCGAGTGTGCCATCTTCTGCAACACGGAACGTGTTCGTAACCTTGTTGTGCTCATCGTAGGTGGCCCACACAAGCCTCCGCACGAGATGGATCATGAGTGGGTGCTCGATGAAGAACTTGCGGAGCACATCGGGTATCCACCTTCGCATCGAGCACATCGCAAGCTCGAGGCGCAAAATTTGCCCCGACGCGATCGTCTTCGCGTCTTTCTTGAGTGCCTTCCACGTCTCGGTCGCCTCCTTGGCGGTCTCGGCATGGTCAGTTTGCTTGACTTTCGGAAGATCGGGCAAGCGCTTGCCCGTTTCGTCGAGTACCTGAGGTTTGAGCGCTTCATCGAAAGCAACGCGGAACTTGCGAGTACCGAAATCGAGTTCGAGAGAACCTTTGTCGTCGAGGCCGAGATCAGGCACGAGTCGATCGGCAAGTTCGGCCGCGGTGAGGCCACGCGCTTCGGCGATTTGGTCGATCTTCTCGCGCGCCTTTTCTTGTAGGCCCTTGAACTTCAGCTTCTGCGCAATTCCATGCAAGTGCATCAGCGCGACATCGGTACCAATGAGCGCGAGCACATCGAGACCCATCACCGCGCGTGCGTGTGCAGCTTCGCCCGGCCAGGCGCGAATGAGTGGCGTCAATCGGCGCGCGGTTTCGTCGTCGCCAAAATGCGCGAGCGCAAAGAGAGCCCACTGTTCTTTCGAGTTCGCGCTCTCAACGAGCCACGCTTGGAAGAGATCCCACGCAAATTCGGCGAGCGATTGCGGATCGCAAAGTTCCTTGACGATCGCGATTCCAGCGTATGCGTCGGTCGTGCTCGTGAATGCGAGCATGGTGCCGATCGCTTCGACCGCCGCGATCGGCAGCACTTGAGGAAGCTTCCCGTCGGTCGACTTGAGCGTAGGACGAGAGAATGCGGCGGCCTTCCAGAAGTCGGGCATCTTGGGAAGCTTGGCTGGGAAAGTGAGGAGCGGATCGAAATCGAGGACCGCGCGGACCTCGTCACTTGCGGCGTACTTTGCGGCGACGCTCTCGATGGTTCTGCGGTGCCCTTTCGACGCGACGAAGCGCAGGGCGGTCTCGGCGAAAAGACGCTGTTTGCCTGGCTTGCCAACGGCGTCTGGAATGAGACCCACCGCGGCTGCTTCTGGAAACGAGAGAAGCCACTCAGTTGCCAAAGCCTTCGCCTTCTTCAACCGACAGAACGCCTCGGCCATGAGAGGCGCCACACGTGCCGCGTTGGCCCGCACAAGTGCCTCCGACGCAGAAATGGGATCAATCGCCGCGGTTTTGAGAATGAGCGCGATGAGTTCGACGCCGTGGCGCGCGATGAGATCTTGAGCCTCGTAGCGGTACCACTTGAAGTGATGGACGTTGAGCGTCGCTGCAACATCGAGCAGATCTTCTTTGGGGAGAGCAAAAAGGACGGCAGCGCCCTGAATTTCCCAGGACGGCGTGTCGGGCGCGGGGGGCGTGGCATTGCACTTTCGTATGAGCTCGCGAGTCGCCTGCAAGTTTGCCGCCGAGTCTGCCAACTCTAGGCTGTCCGAGTCGTCTAAGCGGTAGTGTTTTGACTTTGGCTCACCGGCCTTCCACGCCATCTTGTCTTCGAAGGGAAGCATGGTGAGGTTGAGCACGATGGGTGCTGCCGCCTTCACCTTTGACAGCCACGGAGGCGATAGCAAAAATGAGGGAAGGTCAGCGGCTTGCGCTTCGGTGCTCTTGCCACCTGCTTGTTGCGTCAGCTCCTTCAGCGCAGTCTGTGCGGCGCCGGGTAGCGTGGGCAGTGCGCTCTCAACGTCAGCGCCCGTCGGCGCAACCGTTCGCAATAGGGCTTTTGCGACGTCGCGACTCTTGCCCGTCGAGGTACTCATCGCGACTGCAAGGGCCGGAATCGACACATCGCGATGCGTTTTCAAATAGTTGAACGCAAGCTCGCGAAGCTCGTTCTTGCCGTACCCAGTTTCGGCGTGGTGCTTGATAAAAAAGTTGGCGACGTCGCGCGAGATTCGAAATGAAAGGCCCTCTGCAAATGAAGAGCGATGGTACTCGTTGCGTTCGTAACCCTCGACGAAGAGTGGCAGCGCTTCATCGCCAAAACGCGCGAGCAAGTCGTATCGATACGAGACAAGTTCAGTGTGTTCAGATTGTGCGCGACCGAAAAGTCGTCGCGCTTCTTCAAACGATGGCATGGCGAGCATAAAGGGATAGAGCCACGGCGGGGCCTTCGCGTTTGGATTGATCTGCTCGACAAGCTTGTCGCACCACTCAGGTTTCTCGAAAGCGATGGCGAGCATCACGCGGGGGTCGGCCTTGGCCCTCTGTTGGATCTGTTCGGCTTCCGAAAGCAGCGCCTCGTACGCGCCATCGTCGAGCGAGACGAGAAGACGCCGAAGGGCCTGCCATCCGTACGCGTTTGACAATGTGGTGCCTGGCTTGATCGCGCGCGCCCGAGACAAAGCACGAAGCGCGAACAGCGCGCCTTCTTTCGCAACCCAATAAGGTACGAATGTGTCCGACTGAAGACCTAACCAGAACGCAACCGCCTGCTCTTCGACGTCGAGTTGGTCAGGTGCACTTGTTTGCGAGAATGCGGTGCTTGCGCGTTCGATGAGTTCGAGGATTACGCCGCCGGACTGGAGATCGGCGACGAGGCGCGCGCGATGTTGGTCTTCATAGGAACTCTCGCGCGTGGCTCCTTCTCGAAGTGCGGCGACGGTCGGCACTGCGTGGCGGAGCTGTTGATAAAGTATGTTGACATCTTGAGGGCCTTGGAGAGACGCGCGGTTCGAGCGTCGGCTCGGTGCAACGGCAGCAAGGATCTCGTCGGTCCACGCGAAACCGCTCGGTAGCGTCGGGTTCGTTGTGGGTGCTTCGGTCGGCGCCATCGGCGTCGCCGGTTGCTCCGTGGCCGTCGTCTCGGATGGAGATGCAGACGGCTCAGCCTTCGGCTTCACGCGGACGTTGGTGACGACGGGCGCTGCTGCGGGCGCACCGACTTCGGCGTATCCCTTTTTCACCTTCTCGCGGATGAGCTTGGTGACCTCTGCCTCCGCCGCGACGTCGGAGTCGAACGACTTTTGCTGTGCTTGTCCGTTGGTGCCAATGCGTCCGAACTGAACGAGGATCGATGCGCTGTCGCGAACGATCTGCCAAAATTTGCTGCTCGTGCCCTCAACCAATTCAAAGCGCCGCATGATCTAAACCCCGTGAGCCCCATCCACTCCAGCCCTGAGTGCTTAGCGCAAGGAAGAAAGAAATCGAGGTGGCCGTGCGACTTCGCTTCAAATCGCGAATGGCTCGAAGCCTCGCAAACGTCACTTGCAGCCGGGAAACTTCGTCCCGCTGCAGACCTTGCGTCCGGCCCCACACCAGGGCGTGTTGAGCTCACATAAACCGCTCGCGCACTCGCTGGCGTCGGCGCAAAGCTGCGGGATGTCCGATGCGCCCGACTTGCACGCCGTGCTCACGCAACTGGAGTACATCGCGCCGTTGAGTCCACGACCGCCGCAGCAATAAGAACCGAACGCGCAATCGGCGGCCTTTTCGCATTTGACCGTGCCCCACTGATTCGGACACGACGAGGCGCAGAACGGGGCGCCACCGTCTGCGCTTTTGGAGGGCTCGCAACAGACGTCGTTCGCGAGGTTGCACCTCGTCACGCCGCAAAGAACGCTTCCATCAACGACGATGTTCGCGTCCGCAAGCGCTCCAGCGTCCTGATCGAACGAACCATCGCGAGGCGAGTTGGCGCCCGCATCGCCTCCGTCGGCATGAGCTGCTGCAGCGTCGTTGTCAAGGTCGCCACTGGTAACTCCGCCGGTAACCGTGGTGCCACCGCAGGCGGTGAGTAACGCACCAAGTACAAATTTCGTGAAGTTCTCGTGTGAAAAAGCGTCCATCGCGAAGCGCTAACGCACATGACGTGCCAAATACGTGGTTATTGCGGCCCGTCACGCTCGAGTCGCTAAATGAAGAGACCATCCGTCGCACAGCCCCCAGGACGTGGTCAACAAAATTGACCATATGATCATACCATCCGCTCGGCGCCTTCTCGATTTCTGATACCCTCGCCCTGCATGGCCCCACCGAACGATCGTAAACGAAGTTTCCTACTTCGAAGCGCGGTCATCACCTCCGCAGCGCTTCTCACGTTTTGCAAAAAGACGACCGACGAACCCATCATCTACGCGAACCCGAAGGGCCCCGTCTATGAGCCGACGCTCGACGCGAGTGCACCTCTCGATTTGGGCGTCACGACACCTGAAGCAAGTGCGCCCCCCATTGCGCCCGAAGACGCGGGCCCAGCTTTGCCACCAAGCCGACCTGATGCGGCGCCGCTCCTTCAAACGCCGCCACGCATCCCTATCCTTTACGCAAACCCGAAGGGTGCCCTTTACGACCACGGCGTAAAAGGTCGGGGGAGCTCATGAAGCCGACGAAACGGATCTTGCTCAAGAGTGTCGCACTCTCTTCGTTCGTGATCGCGGGATGCAAACCTGGGGTGGTCTACGCCAATCCCAAAGGGTCACACTACGATTCGCAACTCGCTGACGCCGCCATCGTTGACGCAAGCGTTCCAACCGCAAGCGACGCAGGCGCTGTTGCCGACGTGATTACTCCTCTGCCCATTCCTGGCAATCCGAAGGGCTCGCTCTATGACAGGGGTGGCAAACGGTAAGACTGCGATCGGATGGTCGCAGTCATTTGAAAGTAGACGGCAATCGACAAATGACGACCTTCATGTGAAAGGCGCGCTAGTCACCCCCACGCCCGATTCTTCGGCGTGATTCGTCTCAATCAGCCCACCAGTCAAGCGGGCACATTCTTGCGAACAAACCAAGGGCAGGAGATCTCGATGTCGAAACCAAAACGTCTCTTGCTTCGAAGCGCCGCACTCTCCACCGTCATGGTCGCCGGGTGCAATACCGAACCCATAGTGTGGGCGAACCCCAAAGGAAGCTGGTACGATAGCGGTGTCGTCGACGCCCCATTTGACGCGCCCTCGCTTGGTGACTTCGACGCGGGGGGCGACGCGACCCTGCAGGACGCCAATGATGGCGCACCGAGCGATGCGCAAGATGCGAGCGATGCGCAAGACGCCAACGAGAGCGGCTGATCATGCGTGAGCCCTTCGAGCTCGAGTGGTACGGCGGGATTTCCGAAAAGTACTTTCGACGCGTGCGACCTGGCGTTGACGAAATGCCATGGGGAACGCTCGAACCTTCTCGCTATCCACCTGAACTTGTCGAACGTGCGCGCGTATCGTGGACCGAAGCGGCCTTCAACGAGTACTGCACCGCGGTCGCATTCTCGGACCTTTTGCGATCGCTCCTTGAAGTGCGCGCGCCGATCGATCTCATCGGCATGGCGAGCGACTTTCTTGCCGACGAAGTTCTTCACGTCGAACTCACGAGCCGCATCGCCATGGAGCTCGGCGGCGGCGCGCCATACGAAGTCGACTTCGGCGCACTCGGTTTGCCGACGCGACCGAACGAGAGTCCGCTGTTTCACGCCACCGAGTCGGTCGTCAAACTGTGCTGTGTCGGCGAGGCGTACAGCGTTGCGATGCTCGCGGGCTGCATGAAGCGGGCCTCCCATCCGCTCACGAAGGCCGTGCTCGAACAAATCGTTCGAGACGAAGCGCCGCACGGTCGCTTTGGTTTTCTCTATCTCGATTGGGTGGCCGATCGTTTGACCGATCGCGATCGCACGTTGCTTGCGACAAGCGCGCTTGACTCGATCGCCACGTACGCTCCACTTTGGCAAAGACTGCGCAGTAAGATCCACGACGGTCACACGACCGAAGGCTTCGAGCTTGCGCACATTCACGAGCTCGGATGGATGGAGTCCGATGCTTACGCGCGCACGGCCGTAGAAGCCGTGGAAAATGACGTTCTCATCCCGCTCGCAGAACGCAGCATCATGATCGATCGAGCTCGCCTCGCCCCTTTACTTGAAACCACATACGACTCCGCATAGCGCGCGCCGAACGTCCCGCTCGAATGACAACGCTCTCGTCGAGCCAAAACGCGTAACAGGCGACCATCGCAAACGAGAAAAAAAACAGCCCCATCACTTGTGCAATGGCGACGTGAAACAGCACACCGAGGCCCAGCGCAAGAGGTCGCGTCTTGCGAAAGAGCACGAGAACGACGAAAGCAAGTTCCCAGACAACGGTCAGATAGGTCAACCACGATGAAACTGTCGCGTGCCGCAAGAGCCACTGCGCGATGAATCCGTCTGACCACGCAGGATGGAGCAATACGCGTGAGAGTGCGTCGCCACGCTGCCAAGGTTCCCCAACCGCCTTCGCGACGCCTGCGCCCAGGTAGGCGATCAACAGTTGCGCGCGTGCAAGCGAGAGTCCGACATTGGCAATCGTGACGTGCGCAATAGAATCTCCGCGAAGACTCATCGCCGCACAGAACAATAGTTGAATGGCGATCATGCGATTGCCACCGTCCACTGCGAACCATACGAGCGCGTCGAGCTGAGCGAGGAGAAAACTCGCGAGCAACGTGAGCCAAATGCGCGGTCGAACGAACAGTCCCACAAGAGCGACCCCTGCAAGCATGAGCGGCCACACCCACGCATTCGAAACAAGGCGCGGATGCAACGACAGGCGAATCACCCAGTCGGCAACGAAATGTGAATCAAACACCCGAGGATGCGGAGGCGCTTGCGTACCCCAAAACAAGCGCCCCTCCGTTGCGAGCGATGACGCGTAACACAGAAGCCAAAGGTAGATTGCGCGAACGCCGAGTTCCGATGCGTGAGGCGCGAGCCTTCGTCGTGTGACGCACATCGCCCAGCGATCGAACACGTTCATGGGGCTTCGCCATGAACGTTGATCCAACGCAGGTGCCCGCTCACCGTATTGGTAACGCGCACCGACACGCGCACTGGCTGCGATTTGTAACCATGATCAAAGCAAATAGATCGCGCGTAACGCATCGATCGCTCCCTGAGCGACTCACTCAACTCACCACGCTCGTGCATGAAAAATATCTCATGCGCGATCGCGCGAGGACCGTGCATCGCTTTGTTCGCTGGGTGCCATCGATAACGCCTAGCTGTGCGGATGAGGTCAGCTTCAATGTCGAAAGTCTCCGAATCGACACTGCACTGAACGATAAGTGCGGCGTCGATCGTGGGAATGTCAGGCGCGAAGAGTTGCCAATTTTGCGGCACGATCAATCGCCCAACATTCGCTAGCGGTGCAATGGATGGGGCGATCTGGGGCAGCGCCATCGGCAAGATGATTGCGACGTAACCAGCCACAAAGCACGCTGCGAGCGTGGCACTTACCCGAGCGCCTCGCCCGATCACAACGCGATCGACCACGGCCAAGTCCAATTGATGGTCACCTTTTCGTGCATACACTCGCGGTCAAGGCTAACCGTCAAACGACAACCTTTGGTGTCCAGTTGCGCACCAGCCATTCTCCATCAGACAGACCCCGAGTTGCGCAGGTAAGCACCCAGCCTCTCCTCCGAAACGTAGGCGAACTAAAATCACAAGAGGCGCGGGTTACCAGACGATGGCAACGACGCTGGCGACGACGATCGCGCCCTCTCGCAAACCACGGACTCATATCCGTAGAAATCACTGGGTACCCAAAAAGAACTTTGCTATTAGTTCACCTTACAGTTGATTATTAACGCATATGCAATCTACCTGCAGTGGAGCAAGAAGATGAAAGACAGTCCTCAGGGTTGGCCGCGCATCACGTCGGTCGTTTGTTATGAAGATCCCGTCAAGGCGATCGACTGGCTCTGTCGCGCGTTCGGGTTCGAGGTCCGCATGAAGATCGAGGGTGAAGGCGGTCGCATTGTGCATTCTGAGCTCGAGTTTGGTGACGGCCTCATCATCGTAGCCGGAGCGGGCGGGGTCTACGCGACTCAGTCTCCTTGGTGCACACGGTATGCAAGCCCGGCCTCGGTGGGTGGCAAGACGACGCAATCGTTGTGCATCTACGTTGACGACGTCGATGCTCACCATAACCGCGCAAAAGCCGCGGGCGCGACCGTCTTCTACGAGCCGAAAAACAGCGACTATGGCGACGACTACTGGGAGGATCGAACTTACGGCGTCCTCGATCTCGAGGGCCACGTCTGGGGATTCATTGAGAGGATTCGCAATCCGAAGCCGCATGGAAGCTAACCTCGTGTCCTCGCTCGATCGAACGCTCGCGGCCCTCGCAGAGCCAACGCGGCGTGCAGTGGTGCACCTGTTGCGCGAAAAACCTCGGCGCGCGGGTGAACTCGCCGCCGCAATGTCCATGAGTGCGCCGGCCATGAGTCGTCATCTTCGCGTCCTTCGGAAAACCGGCCTGGTGGCCGAAGAGGAGGAAGAGAATGACGCGCGCGTGCGCCTGTACCACTTGCGCCGCGAGCCCTTCACAGAGCTACGAGACTGGCTCGAAGAAGTCGAGGCGTTCTGGGGTGATCAGCTGGCGGCGTTCAAGCGCCACGCGGAACGTTCGATTGGAAAAGCGCAACGTACAAAGCAAAAGCGGCGGCGAAGTTCATGAGTGGAAAAGACCTTCAGGGCGATCAAGCCGTCGTCTCCGTGAGCGTGGCCGTCGATCAAGAGACGGCCTTTGCAATCTTTACCGAAGAGATCGATCAATGGTGGCGACGCGGCGCTCGCTTCCGGGTTGCTGGTGCGAAACGCGGCATCATTCATCTGGAGCCACGTGCTGGCGGTCGGCTGTTCGAGTCGTTCGATACTGACGCTGAACCCACCGTTGTCCAGACCGGGACCATCACCGTGTGGGATCCACCGCGTCGGCTCGCCTTCGACTGGCGAGGAGCGAACTTCGCGCCGCACGAGCGAACCGAGGTTGAGGTGACGTTTGAGGGTAACGACGCAAGAACGCTCGTCACCGTGGTTCATCGCGGTTGGAGTTCGATTCGAAGTGATCATCCCGCTCGCCACGGACTCGACGTCGTTGCGTTCCTAGGAATGAACGGCATGTGGTGGGGAGACCAGATGGCGTCGCTCCGAACCCTCATCGCAAGTCGCTCTTGACGCCTCACGCAAGTCCTTCAGCGCGATGAAGCGAGCCTCACGAGCACGCCCGAACGCGCGATCGCCTGATGCTCGGTACCCTTCGCGAAAGTGCCAAGCTCTGCCTCAGCAATGCTGATCGTGAGCATGCCCGACGCATCGGCCGACGTGAACGTGACTTGCGCCGCACGCGTGAGAACTAGCCGGTGCGTGTTGTCGATTGCGTAGGGCGACGCTTCGCTCTCTTTCAGCGGCCTCGCGACCTTCCACTTGGGGTCAAGTTTGGGCCACGACGCGGGTAGTTCATAACCTTGACCGTCAACTTGCGATACGAATGTCCATTCTTTCACTTTGTAGCGAAGCCCCCATGGTCAACTTACTTAATCGTTTCAAAGCTCACCGTTCGCGACCACGAGGCTGCGCTGACCTTCGCCACAACCTGTGTCTCAACAATGGGAGGAGGAAGTGGTTCGGGTGCGGTCGTCGTTGAAAGATCAACCGGAGGCACCTTCGGCGCACCGCCAAGCGTCGCACCCACGAGGACCGCAACGAAAGTGAGCCCGCAAAATGCGCTGATGGCGATGAGCACAAGCCTTCCCCTTGTGTTCGGGTCAGCGTGTTGACTGGATCGTCTCGGCCCAAAGCCCCATAGGGCGGGTCCTACTTTGGCGTTCGTTGACGGAGGATCGGGCACAGCGCTCGCCACTGCGGCTCCGCATTGAGCGCACGTGTTGTGAAGCGATCGTTGATGAGAGCCACAGCACATGCAGCGCCAATTTTCGCTCGCGCTTGCGGCACGGAGTAACTCCGAATCGGTCACGCTCTCGGCTGCTGCCGTATCGCCCGGCATTTCGTAACTCTCTCGAGAGTCCGTTGGATCGCCGCATTTTTGGCAAACCATGAAGCGGCCGAGATTCTCGAACTTGCAGGCGCTGCATCGCCAATGCATCTCGACGTAGCGGTCGGTCATCTTAATAAGGATACATGCGATGGAGCGGCGCGCCCGCAGGCGTCACTCAGCGCATAAAGTCAATAATATTGACAATATCAATCGAGGGATGTGTACGCGCCGGCATCGAGCTTCATCTCACACGTTCCTTTTGAATGGGGGATGGTTCCTGATGAACATTGCCAATGCGCAGGACCTCTGCAATCCGCCTGATGAACGAAATAGAAGGTGCCATCTTCGGCCTTGCAGCAGTCGGGTGTCTGTGCCTCGCCACACCATGCATCGCGGTCTGCATCACTGGCGTCGGCATTGCTCGTCGCGCCATCCGTCGTGGCGCAAGTTCCACCGTCAAAGCATGCCTCCTCGCTGCGGCAAGCCGACGGCAGCGCAAGCAAGATGACGAGGCCCGAAGCCAAGCTCACTGCGACGACTTGGGACGCTCGCGGTGAACGTTGTTGCGCCATGTTCCTCGGCCTGCAATTTGTGTGCGCCAGGGTCAGGCGTTTCGGAATCGCAACATTATTTGATCTCAACCCTGAGTTTCGCTGATGGCGCAAGGGCGATGCAGTCGCTAAGTGAGCGCTGTGGCACAACGCTCGCGGTACGCGCGGCGAGCCGGGTCGTGCTCTATCTCGCGCTTTTGGGCTTAGCCGTGCTTCAAACACGTACAGCGTTCGAAAGGGTCTGTTTCGAGAATGCACTTTAGGAAGCGAAAGGTAGCTCTTCACTCTGTGTGCTCCGCACGTAACCTCGCCGTCAAGCCCGCGACCGGCCCGCGACCAGGCGTCACCTGCTCAAGGCTTCGCAGGCGACGGAGCCTTTGCAACTTTCTCAAATGCCACTTCTTTGGGAGGAGAGCCGTCATCCCAGTTGATGGTGTAGGCCGACGCCGACTTCTTGGTGATTGTGCCGGGATACATCGAAGCCGC
>JAHFDZ010000315.1 GCA_023248745.1 Myxococcales bacterium | reverse complement strand
TGTCGTGCGATAGCCAGCCTCGCGGTTGGTGCCGGGTTCGTCTGCCTGCAACTCGCAACATCCCGCATCGAAGAGTGCGAACTCGACTTCGGTCGTGGTGTCTTCAGCGCGCACAACCACACGGCCGTCTAAGAGCAGCGTGCATTCAGGCAAGTGCGAGCCTCCGCAATGTACACAAGGTAACGAAAGTCATACTACGTTTCCGATTGTGAATCCCCAAGAGAGAGAGCGGCGATTGATGACAATAGGCAGCTTTGTGGGCTATCGAGCGCGATGGGTGCCAGCCATGCTGTGCCTTGTGTGGGCGACAGGTACTTGCGGACCTAAGGAGCCGGCGTTACGACCCCTTACTCAAGGGGATGGCGGAGCGTCTGAGAATGTGCCTCCGCCGCCCGAAAGCACACCGCCACCCGCACCTAAGACCCTCTACGACCGCCTTGGTGGCAAAGATGGTGTGGCGCAGCTTGTGGAAACGTTCGTTCAGAAGTTGTACGCCGACAAGCGTTTGAACCGAGTTTTCGCGAAGCTGAAGAAAGATACCGCGCGGGAAACAAAGTTCCGCGAACTCCTTGCCGAACAGTTGTGCGCCGAAACGGGTGGCGGATGCACTTACTCAGGCAAAGAAATGAAAATAGCTCATAAGGGGTTGCGAATTACGAACGCCGAGTGGCATGCGTTCATCGAAAAGTTCACCGAGGTTTTGGTGGAACGAAAAGTCGAAGAAGACGATCAGAGCGAGATTTTCTCGATGCTTGGCAAAATGCAAAAGGACGTCGTGCTCAAGTGAGGCGTCGATGAAAGAACGAGCGGATGCCTTGCTGCAACTCGCCCAGGCGCAATACCTCGAGTCGCTCAATCCAGCGCGCGACGAACTTCTGCTTCGGATGGAACGCCGCGCGCAAGACAAAGGGTATCCAATCAGTGATCCCGAGGTCGGCGCGTTTCTGCATCTCACAGCAACGCTTGGGCGACCAAAGCGTTTGCTCGAAGTTGGGACGAATATTGGGTACGGAGCGATCGTTCTTGCGCGCGCAGCGGGCTGCGCGGCGACGGTTGTCACCCTCGAGAAGAGTGCTGACCTTTGTGCTGAAGCGACAGAATTTGTCCGCGCTGCCGGTCTAGCGTCGCGCGTGCAAGTGACGTGCGCTGATGCACTCGAGTGGCTTCGCACGGCGTCAGGTCCGTGGGACTACGTGTATTTCGATTGCATGAAAGAGGACTACCCTAGTTACCTTTCGGCGGTGCTGCCTCACATGCCGAGCGGCGCGCAGCTCGTCGCAGATAATGTGCTGTGGAAGGGACACGTAGCAAACCAGACCGTTCCAGAAGGCGAGCGCATCCGCGTCGACGCGCTTCGTGCGTTCAACCACACGGTGGTCAATGGTGGCGCGTTTGACGGCGTCATTCTGCCGCTCGGTGATGGCGTCGCGTGGGCCATTAAGCGTTAGAGTCGGACACTCATGAAAGGCACCATTCTCGTGACAGGCGCAACGGGCGTTGTTGGTTTTGCGATCGTCAACAAACTTGTCGAACGCGGCCATCGTGTTCGCGCCGTCGTTCGCGATGTTGCTCGTGCTAAGAGGGTCCTCGATCCAAGCGTCGATGTCGTTGGTGGCGATGTTACCGATCGCGACTCGCTTTTGCGCGCAGCTGCCGGCGTTACGTCAGTCTTTCACGCGGCTGGATTGCCCGAGCAGTGGGTGCGCGACGAAGCCATCTTCGAGCAGGTCAACGTGGGCGGGACCGCGAACGTCCTCGCGGTTGCAGAGAATGTGGGCGTTGAGCGTTTTGTCTACACATCGACGATGGACGTGTTCGATGCAGTGCCCGGTGGCACGTTGTCTGAGGATCGGCCCGCCACCAGTGAGAGGCCTACCGCGTATGAACGTTCGAAGATGAAAGCTCAGGCACTCGTACAAGAGGCCCAAAAGAAGGGGCTTTCGACGGTGCATCTGAATCCATCTGCGGTCTACGGGCCGAGCCCCTCGCGCACAGCTATCAATAAGGTGATCGTGGATGTTGTGAATCGTAAAGTACCTTTACTTCCTCCGCTAGGCATCTCGCTCGTTCACACGCAGGGCGCTGCTGACGCGCATGTGCATGCGTGGGAGCACGCACCCGACGGCGCTCGTTACTTGCTCTCTGACGCTTACATTTCGTATCGAGAACTCGGTGAGCGTGTTGCCGCGATTGCGGGCCATGGCAGCGTGCCGCCGGCGGCGCCCTTGTGGTTGTTGAAGATGGTCGTCGGTGTTACGGCGCCGTTTGGCGATTGGTTCGGGTTGCGTCCGCCGATGAGTCGAGGCGAGCTTGCGTTTTTGCAATGGGACGTGCGTGTAGATTCGAGCAAGGCGGCGAGGGAACTGAGTTTTTGCGCGCGGGATCTCGCTGCAGGCCTCCGCGAAACGGTGGCCTTTTTTGGTAAGGAGCCAGGGCACGCCGGTCAGTAGGTTTCCTACGTCGACGAATCACGGTTGTCCAAAGACGTTCACGCATGCGCCGATGCCGCGTCAATCGCACGTGGTGGCCCAAGACCTTACGGGTCTGCCCACATCAAGCGGCGCATTTGCTGCAAGCGCGAGGGACCGAGCGTATGCTCGCGGGCATGATGCGCGCCCGTTTTTCGATGATCACGATTGCCGCCGCCACCGCGTTTTTCGTTCCAACCAGGACTGACGCGCAGCGTCTGCCGGCGCTTCGATCCGTGCGGGCGCCCGCAAAGATGAATGGCAAGGAAATTGACCATGTGGTGGTCATGATGCTTGAGAACCGATCCTTCGATCACTTCATGGGTTGGCTCTACGACCAGAATGTGCGCCCCAAGAATTTCTACCCAGAGACCCCACTCGATTCGCGGATACCGAGCAAGTTCATCGGTCTTTCTTCCGTGGATCTCATGACGCTGAAGAACCCATTTACGATTCAAGATCCAGACAACGAATCCAAGGTGATGCACCAAGGCTGGATGATCCCGAAGAAGGGCGCGCGCCACGCGCACATTCCCAGCGTAAATCCGCACGAAGACTACATCCACATCCAAGAAGACATGTGGAACATCTCGCACGAGAAGATGAAGAAGCGTCGCGATCGCAACAAGTTGAATCTTGGCCCTTCGAACAAGGCGCCAATGAATGGCTTCGTTTCAAATTTCGGCGACGCGATCCTTCACCACACTTCACAAAAGCACTACTCACGCGAGCTGCTCTCCGAAATTATGGACACCTATGTACCGGAGCAGATTCCGGTGCTCAGCGGTCTCGCCCGGCACTTTGCCGTATCCGATTTGTGGTTCTGCTCAGTCCCAAGCCAAACGAACGCCAACCGCGCGTTTTGGTCGGCGGGAACGTCGATGGGCTTGGTCACGAACAACTTCTATGACGCCTACCTAAGCAAGACATATTCGGGCCAGCACATCTCTTCTGCCATGATGGGTGAGGGGTCGAACGCGGACGCGCTACCCGACGGAACGCGCACCCTTTTCGATGTGCTCGAAGAACAAAAGATCTCGTGGGACTACTATTGGGAGAGCGACTGGCCACCAAAAGCCACGGGCGGAGGCCAGTACTTTCGCACGATGTTCTCTCAGTTTAAGGGCAGCAAGTACGACAAGCACTTTCCAAGAATGAGCGAATTTCTCGCCCGCGCGGAGGCCGGAACGCTCAATGCTGTTACCTACGTCGAGCCTGCTTGGGGTGGCGGTGGCGAGTGGGATGCGGCAGCGCGCATGGTCGGCCATGAGTTTCACCCCGTAGGCGATACAACGGTTGGCGAGTTCTTTGTCAAGAAAGTTTACGATGCGCTTCGCAAGAGTCCCAAGTGGGAAAAAACACTGTTCGTCATCACGTTTGACGAAAACGGCGGCACTTACGATCACGTTGCGCCTTGGCTTGCCTATCGGCCTGGGCGTGGCGGCTCTCCTGCTTCGCACACCCACGCCGAGAACGACCCGTCTACGAGCAGCCAATTCGGATACGAATTCGACACCTACGGCATCCGTGTCCCGACGATTCTGATTTCTCCTTACGTGAAGCCGGGCACGCTGTTTCGCTCGCCCACTGAGGTGCCATTCGATCACACTTCGGTCATCGCTACGATCCTGAAGTGGCAAGGCCTCGATCAAGAAAAAGTTGGCCTCGGCAATCGGGTCGCGCGAGCACCAACCTTCGACGGTGTGCTTCAAGGCGATGCGGCGCGCGCTTCAGCCGACATGGCAAGGGCACTTCGCATCGACGAAATCCACACGCAAACGACGCACGATGTGATGCCAACGAAAGCCATTCGATACGGCGAGCCGGTGCGCTTGCGATACGTTGGCAACAAGTGGCCGTACGATCCAACGGTCCGCAGCGCGAACGAGTACTTTCTCGGCAAGCCGACAGCTTGGGGAGGTCTGTACTACGCAACGGCTGCCGCAGCTCCGAAAGATGCGCCCCCGAAGGTTACGGCTCCTCCGCGGCAAGCGGTCCGCATCACCTTCGACTCCAGCAAAGCCAAGGACGGAGCGCTGGCCGCAAAAGAAGGTCCCTCGGGTGACTTTCTCACCAACGGCCGCCGGGTCAAGCTCACCATGGTCGCCGCCGATATGCCGAAGCCAACGGTCGATATTGGCTATCAACTCACCGCGCCCGACCCCGCTGTAAAAGATCTTAGAGCGTCAATTGCGACCGCGGCGTTGCCATCGCTCAATCGACTCGCGCCAGTGGCATTGTTCCTTACGAAGGGCGACGGCTATGCGCTCCGTACCGATTGGCGCGTCTGGCGCGTCAGCAGTCGCGTTGATGGCGAAGCGATCTATGAAGGCGACGAAGTGTTCGTGTTCAATGAGCGATACGCGGCTGAGAACATCGAGACGTTTCTCGATCTCAAGATGGCAGCTGACCCGTTCCAACGTCTTGCGCTCGGTCCTGTCATGGAGAAGGGCAGCCCCCGATATCTAAGGGTTCTGCCGGGGCAGTGGGACATCTGGCGCATCGAACGCTGACGCATCGCACTTCATCTTTTCGAAATCCTCCCCGTCGGGACTCGGGGCTTAGTCGAGCATGTCGAATGTCAGCGCGTTGCAATCGCTCACGCGCTTTCCTTTGTCGTCGAAGCAAACGAACGTGCCTCCTGCGACCTCGGCGCCGTCAATTTTTGCGCTTGCGGCAAGCTCGCATTTTTTGAGCTGCCCGTTCTCATGGAAGTAGTTCATGTAGCCTTTGCACGAATAGTCCTTGAGCTTTCCGGGGATGAGGCCGAGCTCGACGCGTTTGACTGCGCCGCTTTTGTAGACGGTGATCCAGTCGCCGACGCGAAGGTCAACTCCATTGACAGTCTTGGCGGCGCCAAGCTTGCAGCGCTTGAACTTGCCGTTGTCGTAGAGCTCGGTTTGTTCTTGGCATCGGAAGCCGTCGACGTCGGTTGGCGTCGCGAACGAGCACGTCTTGAGTGACCCGTTCGGGTGGAGGCCCACCATGTAGCCCTTCTTGCACGTGTAGCGACCAGGCTTCCACTCTTCGCTCAGCAAGCAGGAGATGAGCCGTCCGCTCACTTCTTGCTTGTTACCGTCGGCGACGCACTGTGGAGGTTTTGCAGCGGTTGCTGGAGCGGCCGAAGATGTGCCGCCCGCGGTTTCGTCTTTCTTGCATGCGCTGAGAACGACGAGAATGCCGAAGAGTGCCCAATGGACATTTCGCATAGGGCGAGTCTAGAGAATTTCGCCGCAAGCGTGCAAACGAGTGGCGCAACGTTGGGGGCGAATGGCGTGTGCTCCCCACAAAAATTGTGGGAATGGCGGTGGAGCGGTAGCGCCGACGAGAGCCTGTACTTACTGCGCTGCGGTTGCTCCGTCGCCTTCTTCGGGTACTTCGATGGCACGCTTGTAGCCGCACTTTTTGTCCGCACACATGATGAAGGGCTTGGCCTTGTTGCCGCCCTGGACAAGGTAAGGTGCCTTACAATCTGGGCACGCTTCGTTGATGGGCTTTTGCCAAAGTTTGAAGTCGCATTTGACCTTTTCGTCGGCGTACTTGGAGCAGCCGTAGAAGGGGCGTCCGCCCTTTTTCTTCGACTTGATTTCGATGATGTCGCCGCCGCACTTGGGGCAGGGCACGCCAAGTGGAACCGGTCGCGCGTTCTTGCATTCGGGATAGCCCGTGCACGCGACGAATTCGCCGAAGCGGCCCGTACGGATGACCATGGGCTTTCCGCACTTGTCGCAAATAATGTCAGTTTCCTTGACGGCTGGGCCCGAGGTTGGACCTTTGCCATCGGGGCCTAAGTCGCGCGTGTTTTTGCACTGTGGCTTTGCGTTGTAGTTTGAGCAGCCGAGGAACCATCCGTTCTTCGACCAGCGCTTCATCATGACGCCGCCGTCGAGTTCGCAAATTTGGTCTGTGG
>JAHFDZ010000314.1 GCA_023248745.1 Myxococcales bacterium | reverse complement strand
AGGAATAACGCGACCTTTCGCGGAGGAAGCAATCATGTCGGCCGTTGATACACCCATCGCTTCACACGTGGACGATAGCCACGGTGACCCGAACGCGAACTACCTCGATGCCAAGCATGGCATCGGATCGTGGCTTTATACGCTGGACCACAAGCGCATCGGGCTCATGTACCTGGTGATGATCTCGCTCTCGTTTCTCGCGGGCGGCATCTTCGCGCTCCTGGTGCGGCTTGAGCTGTTTACGCGCGGCAAGACGATCGTCGACGCCGAGACGTACAACAAGTTCTTCACGCTTCACGGCGCGATCATGGTGTTCCTCTTCATCATCCCGTCGATTCCAGCGGGGCTCGGCAACTTCTTCTTGCCGATCATGATTGGAGCAAAAGACGTCGCGTTTCCACGACTCAATATGTGGAGTTTCTACATCTATCTGATCGGCGCCAGCATTTCGCTTACCAGCATCGTGATGGGCTCGATCGACACCGGCTGGACCTTCTACACCCCGTACAGCACGCAGACGAGCGCAGCGGTGGCGTCGATGACGCTCGGCGTCTTTGTCCTCGGCTTCTCGTCGATCCTCACCGGTCTAAACTTCATCGTCACCATTCACACGATGCGCGCGCCCGGCATCACGTGGCGGAGGCTTCCGCTCTTCTGCTGGGGCATGTACGCGACCGCACTCATTCAGGTTCTTGCGACGCCCGTTCTCGCGATCACACTCGCGCTACTCATGATGGAGCGCATCTTCGGTCTCGGTGTCTTCAACCCGAAACTGGGTGGCGATCCCGTCCTGTTCCAGCACTTCTTCTGGTTCTATTCGCACCCCGCCGTTTACATCATGATCGTCCCCGGAATGGCGATCATCAGCGAGGTACTCGCAACGTTCAGCCGTCGTCCTATCGTCGGTTACTTTGCCGTTGCAATGAGTTCGCTCGGTCTCGCACTTCTCGGCTTCCTCGTTTGGGGGCACCACATGTTCACGGCGGGCATGAGCGAGTTCTCAACGATGCTCTTCTCGGCGCTCACCTTCCTCGTTGCGATTCCTTCGGGCGTGAAGGTCTTCAACTGGACAGCGACACTTTACAAAGGAGAGATCTGGTTTACGACGCCGATGCTGTACGCGCTGTCGTTCATCTTTCTCTTCAGCATCGGTGGCCTCACGGGCCTCTTCCTCGGCTCGCTCTCGGTCGACATTCACCTGCACGACACATACTTCGTTGTCGCCCACTTTCACTACGTCATGATGGGCGGCACCGTGATGGGGCTGCTCGCTGGCATGTTCTATTGGTGGCCGAAGATGACGGGGAAGCTCTACAACGAGGCCAGTGCGAAGGTCGGTTGGTTCCTCGTGTTCGTTGGTTTCAACGTGACATTTATCTCCCAGTTCATCATGGGCTCGAGAGGCATGCCGCGTCGCTACTACGACTACCTTCCGCAATTTGAGCCCTTCCACAAAGCGTCAACGATCGGTTCGTGGATCTTGGGACTCGGTCTGCTCATCGAAGCGTTCACGTTGCTCAGTTCGCTCAAAACAGGGAAGAAGTCGCCGCCGAATCCTTGGGGTTCGGCCGGCTACGAGTGGAACACCGCGACGCCTCCGCTCCTCTTCAACTTTGCCGAGACGCCGGTCATCACGCGCGGTCCCTACGACTATCACTTGGCAACGCCCGAAGAACTTTCCGACGGCTTCCCACCTGAGAAACCCGCCGAATAAAGTTAGGGTAGTGAAGTTCCGCAAAACGTAACTCCGACTGAACAAAGAGAACTCATGGCCACTGAAACAGCCCACGCGGACGGCGAGCACCACGAGCATCCGCACTTTCTGAAGCACCATTTCGACACACCGGCGCAGCAGTTTGATGCGGCGAAGCTCGGAATGTGGGTGTTCATTGCCACCGAACTTCTGATGTTCGGTGGTTTGTTTGTGGCCTACCTCATCTACCACGCGCAAGAGCCAGAGCTGTTCAAGCTCGCTCACCACGCACTCGACAAGCAGCTGGGCGCGCTCAATACCGTAGTCCTATTGTTCAGTAGCTTGACGGCCGCTCTCGCGGTGCGTTCGGCGCAGTTGGGTAAGCGCACTCAAACGTCGATATTTCTCGTTGTCACGTTGCTGTGTGCCGGTGCCTTTTTGGTTGTGAAGTACTTCGAGTACACGCACAAAATTCACGCGGGCCTCTTGCCTGGTCGTTGTTTCGGGCACCCCGGGTTCGTAAAAGAGATCGTGGATGCCCACGGCAAGGTCACAGACCAAATCAGCTGTCTTGGCGACGTTGGTCTCGCAAAGGTGGAGCCTGTTTCTGTGACGGTGATGGAGCATGGACAGCTACTTGCCCTGCCAACGCGCGCGAACATGTTCTTTGCGCTCTACTTCGTGATGACCGGCCTTCACGGCATCCACGTTCTGATCGGCATGTCACTTTTGACGTGGATTCTGATCAAGAACATCAGGGGCCACTTCTCGCCTGAGTACTTTACGCATGTCGACCTCGGCGCGCTGTACTGGCACTTGGTTGACCTTGTGTGGATCTATCTGTTCCCGCTTTTGTATTTGGTGAGCTAGCGCCTTGTTGGTCAATCAAGTTGACGAATAAACTCTGAGGATCAAGATGTCAAACGCACATTCAGACGCTCACTCGCACGATGACGGTGCCGTCCATGCGCACATAGCGCCGACGAAGTTCTACGTCGCCGTCTTCGCGGCCCTCATTGTTCTGACGTTCATCACGGTGGGCGCGTCCTACGTCGACCTTGGTGCCGCCAATACGGTCGTTGCGGTGCTCATTGCCACGGTTAAGGCTTCCCTCGTGGCGGCGTTCTTTATGCATCTCACGCACGATCGGCTCTTCAACTCGATTTCGCTCGTAAGCGCATTTGTGTTCCTCGCGATCTTCGCGGGTTTTACTTACGACGACTTGGGCAGGCGCGGTCGCGTCGACGATGCAAACGGAACCACCGTTCACGCAACGAATGGCCAAGTTGCCCCAGGCGGACTGCCTTCGTCGGCTCCTGCGCCTGCACCATCCGGTGCCCCAGCGCATCATTGAACGCGAGAGCGCTGCCCCTATTCGTAACCGCGGTCGTTATATTTTCCTGCTCGCGCAAACACGTGCCGCAAGCGGCGATTGCAGAAGTGCCTTACCCGATTTGTGATGCGGGTTCAGCGGTGAGCGAGACCGTGGTGGCATACCAAGCGGGCAAGGGCTCGCTCGAGCGTGATGTTACTGAACGTTTTGAACTCAGCCGTGATCCTTGCGGCCAGCTCGTCGCACGTACACATCAAGAGTGGCGAATGTCGATGGACGACGTTGAGGTCGTCTACGATCGCGAAGGACTCCCTTTGCGCGCGTGGAAACGCATGATGATACCCGGTGCGGAGCAACCTCAAGACCACGCCGATCTGAGGCGCTACGAACTGCGAACTCCCGACGTTACGATTAAGCGAAAAGCTGCCGACGGCGAGCTCTTGTACGAACGTCTTCTTCCTGGGGGGCGCAACCGAGATGAGGGTGTGCTTGGAACACGGCCGACTGCCGTTGTGGGACCCGGTAGGGGCTTGCTTACGGTTTGGCTTCAGCGCGTAAAGCTACAGGTTGGTGGGAAGGCGCGCGAGTGGGTGCTGGACTTTCGGGACATGGTGGAGAAGGTTCAGGTTGCGACTCTCGTCCGCGACGCCGATCGGTTCGACGAAAACCTTCACCGCACGGTTCGTGTTTATACCGTCTATGGCCGCGAGAGCGTCTTTGCTGACGAGCGTGACGTCGTGATTGGTGACCTCGCGGGGCTGGCACGCGATGAAACGGCTGAGCCGCGGCCGCTCGCGCATCGGTACGGCACTCCCGATCCGGTGCACACACCTTAGGTGTCGCCGGCAGCGGTGCGGCATGTCGAGAGCCCCACATTGACGAATTTTTGGGGCGAATTTCGTGGTGCCACCTGTGGCACACGCTTCGCTATGTGAGTGTTTGGAGGCGATCATGTTGAAGTACTCGCTCGCGATATTGGGTCTTGGGTTGTCCGTGGCTTCGTCGACCGCGAACGCGATCGAGGACCTTGGGGCGATTGAAAAGTCTGCGTGCTCTAAGGCGATAGACAAGGCAGTTGACTTTGACAAAGCGCGGCTGTGGGACCCCTTCAAGCTCTCGCACACGACGGAGTTCAGCCCCGGCGCTTCAGAGGCCTGCAACTACAAGATGGTGGTATCCACGCGCGAAGGAGCCGAAGCATCGCGCGCGCTCATGACCCACGCGGACTTCAATCGCTGCACGCCACTTCGCTACCGCCGCGAGATTCTCAACGCGAGGAGCAAAGAGCGCTGGGTGCGCATCTCGAACATTCGTCGCGAGATGGAGGGGTTCAAGCAGTTTGTCTTCGCCGCTACCGGCGGGGAACTGCTGACCAACGCGATGGCGGCAGAAATTCCGGGCGTATCGCTCATTCTCGAGCACGGTGTTCCGGCGCTGCAGCGGGCGTTTGACAAGAGCTGTGGCAACCGCAAAACGCGCGACATTGAGACCACGCTCGATCACCTCTTAGCGGCAGGCGGCTCTATCTTCTTCCATCGCGACACCGTGAAGAGTTCCGATGGCGACCGAACCGCGATTCGCGAGGCGTATACTTACGAGGTCAAGGTCGGCGACGAGTTTCGCGTGACGCCTTTCATGGTTCGCTTTCTACCCGTCAAGGTCGTTCGGTAAACGGGCTCACGAAGAGCGCGTCATCGCATCGAGCGAGGCGCGCACGAAGCGGGTTGCAAGCGCAATGGTGCGGGCTGTTCCGCCTTGCGACCGCTCCGCGAGTGGTGCGACCTCCATGATGTCTGCGCCACAAATTCCGACCTCGCGCCCGAGTTTGTCAATTAAGTTGAACAATAGTTCAGGCTCGAGGCCATCGGGTTCGGGCGTGCCTGTTGCGTCAGCGTAGCCTTCATCGATTCCGTCGATGTCGTTGCTAAAGTAAATACTGTTGACGTTTAGGGAGTTGCAATGCCCAACGATACGTTCAATGACGCCCTCCGGATCTTGGCGACACTCGCTCGCCCAGAATTGCTTGACCGAGAGCGTGCTCTCCCAATGGACTTTCGGGAAGCGCGTTGCTCGAATGCCAACCTGCACAAGCTTGCCTCCTCGGCCGAGCATTTCGTTCGCGTGGTAGGACCAAGTAGCGAAGCAATACTCGACGCCGAGCCTTGTCTCGAGCAAGTCAGTGTGTGCGTCAGATTGAACGATCGCGAAGTCTGAGCGCGCCTTGTGGAGTGACGCCACGGCTGGCCACGCGCACGAGTGGTCGCCGCCGATGATGAACGGCTTGATTCGCGGGTTGAGCGCGTAGACGAGATCGAACGCGCGCTCGGCGATCGAAAGCGGCGATACAGGGAGAGCCTCTGTCGCGGCTGGATAGAGAGCTTTGCGCGCCCTTGCGATCTGGGCGTCGTTCAGCATCGAATCGTGGAGGAGTTGCGGCACTACGAAGACGTCACCAATGTCGACAATGCCGCGCTCTTCGCACCATTGCGGCCAGTGACGCTCTTGCAGCGATTCGGTGCGAATCGCCTGTGGTCCTAGGTTGGCGCCACGGACGAAGCCTGCGCCAACGTCGGAGGGAATCGCCGCGATGAAGGTGTGCGCGTTTGCGATGCTCTCGAGATTCTTGCGGAAGGCTTTGTCGATGCCGGCCTTATCGCTCGCGCCGTAAAGTGCGCGCTGAGCACTCTCTTGCTCGGCGAGGCCGGTTGACACTAGGTAGAGCCCACCCCCGGCGGGGCGCAGAAGTAACGCGAGTTCGTCGATGGGGTGCATCAAAGCTCATCGTAGCCCGGCGCGAGGCGTTCTGTGATAATCGCGATGACACCATGCGGTTCTCTCGCGCTCTTATTCGCACCACCAAAGAAGATCCCTCAGACGCCTCGAACGTGAGCCACGTTCTTTTGACACGTGCTGGTTACATTCGGCGGGTTGGCGCAGGCATGTACGACTTTCTGCCGCTGGGACTGCGTGTCTTACGCAAGGTCGAGCGCATTGTTCGACAGGAGATGGACCGCGCGGGCGCGGAAGAGATCTTGATGCCTGCAATGTTACCGGCCGAGTACTTCAAGGAAACCGGGAGGTGGGATCGCTTCGGTGACACCCTCTTGCGTCTCAAAGATCGCAAAGGCGGCGAGTATCACCTCGGCCCGACCCACGAAGAGATCGTCACCGATATCGCGCGGCGCGAGATTCATAGCTGGCGCGATATGCCCAAGAATCTTTACCAAATTCAGACGAAGTTTCGTGACGAGCCGCGACCGCGCGGGGGACTCCTTCGCTGTCGCGAGTTCGTCATGAAGGATGCCTACTCCTTTGACACATCCGAAGAAGGCGCGAAGCAAAGTTACGAGGGGATGCGTCAGGCGT
>JAHFDZ010000071.1 GCA_023248745.1 Myxococcales bacterium | reverse complement strand
CTTCAGAGCATTGCACCGTGCGGCCGTTCGTCGATCTTGCCAGACGATGGCATGGTGGATGGGCTTCTTGGTATGGCGATCCCAGATGACCGTCGTCTC
This sequence comes from Myxococcales bacterium, assembly GCA_023248745.1. GTDB lineage: Bacteria > Myxococcota_A > Polyangia > Polyangiales > Polyangiaceae > JAHFDX01. Next base: position 22,656 of record JAHFDZ010000071.1, on the reverse strand, counting down.
ACGCTGATTCGTAATTCCGATCGCTACAATATCACTTTTGGATGCGCCCGACTTGCGAACGGCTTCGCGACACGCAATCTCGACGGAGGCCCAAATTTCCTCAGCGTCGTGTTCCACCCACCCGGGCTGCGGAAAGTGCTGCGCGAACTCAACGTTATGTCGCGCCCGCGTGGTGCCATCTTTTCCTACGACGAGCGCTGTGGTGCCCGTCGTGCCCTGATCAATCGCAAGAATACACTCGCTCATTGGCAGAGGGTACGAGAGCGCCAGGCTGTTTCACAACCCCGTAGCTATCGCTTTGGACGAGACCACCAAAACGACAGAAGCAACAAAGTTGCGCTGATACCCGTTACGACGAAACACCATCGCATCGGCTCGAAGTCACCATCTTTGCGAAGCTCGAACCCTTCGTATGCGGCGAACAATCCAATGGCGGCGTAGATGATCTGACGGGCAGATGAGCGCACCGCCGACGCCGCTTCGTCAACTCCCTTTACCTTGACTTCGAGCTGTCCTCGCATCGAACGCGTCAAGTACTTGCGCAGATCGTCGGGAAGCGTCACGGCGCTCATCGTTGCGTCGCGCACCGATGCGAGCACAACTTGGGTCCAGTCTTGGCCGCTGAGAATGAAGTCTTGAACGTACGGCTGCACAATTTCAATCGGTTTCAAACCCGGATCGAGCTGCGCGCAGCATCCGTAGAGGAGCAGAAGTGTGCGTTCGAGCAGCACCCAATCCTTTGGAATATGAAACGCCCCGGTGAGCTCTCGCAGACCAATATTCATGCGGCGAAGGTCAAGTAAGTTTTCGAACCCTCGTTGCGGATCGATCTTGATGTCTTTCAGGTTGAAGCTCTCGAGCCTCACCTCTTCCTGAAACCGACGATGGAAGTACTCGATGATGCGCTCGGTCACTTGCTCATCCATCGTGTGCGACAGAAAGCCCATCTTGCGCATCGCGCTGACGAGCTTCTGCGTGTCCCGACGGAGGACGCCAACTAAGAAGTCCGGGATCCCTTCGCGCATGCTTGACGACAGCTGCGCGACCGCACCAAAGTCGAGAAGCACAATCGCGCCATCTTGCTGGACCAGAATGTTCCCGGGGTGCGGATCGGCGTGATAGACGCCATCGACGAAGATCATTTGGCAGTACGCGCGCACAAGCCTGCGCGCGACGTCGGTCCGGTCGATGCCCATCGCATCGAGAGCTGCCACGTCGTTGACCTTCACACCCTCGATGAATGCGGTCGTCAGAACGCGAGAACTCGAAAGCTCAGCGACAGGCATCGGAAAGACAACGCGCTTGTCGTTGCGAAAGTTCGCCGCGATGCGTTCGATTGATTCCGCTTCTTGACGAAAGTCGAGCTCTTGTTCGAGCAGTTCTTTAATCTGGTGGTAGTAGGCATCGAGGCCTTCGATCGGAAAGAAGAACCGAACGATGCGTAGAATGTTGCGAATGATCTTGAGGTCGATCCGCACAATCGTGTCGACCGCCTGGTGCTGCACTTTGACGACCACGCGCCTGCCATCAGCGAGGCGCGCTTCGTGCACTTGACCAAGCGATGCGCTTGCAATCGGCACCTCGTCAATGAAAACGAACTGCCGCGTTCGCTCTTCGCCCAGCTCTGAAACAATGCGCGCGTAAGCTTCTTTGTAAGGCCGCGGAGGCACCTGATCTTGAAGACCTTCGAGCTCACTTCGGAACTCCTCCGGCAAGAAGTTCGCGAGAATCGAGAGCAGCTGGCCCACCTTGATAAAGAGGCCTTGCAGCGTAAGGATCGTCCGATACACAATTTGCGCGTTGCGCTTGTGTACGGCGCCGAGGTGCGCGTCCCGCCATTCGGGTCCACGAAAGCGGCTCGATGCGCGAAACCAAATGTAACTCAAAATAACGCGAAACGTCGTCACGTACGCGCGCACGAAGCGCCAGTCGCCGGCGCCGTGTGCGCGATACGGCTGCGACAGGGGACGCGCGCTGCGACGAATGACCTTGGGCTCATTCGGGATGGGGAGCGGCGCGTCTGTGTTCATCACGATCCGGCCAGCATACACGTTCATTCAGCTCGCAAAACTGCAGCATACGGATGGACCGACCGAAGGTCACCCAAGCCCCAACGCGCACTCCACAAGCGCGTCATGCAACCCCGGACGCGCCGCGCGAATCGCAACATTGTCGCGCGACGGACACACGCGATTGGTCAACAGGACAACGACGACGCCCAAATCCGGATCGAGCCAAACGCTCGTGCCCGTGAAACCGAGGTGCCCGAACGCTCGCGGTCCCATGCGCTCACCGGCCGACGATCCCGACGCGCTCTTTCCGTCAAATCCCGCGAGCAGTGATCCCGCTGGGCGCGGCTTGATGAGCGTGTCCAAGTCCGCATCCGCAAGTGGTCCGTTGCGTCCATCGAGTACTGCGCACCCAAATTGTAACATGGACTGCACATTTCCAAAGAAGCCAGCGTGACCCGAAGCGCCATCGCCTGTGAGGGCCCACGCATTTTCGTCGTGCACGACGCCGCGAAGACAGCCTCCACGCCAGTCGACCGTCTCGGTCGGGGCAACACTTTCGATCCACTTTTCGTGCGTGCGAGCCAACGTCGCCGCCGTTGCCAAACCGTCGCTGATGCCAAGCGGACCTGCGACCCATGTTGCGATAGCCGCACCCGCATCATGGGCTGACGAAGCGCGCGCAAGCGCCTCGCCGGCCAAAATGTAATTCGGATCGCTATAAATTGGCCGATACCCCTCCGCCGGTGGCTCTCCGAACGCATCGAGGCGTCGCGCTTTCGCGCACGCGACAATCGCATCGCTTCTCGACACACTTCCGCCACCAAGAAGTGGCGCGTAGAGCGGAATGTGGTCCACCAACCCGGCTCGATGCGCGAGGAACAACTCGACAGAAACGGTCTCGCTTGGCGCCCCACGAACTTCGTCAAGATAGCTGACGAGCGGTGCGCGAAGGTCCAAACCACTCTTTGCCCACGCCACCGCACATAAGGGTTTCGTTAAGCTGGCAAGGTCGAAGAACGTGATCGCCGGATTGGCGTGTGAAACCTCGATCACCCAACGATTCCCGGTGCGGCGCGCACATCCAGCCGCCGCGTGCGGGGCGATTCCCTCGCTTACGACGGTTTTCACAACGTCCTCAACGGTCACGTTTCGCAAGACTCTTTGACCCCCCAAAAGATACCCCTGTACAATTTTTTCTCACGCAAGGAACACCTGATGGCCGAATTCGTTTGGGAAGCGCGCGGAAGAACGGGCGAGCTTCGCAAAGGCACCATGGACGCCGAGAGCGAGGAAGCTGTCGCACAGCGGCTTCGTCAGCAGCAACTCACACCCGTGAAGGTGAAGAAGAAGTCGCGCGTTCTCGACATCAGGATCGGCACAGGTGTCGGCGAAAAAGATCTGGTTACGTTCACGCGCCTCTTCGCCACGATGATCGATGCGGGTCTCCCAATTGTCCAGTGTCTTGACATTCTTCAGGCGCAAACCGACAACAAGCACTTCAGCGTCATTTTGCGCGACGTGAAGGCCAGCGTCGAGCAAGGCGCGACGTTCAGCGACTCGCTACGACGTCACCCCAAAGTATTCGACCAACTGTTCACCAACCTCGTCCAAGCGGGCGAAGTCGGCGGCATCCTCGACGCGATTCTAAGTCGCCTCGCGGCCTACATCGAAAAAGCGATGAAGCTCAAACGCCAGGTCCGTGGCGCAATGGTCTATCCAACCGCAGTCATCTTCGTCTTCTTCGCGGTGTGCGCGGTTCTCTTTACGTTCGTCATCCCGAGCTTCGCCACGATGTTCAAAGATCTCGGTTCAAAGGACGAATTGCCCGCTCTCACGCGTGGCGTTGTTGCCGTGTCAAACTTCATCGTTGGCAACATTTTGTGGATCATTCTTGCGATCATCCTGCTCACTATTTTCGTCGTGTACACGTACGCGATCCCCAAGGGCAAGCGGATGTACCACAAGGTTTTTCTCATGTTGCCGATCTTCGGACCGCTCATCCGCAAGATCGCCGTCGCTCGCTTCACACGCACACTCGGCACTCTGCTTTCGTCCGGCGTACCCATCCTTGACGCGCTCGAGATCGTGGCCAAGACAGCGGGCAACATCATCGTCGAAGAAGCGATCATGTATGCGCGCGCCAAGATCAGCGAAGGCAAGAATATGGCGCAGCCACTGCTCGAGACGAACGTGTTCCCGCCAATGGTCGTTCAAATGGTCGGCGTCGGGGAGCAAACTGGCGCGCTCGATCAGATGCTCAACAAAATTGCCGACTTCTATGAAGAAGAGGTCGACGTTGCGGTCGCCGCGCTCACGAGCCTCATCGAACCCGCGCTGATGGTCGGAATCGGCGGAACAGTCGGTGTGGTGCTCATCGCGATGTATTTGCCGATCTTCAGCATCGCCGGCAAAATCAAGGCGGACTGACCGAATGGCGCGCGCGAGCCTCAGCGGCGCAAGGACATCACGCATTCTCGTCACCGAGGATGCGCACGCGCTAAGACGCCGCATCGCGTGGATCACCGGCGCGCGACTTGTGTTTCTTACGGTCGTTCTCGGCGCGCTCGCGTTCCTCTCGTTCAAGGGTGAATTGACGCGCTATCCAGTCACGATGCGCGTCGTGTTCGGCACGATCGCATCGGGCTACGTCGCGGCCGCCATCTACGCTGCGCTGTTGCGCGCGATGCGGTACTTGCACGCGCTCGTCTACGGCCAAATCGTCGTTGACCAACTCACTTGGACACTCGTCGTCTGGATTACCGGCGGCCCCACAAGCTTCGCGACGTCTTTCTACAGTTTGACCTGCCTCGTTGGCGCGATCCTGCTCGGCTGGCGCGGCGCCGCGATTGGCGCCGGACTGGGCATCGCGCTCTACTGGGCCATGAGCGGAGGCCTCGTCATTGGCGCCGTTGCGCCTCCAAGTGATCAACCACTGTTTCATTTTGATCTGGTGACGCCAGACCTCACCTACGCCGTTCTCGCAAACACGCTCGGCGTCGGAGTCGTTGCACTTCTTGGGGGCTACCTTGCAGAACGCCTGCGAATCACGGGTGGCGCACTTGAAGCCGCACGGCAGCGCGCGCTCGTCGCCGAGCGTCATGCAGTGCTCGGTCGCGTGGCGGCAGGCCTTGCGCACGAGATTCGTAACCCACTCGGATCAATTCGCGGCGCGATCGAAATGCTCCACGAATCATCTGCGCTCGCCAATGACGACAAACGACTGTGCGACATCATCGAACGCGAAACGTTGCGCCTCAACGACCTCGTCGGCGACATGGTCGATCTTGCGAAGCCACGGGCACCGAAAGCCGAAGCGGTCGATATCGCCCGACTCGCGCGCGACGTTGTCGAACTCGCCACGCGGTCAGAGCGCTCGCAAGACGTGCATGTAACCTACACAGGCCCCGAGTCACCTTTGCGCGCACGCTGCGACGGCGCCCAAATGCGGCAGGTCGTTTGGAATCTGCTTCGCAACGCGCTCCAAGCCAGCCCGCCGGGATCGACCGTCGAAATAGCGGTCACGCCCACCGGCGGCCGCATCGAACTCTCGGTGAGCGACGCAGGCCCCGGCATCTCAGCCGCTGAGCGTGACAAAATGTTCGACGCCTTTTACACGACGCGATCGCAGGGTCTCGGCATCGGTCTCGCGGTCGTTAAGCGCATCGTCGATGACCACGCGTCGATGGGCTGCGACTTGGCAATCGAGAGCAACCCCGGACGCGGCGCCAGATTCGTCGTTTCGCTCAATGCCGACGTTGGGGGTCTAAAACCAAGTCGTCCACCCCTCTCAGCAAAATAGACACGCGGGTTACAGCTACGCAAGAATCTGAATTGACAGGCAAATTCTCCGTCTCACACTACAAGCAAGCTCGGCCGCACATCCTCCTGCAGAGTGCAGAGGCAGAGGTTGCGCAGGTCCGTAAGTGTGCCAATCCTAGACATTCAGAAAGGCCCTTGATTCGATGATGAACTTCCGATTTTTCCTTGGCGCGGCGTTGACGTCGCTACTTGTCTCTCTCTCGGCTTCCGCGGGCGATCAGCCGGCGAACGAGTTTGTTGAGGCGCGCCATGCCGAGTTTGTCCGCATCGTGAAGGAAAAAGGCAGTTTCTCAGAGGCCATCAACCGATACTTCGACGCAAAGGTGTTCACGCAGCGTGCATTTGGCAGCGAGTGGGATGGCATCAACAACGACGAGAACGCCGAGAAAATCGCCCAGGTGGGCGAAAAACTAAAGACGCTCTTTCATCGCAAGCTTCAAAAGAAGATCAAGTCCATCAAGGACTACCACCTCGAGGGCACGCACATCGCTGACACCGTCGGCTCGGTCGATCAGGTTGACGCGAAAGCAAAGAAAGACAACGAAAAGAAGGACGTCGAGCTGAGCTACTACGTATCGAACGACAAGTTCGTTGACGTCGCAGTCGAGCACGCGAGTCCAAGTTCCAAGTCATATTACAAGGCGTTTATGGGCACCAAAGCCAAGCCAGGCCCCTTCAAGACGAACGGCCTCGACGGCGTTCTCGAGTACCTCGACAAGCAACTCAAGAAGTAGAGAACACGCAGCCCAGTTGCCACGTACCGCAAACCCTGCAACCCGTGGCTTTGCCGCTGTGAATCGTCAAGGTATTTGACAGAGCACGGGTGCCACCGTGATAGGCGGCTCGTTTGCAACCGACTGAGGCTGCACGTGCGCTAGGCCATTGTCGACAAGCGGAACACCCGTCGTGACCGTGATGAGCGCGCGCATTCCTTCGGACGCACCGAAGACCTCAATCCTGTCCGCGAACACGGACGGGCGGTTCCCAAAATCGCCGGCGACGCCGTCGGCCCACATCCATTTGCCGCCGGTCTTCGAAAGGCCAATCCAGAATTTGTAAGCGCTGTCGCCCAGCTCTGACACGGCTTCGGCAATTTCTTCGCGTTCGAGGCTCGTGTCAAAGACGACCGCTGTTGCACCGATGCGCGCACACGTCGCGTCCACTTCGGGCGGCCTCACCTCTTGGGAAGTCAAAACGTAACTCTTTTTGTGGTGCGTCGACGCAAGCGTAATGCAGATTCCCCCGACCTCTGGACATAGCTTGGTGTGATTTCCACTCGGATTCCGCTCGCACACGACGCCAAGCGGCCGCTCTGACACGCACCCAATGGGCGCAATTTGGCCGCCAGGAGTGGCTTGCGTCCGGCCCATCGAAGACGCGCACTGAAGCGCGTTTTGACAAGCGCACCCCGCGTCGCCAGCGTCCGGTTGGTCCGTATCAAGCGTGACTACACCTTGATAGCAGCCCGGACAGGTGGGGCTCCATCCCGCAACGCCGGCGACAAGCGGTTCCCACCGTGTCGTAATGCGAGTGCCGGTGGCTTGCTGGAGGGCAACGTAGAAAGGGGCGTACCCGCCCGTATCGCGCAACGCCTTCAAATTTTGCAGCACAGCATTGTGCTCATCTTGGCTGCCAAAGTGAACCAGATTGCTTTTCTTGCACAGCCCACGCGCGGCAAATATGGTGCGGGCGTGCTGAGGTACGACGTAATAGCAATGGAACGAAGCGTCGTCTTTGTAGCCGTCGCAGGTCATGGCGCAGGCGTCGGTGCAGCCGCTCGTTGAACCGTTTGACTCGCACTCTTCGCCCGCGTCGTACTCAATAAGCCCGTTTCCGCACCAGGGCCCAACGCGGTCGAGCGTCAGATCGGGGAGACAAGACAACGCGACAACGAACAGCGCCGCCGCCGCAACTCCTGACACTGCCAGGGTCTCTTTTCTCATTGCCAGGCCTCGACTCTCCTCAATCCGCATCGCGAGCGTAACTCAACTGCAGAGGTGTCGTGCACGGATCGGTGCACGAACGGGACACAAGAGCTAGAATGTCACGCATGGGGGCCGAAGGGAGTGCGTCGATACCGTCGCCTCCGTCTTCAACGACGGGGTCGAGACGCTTCCGTCGTTTGTTTCAAGTCGGCAGAGGCGGCATGGGTTCGGTCGACGTTGCGCTCGAACGCGGCGACGGATCGTTTCAGCGCATCGTCGCCCTCAAGCGCGTTCTGCGCGAGAGCGCCGAAGACGTCCGCAATCGAGAAATGTTCTTTCGCGAGGCGCGTCTTGCAGCGCTCCTTCAGCATCCCAACGTTGTGCACGCGTTCAACTTTGGCGAAATCGACGGCGAGCCATTTCTCACCATGGAATACGTCGAGGGCGAGGCCTTATCGCGTTTGGTCGTGGGTGCGGCCGATCGATGCGAAGGCATCCCAATTCCGCTCGCGGCTCACATCCTTGGCGAAATGTGTGAAGGCCTTCACGCGGTACACGAGCTTCGCGACGTCGACGGTACCGCACTCAACGTCGTGCACCGCGACTTATCGCCTCACAACGTCATGGTGGCGTACACGGGACACGTCAAGTTGCTTGACTTTGGCATCGCCAAGTTCGACACGCCAAACGAGGACATGACACGAACCGGTGAGGTCAAAGGCAAAGTCGCGTACATGTCGCCCGAACAGGCGCTTGGAGAGCGGGTCGATCGCCGAAGCGATCTGTATGCTCTCGGCGCAATTTTGTTCGAGCTCCTAACGAGTCGTCGCATGTGGGGCTCCGGTACCGAACTTGAAGTGATGCGTCGGCTCGCACTCGAGGACCCACCATCGCTTCGTGATGCACTGCCACAGGCACCCGAGTCGCTCGTGCAACTTTTCGGCGAACTCGTCGCCAAAAATCGCAATGCCCGTCCCCACAACGCCGCCGAAGTTGCGGCGCGCCTGCACGAGATCGCACACGCAACGGGCGTCGGCAATCGTGAAGGACTCGAACAATACATGCTGCAAGTCTTCGGTGATCGTGCCGAGGAGCGACGTCGCACAATGTCGCTCGCGCTCAAAGCACCCGAAGTCTCAACACCAGACGCAGCCGCTTCGGGCGAACGCGCCACGACGAGCGACATGCCGACGCGCAGCGAAGATCGGCTACCCGCAACCGGCAGCAAGGGCAGCAGAGGCAGCAGAGGCAGCAAGCAGCGAACGTCATCGTCCGAGTCGGGGGCCAAATCGGGCTCGCAGAACGTCAGCCAGATCACGATTCCGCGCAAGCGATTGAACCTCGCGGTCGCCATGATGGCGGTGGGGCTTGCTTCCTCGGTTGCGGTTGCCATCGCCTTTTTTGCGCCCGGCAAACGCCCCCGCGAGCTGCCCGTGCAGGCTATCGACCCCATAGACAGTCATCGTGCAATCGCCCTCGATCCTCCAACGCCTCCCGCACCCACAGGCAACGCCCCAGCCGCTCCGCCGCCTCAGCAGCCGACAGCCGTTCCATCCGTTTCGGCCGGCACAAAAGCGCGCCCCGGCAGGTTGCCACCGGGACCCGGATCTGCGCAACCAAGTGGCCCGTCCAGCGGATCTTCCACCGCGGCCACGGCGAGCGTACCCTCGAAGGGTGGCTCCGGCATGCAGCTCATCAAGGACCCCGTACCTTAGAGTAAGCGTCGCGCTTCTGCTCACCGCCGTCGCGCCTCAGGCATCCGCGGCCGAGCCTGTTCCGGCTGCGTCACAACACGCTGCTGCACCCAAAGACGCAACGGCGCTCGCCGCCGAGCACCGCAAACGCTACGTCGAAGCGAGAGCCTTGTACGACAGCGGCAAGGTCGTTGACGCCGTCGCGATATGGATCTCGATTTACAAGGAGCTGCAACCTTCGCGCGCTTTTAGGCTCGCTTACAACCTCGGCGTTGCACATCGCGATCACCTTGGCGACATCACGGCTGCAGCCGAGTACTTCCAAACGTTTCTCGTTGAATTCGAAGCCCACAAAGCACGAAACGAGCTGACGGCAGAAGAAACGAAAGAGCTGGAGCCCCTCGCCGAGCGAACCAAATCTGAACTTTCGACGTTACAAATGACGCGAGGCCGCATCCAGGTAAACGCTGCGCCGGTCGCGATCGTTGCAAGAGTGGGTGGCCTGCCGCCTCGTATTTCAGGCTTCACGGCGTGGGTTGCGCCAGGCTCTTACACGGTGGTCTTTGGAGAGGGCACTCCGCAACAAGAAACGAGGGCCCTCGTGGTCGCAGCTGGACAGCTGGTTGAAGTCACGCCAACGCCGCCGCCAACTCCAAAGCCAAAAGTCATCACGCAAACAATTGTCACAAAGATAGTTACAAAAAGACCCTTTTCACCCGTTGCTATCTATGTTGCGGGCGGGCTCACGACAGCGGCTGCCGTGGTTACAATCTACGGCTACGCGCGATACCGACAGGCCGAGAACGACAAAGAGAAGCGTGTCGACTCAAGTCACGACGAAGAAATTCTCGGAACCGCACGGACGGCTCGCACGACGGCGCATGTCGGCCTCGGCGCGAGCATCGTGCTCGGCACCATTACCGCAGGGCTCGTGGCGTACTATTTCATCGGCAGCAAGGATGTTCGCGAGACACACAAGAAGCCATTGCCGTTCATCGCGCCCACTCCGCAAGGCGCAGTGGCAGGCGTCAGCATGACGTTTTAGTCGTCGCCGACGCCTTAGTTATCGCTGACGTTCTTCTCGATCCCGTACTTGCGCAAATAAGCGCGCACGTGATGGCGCTCCATCCCGCTTTGACGCGCCATCTCGCTCACGTTGCCCTTGGCGCGCGTTGCCAAGTCACGGAAATACTCTCGCTCGAAGGCCGAGATGGCTTGCTTCTTCGATTCGGCAAAAGCGGTCGCCGCAGAGCGTGGGATTTCGACTGACGGCATCGTTCCTCGCGTGAGCGCGAATACATCGTCAATCGCGCCCGGCGTATCGGCAAGCGTCGCGGCAACGGAAACAACGTTGACCAATTCGCGAACGTTGCCTGGCCAATCGTAACCGCCCATGCGCTGATCGATCCACGCCAGCACCGCGGGCGCTTGTTCTGCCCTTCCCGCACGCTCGCAAATCGTGATGGCCAGCGCTTCGACATCGGCGAGTCGTTCGCGCAGTGGCGGCAATTCGACGCGCACTTGCGCGATGCGAAAAAACAAGTCGGAGCGAAATCGACCCGCGTTCATTTCGGTCCCGAGATCACGTCGTGTCGCCGCGAGAATGCGCACGTCAATGTCTTCGTAAGTCGAACCACCAACACGCTTGATTTTTCGCTCAGCGACCGCGCGAAGCAACTTCGGTTGAAGCTCGAGTGGCAACTCGCCAAGTTCGTCGAGAAAGAGCGTGCCGCCGTCGGCTTCGGAAAGCGCACCTTTGCGACGCTCGTTTGCGCCGGTAAAAGCGCCACGTTCGTGACCGAAAAGAAGGCTCTCTGCGAGGGTCGGAGGAATGGACCCGCAATCAACAACGACGAAGGGACCGTTCTTTCGTGGACTCGCATCGTGAATCGCCTGCGCGACCACTTCTTTGCCGCACCCGGTTTCGCCGAGAATGAGGACGCTCAACTGCGTCGGCGCGACCTTCTCGAGCACGCTGAACACGCGGCGCATTTTGGGAGAACTACCCACGAGCCCACCAAAGCGATCGAGATACCCAACATCGACGCGACGCTTGGACGTCGGTTCGATCGTGAGCTTGGTGCGTCCAATGGTCACTTCGGTCGGAACGGTGACCGTCGCTTCTTGAACGCGAAGTGCACCCACAAACGTTCCGTTGGTGCTTCCGAGGTCGCGAATGATGACGCCGTCGGAGCCTGCACGCACTTCGAGGTGCAACGTGCTCACTTCGGCATCGTCGATCTTGAGGCCCGCACCCTCGTCGCGACCAATCACCAGAGGATCAACGTCAACGACGATTTGCACGCCAGAAGGCCCGTGCACTAAGCCGCCGGAGACGTACCAATTGACGACCCGCGTGCGGGTTGCTCCGTTCGTCATATTTGCGCATTCTATCGCGCAAGAGCGCTTCGGCACATAATTCGCCTAACGAAACGGTTGCGCCGATACGTCGTTCTTGACGGCTTGCCGCAAACGCTGAAAATCTCGGCCTTTGAGGCCCTCCGCCCATGTCTTTGTCCCTGCCACAGCTTAAGCGAAACCTGATCGAAGCGGGTTTTGAGGTGTTTCGTACGCGTGGCGACGAAGTCGTCCTGGCGGAGAGACCGCGCGAGAACCTCATTCTGGACTCTTTGGTGTCCGTCAAGTGTGGGCCACCTCTCGAGGTGCGGGCCACGTTTCGTGCGCAGCGCTCGGCGTTTCAACACGACGACCAAGCCCAGCTTTTTTGGCGAGTTCGTGGGCTTGCGGCGTTGGCGACAGGCTTCGAAGAACGCGCCTGTACGATCGTTCCCGTGAGCGATCCGGGTGACCCCACACACCTTCTCGACGAGTTCTACGACGTGCTGGTGGCTGCAGAAGCGCAGTCGCTCGACGAGGTCATGACCCTGCTCCGTCGAGCGCTCGGATTCGACAAGCGCCTTACCTAGCGACGAAGAAGTCGCGAAGGTCGACGCCAGCCCCGAAAGCGTGGTAATTCCCGCGGTTCGTTGGTTTTGGCAGCAGACGAGGAAAAACGACCGATGGTTGAAGCGCTTCGCAGTCAGGGCATTAAGAACGCGGTGTACGGCGTGGTGATCGTCGCCGTCGGCTTCGCATTTCTCAGCACCGGCAATCGTGGCTCGGACACGCGACTCGCGTCGTGGAAAGAAGAATGCGTCGCAAACGTGCGAAGCCGCTGCATCTCGCCCGCGGACTTCAAGGCCACCCTTTCTCTTCATCGGCGATTGCTGGGCAAGAACGATAAGAAGCAAGCCATCGAAGGCGCTATCGAGCGCGAACTTTTGCTTCAGGAAGCGGAGCGCCTTGGCATGGGCGTGACGGACGACGAAGTGACGGTGCAGCTCAAAAATGGCTTCATCCGCTTCAGCCAAGCCTTCGCGGACCCAGCGAAAGCACCCCAAGGTCAAGCCGCACAAGGCTTCGTTCCAGCGCACGAGGCCTTTCTGAGCAAGACGACCAAGCAGTTCGACATGAAGGCGTACAGCCGCTTCGTGAGTCAGTGGACGGACGGCATGTCTGACAAAGAGTTTCGCGACTTTCAATCGCGCGAACTCCTCGCCGCAAAGGTACGCGAACTCATCCAGGCACCCGTGCGCGTAAGCGAAGCCGAAGCGTTCGAGCTTTACGTTCGAGAGAAGACCAACGCCACGCTCTCGTACATCGAGATCCGCGACGACTACGCTGCCGAATCACTCGTTGAATTCAACCAGGCCGACATCGACGTTTGGGCAAAAGAGCACCAAGGTGACGTCGACAAAGCGTTCGACGAAGCCAAAAAAACCGACTTGCCCAAAGCGAGCACCGTTCGTCACATTTTGATCAAATTCAACGGCGACACGCAGGCAAAAAAGGACAAGGCACTCGAGAAGATCTCGCTTCTCGCAGCACGCATCAAGGCAGGTCAACCCTTCGGCATGATCGCGCGCGAATTTTCGGAAGACGACCCCGGAAGCAAAGCATCGGGCGGCGCATACGAAGAGAAAATGGTCGAAGGTTTCGTCGAGTCCTTCAAGAAGGCCTTCGCGTCACTCAAGCCCGGCCACATGACGGAGACTGCGGTCGAGTCACCTTACGGCTACCACCTCATCATGCGCGACGACATCACGCGCGCGGCGGCCGCGGAAACCGCTCTCAAGAAGGCAGTCATCGAAGACCTCTATCGCAAGGCAAAGGCAAAGGACGCCGCGAAAGCATTTGCCGATCGCCTGACCGCAACGATCAAGGGCGGCAAGACACCCGAAGACGCGCTCACCGCTTTGCTCAAGCCTGCGAAATTTCCTTTGCTCGGTATTTCGCCCGACATCAAGCCTCCCTCAGCAGACGCAGGCGCGACTGAGCCGCCAAAGACCCCAGAAGAAAAAGCATCAAAAGGTAAAATTACTGAACTTCTGCCGGAAAATGCGCCTGAGTTCAAAACGTCGAGTCGGTTCAACCATTCGGGCGACCTTTTTTCGCCGGATCTCGAAGGAAAAGACGCCGACAAACTCCGCGAGTTTGCGTTCGCCGCGAAAGACAACGACTGGCTCGAGGGCCTCGCAAGGACCAGAGAAGCTAGCTACGTCGTCACACTGAAAGAACGCAAGACCGCGACGCGCGATGAGTACGAAAAGGAGCGCGACTCTTATTTGTCAACTTTGTTGACAGTCAAGCAGACGGAAGCGCTGTCGATGCACATGAAGCACCTTCGCGAAAAAGCCAAAGCCGAAATCAAGCGGAACGAGGCCTTCTTTAAAGAAGAAAAGACCGACGGCGGCGTCGCAACCAGCAGTAGCGACGAAAACGGTGATTGAGCGCCTTCCGTTCCCGACACCCGTTTTTTCCCGACTCGGTAGCGGACTGCGCGTTATCGCATTGCCACAGCCGCATCTAGAGCGAGCCCACGTCGCGCTCTACTCGCGCGTGGGCTCGCGTTTCGAAACCGAGCAATCGAACGGCCTCAGTCACTTCCTCGAACACATGATCTATCGCGGCACGCCTCGCCTTCCGAGTGCGCACGCGGTCAACCTCGCCTTCGAAGACCTCGGCGGCTATCTCTACGCCGCGACGCACGTTGACTTCGGCGTGTTCTCCGTCACGCTGCCCGAAGAGAGCTTTGATGTCGCACTTCCGCTCTTCGGAGAGGTACTGAGCGCGCCCGCGTTTTTCGACATCGAACTCGAGCGCGGCATCGTGCGAGAAGAAATCCTCGAGGACCTCGACGACGAAGGGCGCGAGATTAACGCCGACAATCTTTCGCGAAAGCTGATCTACCCCAATCACTCTCTCGGCTTCACCATCACCGGCAAGCAATCGCAGGTCGACAGCTTCAGCGAAGCGATGCTTCGTGAGCATCATCAAACGTTTTACACGCGCGAAAATTCGGTGCTTGTCCTCGCGGGCGCAATCGACCCGGCACGTGTCATCGATTTGTGCGAGCGCGCGTTCGAACGGCTGCCGTCGGGCAACAGAATCGAAGCGTCACTGCCCAAGCACACGCAAAAGAAGCCTCGGTTGAAGCAACTCGAGAACATGTCCAGCCAGACAGACGTTCGCGTTTGTTTTCGCGCTTCGGCCGAATACAGCGATGACGCGGCCGCAATCGAGCTGCTCATGCGGGTCCTCGACGACGGCATGTCAACGCGGCTCTACCATCGGCTCTGCAACGAGCTTGGACTTTGCTACGACGTGTCGTGTGGCTTCGATGGCTACGAAGACGACGGCGTGATCGATTTCTCCGCCGGCGTGCAACACGCACGCATCGCGCAAGTCGTGGGCGAGATACTCGGCCTCGTGGCGCAACTCACACGAGAGCCGCCAACACCAGACGAGCTCGCGCGCGCGCAACGACGTACGGCTTGGGACATGCGTCACATGGTCAACTCCGAGGACGAGATCGGTCACCACTGGGGCCTCGGCGCCTTGTTCGAGCGCGAACAGAGCCCCGAATCGCGCTTGGCGCGCACGCAAGCCATCACGCGCGACGATCTCCTGCAGGTGGCAAAGCGATACTTCACTCCCGATCGGCTCAACGTCGTGGCCGTCGGCCTCACGCCGCGCGAGGTGTCGACGGAGCTCAAAGCGCGCCTGAACGATTGGCAAGTTGCTTGAACAAAAAGAGGCCACCGATTGGGTGGCCTCTTTCTTACCGCGAGGGCGCCTTATTCAGCAGGGCATGTTCCCGCGCACGTATCGTACGCGACGCAGTCGGTGTCGGCAGTGCATGCTGCTTCCAACGACGCTCCGCACGAGTCATTAAACTTAGCCTTGATACACGCGCTGCACGTCGCGTCCGAATTGGATGGGCTCGATGCGCAAAGCGTCGCACTGCATTCTTTGGTGCACACCGAAGAAGTGCACAAGCAACCGAGCGCTGCGTTCATGAACGTGGTGTAGCCCGCCTTGTGGTTCGTCGCGCAGCAGTTGTAGCAGCCTTCTGCGTCTTGCTTTGCGCATTCGGTGTCACCACCGCCGCCACCACCACCAGCATCGGTTCCGCCGCCGCCACCGCCGCCGCCACCACCGCCACCAGCATCGGTCTTGGTCGTTGTCTTTGTGCCGGTGTCCTTACCCGCATCGGTCGGCAGGAGCTTGTTCGGGTCGACTGTGACGCCGCAACCTGCCGAAAGGGCTACCGCCAAAGCGAGCGACGCGCTCGCGAGAGAAATCGTTGAAACCTTCATCGCTGACACCTCCAAGGGGGAGCGCGCGGATTGCCACCGATCGACGCCGTCGACAAGCACTTCTAGCGTGGAAGTTACTGTGATTCGACCAGAGACCCCGTTTGGACCTGTTTGGACCTGGGGACGCTCGCGTCGGCAGAAAGTTTGAACCTGACTGAACGGGCGTACCTCAGCCGTTCGCCAGGTCTTTTTGGAGAGGCCTAAGCGCGCCGATTCGTTCACCCTGTTGACGATGGCGCAGAGTTCGTTCTTACGCTGCGGCGATCGCCCGGCACAGGGTTTCGGTGAATTGCGCGGTCGTGAGGGTGCCACCGAGATCGGCGGTGCGCGCTTTGTCGGCGCCGTAAACTTGGGTGAGCGCCTTTTCAATTTTGTCACCGGCGACATGCTCGCCCAGGTGGTGAAGCATCATCACGGCGCTTTGAATGAGCGCCGTCGGATTGGCGATGCCCTTGCCCGCAATGTCGGGCGCGCTCCCGTGAACGGCTTCGAAGACCGCCGCGTCAACGCCGATGTTGGCGCCAGGCACAATACCGAGACCGCCAACCAAGCCGGCGCCGAGGTCACTCAAGATGTCGCCATAGAGATTCTCGGTGACGATCACATCGAGCTTGTTTGCATTCCTTACGAATTGCATTGCGCAGGCGTCGACGATCATTTCGGCGGGCTCAATGCGCGGGAATCCTTGCGCTACCTGACGAAATACTTCGAGCAAGAGACCGTCTGAGAGCTTCATGATGTTGGCCTTGTGAACCACCGTCACGCGCTTGCGTTTCATGCGTTCGGCGTACTCGAAAGCGTACTCGCAAATGCGTTTGCAGCATTTTTCGGTAATCAACTTAATTGACTGTGCGACGCCGGGCATAATCATGAGCTCGAGACCTGCGTAGAGGTCTTCGGTGTTCTCACGAACAATCACGATGTCCGTGCCTTCAAATCGCGGTTCGACACCGGGAAGGCTGCGCACCGGTCGGACGTTCGCGTAGAGATCGAGTGCTTGCCTCAACGTCACGTTGACGGACTTGAAGCCCTTGCCAATCGGCGTGCCAATCGGGCCTTTGAGCGCAACCTTGTTGCGACGAATTGACTCGAGCACTTCGTTGGGAAGCGTTGTTCCGCGTTTTTCGGCCACCTCGGCACCGGCATTGTGGACTTCCCATGAGATTCGCGCACCGGCGGCTTCGAGCACGCGCTTGGTGGCGTCGGCGACTTCGGGACCGATGCCGTCGCCGGGAATGAGCGTGATCGTGTGACTCATGTCTCCCGCAGGCTATCGCACCATGCGACAATTGGGTTGTGAAGAGCGTTCACGTATTCGTTCGATCGCTGAAGCATCGCGTCCTTATGTGGGAACCAGCGGGCCATGAGGCGCTCGGCGACATCGTGCTTTTGCATGGCTACATGGACGCGGCGGCGACTTTTGATCTCGTCGCAAGCCACCTTACCCAAGCGGGCTATCGGTGCATCGCGCTCGACATGCGAGGCTACGGCGAAGGCGCGCGCATCCCAGACGGCACCTACTACCACTTCCCCGATTACGTCCTCGACGTGCACGGAATCCTCGCGGCCCTCGGGCTTACGGGTGCCCCCATTCTCATCGGTCACTCGATGGGAGGAACGATCGCCACCCTTTTTGCAGGCGCATTTCCGGAGCGTGTCTCGGCACTCGCTGTTCTTGAAGGCGTCGGCCCACCTGATCATCCGCCGGAGAGTGTGCCCAATCGAATGCGACAGTGGGTTTTTGGCGTCAATGAATTGCAGGGCAAGACCACGCGCACGTTCTCGATGGAAGACGCTCTCTCGCGGCTTGCACTCTCGCATCCCGGCGTCGATTTGAGCGTACTAAGAACGCGCCTGCTTCATCTCGTGACAAAGAATGAAGATGGCTCGGTATCGTGGGCGTTCGATCCGCTTCATCGCACGTTGTCGCCGACACCTTTCTACGCGCGCACCCTCATCGCGTTTGCTCAAAAGGTAACATCACATGTACTATTTGTAGGCGGCGGCGAACAAGGGTTTCATCCGCCCGACGAGGCCGAGCGCTTGGCTGCATTTGCGAAGCTCGAACGCGTTGATCTCGAAGGCGCCGGGCACATGATGCACTGGACGCAACCCGAAGCTCTCTCTCAAGCCCTTATCGCTTGGCTTGGACGCATCTCGAAAACTTGAGCCCTAAAACGACTCTTTAGGCGGATGGTCCGCGAGGACCTTTACGTAAGGCAGCACCTCAGCGACGAATCGGTCTCTTACCTGCACCGCGCGGACCATGTCTTCTTGGCCCGGAATGGCAACCCCCACGGCGAGACACTGACCACGCCACGCGGGATAGACGGCGTAGGCCGCGGCGTAGTCCTCGTTCAACGCCAACGTTGCGATGTGCGCGCGCACGCCTTGCACTTCGACCGTCGTGTCATGCCATGCAAACGCGGCGGGCTTGTCGAGTGCAAGGTCAACCTCGAATGCATCGGTACGACGCTTCGCCCAACCCTCGAAGTCTTTGACGCATCGACGCGGGTCGGCGCTTTCGGCAACTTCGCGCACGAAGGCGGTCACAAGCCCGTGGTGAGCCTTGCCATAGCGAAAACCCGCCGCTGTCTTCACGCTCCAAAAATTAACCCGCGTCCAATGGGGAGCATCGGGCAGAGGCAAGCTAAAGGTGTGGTAGCGATCCACGCGCACTTCGAGCGGCGCGACCCGCAATTGTTCGAGCGCCGCCGAGTGCTCCTTGCCCTTCGCGCCGCCTTTCGACGGCCGCCCATCATCTGCAGGAGAGACCGCTGCAATGGGCGCGACGACGGAAGGCACTCTCGCCGCCTCGGCCCCGCCGCGCGAACATGCCCCTAGAGACGCCAAAGCGAGTATCGCGCTCGATGAACGGCGTGAAAGGGTCATCAGAAAGTTAGACGAACGAGTGGCTCTGCGCATTCCCAGAGGAATATTAGCGCAAAACACTTGCAAATGCGGTCGGTCCCATGCCCCACGAAAGCCTCCCAGCTCAGCTGCGGACAGCGGATGCGCGCCGCCCCGTTTGTGTTATTTCTTCCTCCGCGATGACAACCTTACCGCTCGATGCATCAGGCAAACCGGTGACAACGAATGCTCAATTGGTCAAATGGGTTGACGAAATGGCAGCCCTTTGCAAGCCCGATCGCATCGTTTGGGTCGACGGCTCGGCGGCTGAGAACGAGCGCTTCACCAAACAGGCCGTCGAAGCCAAAGTTCTCGAGCCGCTCAATCAAGAAAAGCTGCCGAACTGCTACCTGCATCGTTCGAATCCGAACGATGTCGCGCGCGTCGAGCACCTCACCTTCATCTGCACACCCACGAAGGAAGAGGCGGGCCCCACCAATAACTGGATGGACCCAAAAGAGGGCTACGCAAAACTCGGTAAATTGCTTGACGGTTCGATGCGCGGTCGGACCATGTACGTCATTCCGTACGTGATGGGGCCACTGGGTTCGCCCATCTCAAAGGTCGGCATCGAGATCACCGACAGCGTCTACGTCGTGCTCAACATGCGCATCATGACGCGCGTGGGCACGTGCGCCCTCACCATGCTTGGTGATTCAAACGACTTCAATCGCGGCATGCACTGCACACTCGACGTCGATCCCGAGAAACGATTCATCTGCCACTTCCCGCAAGACAACACCATTTGGAGCGTCGGCAGCGGATACGGCGGCAACGTCCTTCTTGGCAAGAAGTGCCTCGCACTTCGTATCGGCAGCTACTTGGGACGCAACGAAGGTTGGCTCGCCGAGCACATGCTCATCTTGGGCGTCGAGAGTCCGGAAGGCGAAGTCACTTACGTCGCGGCGGCGTTCCCCAGCGCGTGCGGCAAGACCAACTTCGCCATGATGATTCCGCCCAAGCGCTTCAAGGGCTGGAAAATTTGGACGGTCGGCGACGACATCGCGTGGATGAAGATCAATCCCGAAGACGGTCGCCTCTATGCGATCAACCCCGAGGCAGGCTACTTCGGCGTCGCACCCGGAACGAGCTACGACTCCAACTACAACGCGATGAAATCGATCGCGAAAGATACAATTTTCACCAACGTTGCGCGTACACCCGACGGCGACGTGTGGTGGGAAGGTAAAGACAAGGAGCCACCACCCGAGCTTATCGATTGGCAAGGCCGTCCCTGGAAGGCTGGCACCACCGAGAAAGCTGCGCACCCGAACGCGCGCTTCACGGCTCCTGCACGCAACAACCCGTCACTCTCAAAGTACGCCGATGATCCACAAGGCGTTCCAATCTCCGCGATCATCTTCGGCGGCCGGCGCGCCACAACGATTCCGCTCGTGATGCAAGCGTTCAATTGGATGAACGGCGTGTACATGGGCGCGACCATGGGTTCTGAAACGACCGCAGCCGCAACGGGTCAAGTCGGCGTCGTCCGCCGCGATCCCTTCGCGATGCTTCCGTTCTGTGGGTACAACATGGGCGACTACTTCGCTCATTGGCTCGAGATGCAAGGCAGCATTACGAATCCACCGAAGCTGTTCATGGTCAACTGGTTTCGCAAAGACAAAAACGGGCGATTCATGTGGCCAGGCTTCGGCGAGAACATGCGCGTCCTCAAATGGATCGTTGACCGCGCGCGCCTTCGCGTCGGCGGCCAGGAAACCCTCTTCGGCTGGGTTCCCAAAGCTGGCGACCTCGATCTCTCAGGCCTCGACGTTCCCTCCGACACGGTCGACGAAGCGTGCAACGTCGATCTCGACGAGTGGAGCACCGAGATCGAATCGCACGGCGAGTTCTTCGACAAAATCGGGGCGACTCTTCCAAGGGCACTCCGCATTCAGCGCGACCTCTACGTCGCGCGCATCGCTGCGGCGCGCAACTGGAAGCGCGGCACCACTGTTCGACCGCCAAAGTAGCAAGGCCGGCGGAAGCGAACGTTACTCCGCGTCAACGCACGAGTAGCTGATGTTCCACGCCGACAGCACCGGAAGGCTGCCACCCGTGGTGGACGATGTGAGCTTCGTTCGAACCTCGATCGACTTCTTACGCGCTGCCGTCTGACCAATGGCATTGTAAACATTGGCAGGACAAGGCGACGGCCCTGACATCGCGCACACCTGCGTATTCGATGTGTAAGGCGCGACGTTGTCGTGCGCGGTGATGATGTCCTTTAGGTCCCCCGGCGCTGGCTCGTTGGCAAACGTGGTCGCGTCGTCGGAAGTTCGCACTTGAAAGAGGATGTTGCTGTTGCCTGGCGTGTTCGACGAATACGTGAGGAAGCCCCACTGTGGAACGGTGCCATCGGGACATGTAGCCGTGTACGACTCTTTGATGTCGCCCGAACCTCCCTGCGTCGAACAGCCCACCTCGAGATCGACCTTACCCGTGAGGTCGGCTTTCACTGTGTTGCACGTCGTTGGGCAAAGCGAGATTTTCGTCGGGGTCGTGGGATTGTCGAAATACCAACCCGTTCCACAATCGGCAAGCGAGTTGACCTTTGCCAGCGACTGCGCGGTACCGCTCGTCGGCGTGAACGTGAGTGAAACGTTGTTTGGATCAAGCGCTGCGGTTTGATTGAGCGGATAGTCGCAACTCACCGAAGAGGCGCGAATTGAGTTGAGCGCAGTGACAAGCTCGACGTCCGCGTTTGTTGCCGAGAGCATGAACGATTGTCCACCACCAGCCGTGGCGATGTTCGACATGAACGTCGCATTCGAGCCGGTGATTCCAACCGTATAGGTCACGATGCCGAAGTCTCGATAGGCGTCTTGCGCGAGCTGTTGAATGTGGGTTTCGTCGGTATCGCAACCATTGGGATCGCCATCAGTTACAAATACGACAACCCACCTTTGGTACGGAGCTGAGTAGGCCTGGGTCTCCATGTATTGCAATGCACCGCCAAGCGCGCCGTAGATCGGCGTTCCACCGTTGGGGTAGCGCGAATCGATCGCCTTCAGAAGATCGCACTCATGCGGATCGGCACTCGTCGTGCAATCGGCCGGAGCCGGTGGATATGAGGCGACAGTTCCGCTGCCAAGCGGACCGAGCGCAACTTGAGGAACGCCGCAGGTGTTGAAGCCGCAATTGCTGCTATCGCACGCACTCCCGTTAACGGTGTCGGGGAAGAAGCGAAGCCCGACATTCATGCCTGCCGAGTTGCTATCTCGAAAGAACGTCTTGAGTGCCGACGTCGTAAGTCCCCAGCTTGATGTCGCGCTCGGGACCGTGCAATCGGGACTGCTCGAGCACATTGAACCCGACTTATCGAACATGACAAACATGTTGACCGTCGCGAGTGTTGCTTGTGACTTCGACGAGGAGCACTCCGGCGTCTTGCACGCGAGCTTGCCGGTGCCATCGTTTTTGTAAGTCGTCCAGTTGTTGTCGGTGACGCACTCGGCAATGGCACCGGCCATGTTCGGCGGGTTGACGACCATGACGCGATTGGCGGAGAGGCCCGGACAGTTGGCAACGGTGGCGCAGCGCCCGGCTTGGATCGCATCGGGGATCGTGCAGGTTTGCACTTGTGCGTGCGACAAATTCGGTGTCGTTGTTGGGTAAACTTGTTGACCAATTGGCC
>JAHFDZ010000313.1 GCA_023248745.1 Myxococcales bacterium | reverse complement strand
TTCACCACGGCGTGCGCGTCGGGCGAGTTCGATGCGCTCCAGAACAGGCGCGTCTCTGCCGACGCTTTCGATCATGGCCGTGGTGGCTTCGGCGTCGACGTGCACGCCAAGCTCAGCCAGCGTTTTTTCAGCGACGATGGTTTCGCCAGAGCCGTTTGCGATGACGACCTTTACCTTGCGTTCAAGGACGCGCTTGCCGATCGCGTCAACGAACGATGCCGGCGCGTCTCCGGCCCCAAGTGCTTCGCCGCGGAGGCGGAGACCCGCGATCGGGCCGTCTTTTGGCACCCAAACTCGGTGGACAACGGCTGCGGACGCCCCTGCGAGAGCGACCCAACCGGCTGCGATAGCGATGCGGACCCGAATGTTCATGCTTCGCACCTCAGAACGCCACCGAAGGGTAACGCACTTCCCGAAGAGGTCCCAGCTTATGCAAATGCCCGAAGCCGGCGCGTCCAACCGTCCACTTGTGGGCGTTGTTGGATCGAACCACGTACCATCGCATTTGAGATGTCTGCGCTTAGCGACACATTGAACCAGGTGCTCGTCATGGTGCTTGCGGGCGGCGAGGGCAAACGCCTGCATCCGCTTACGCTCGATCGAGCAAAGCCTGCGGTCCCGTTTGGTGGCCGCTACCGCATCATCGACATTGTCCTCTCGAACTTCGTGAACAGCGGCCTCGCCCGCATCAAGGTGCTTACTCAGTACAAGAGCGCATCGCTCGAGGAGCACATTGCGCGCGTTTGGCGATTGGCTCCGATTCTTGACCAGTTCATCGAGGCGATTCCGGCGCAGCAACGCACCGGCAAGTCTTGGTTCCGTGGCTCGGCTGACGCCGTTTTCCAATGCCAAAATGTGATCACGGACGAACAGCCCGAGCTCGTGTGCATCTTTGGCGGCGATCACGTTTACAAAATGGATGTGCGCCAAATGGTCGAGGCGCACGTCGCCAGGAACGCCGACGTCACGGTGGCGGCGATTCCTGTTCCAAAGGCGCAAGCGCGCGAGTTTGGCGTCATCGAAGCCGACGCCGAAGGCCGCATCGTTGGCTTTCACGAGAAGGTGGAGAACCCGCCAACGATGCCGGGCAACGACCAAATGTGTCTTGCGTCGATGGGCAACTACATCTTTCAAACTGAAATTCTTCTGCGTGAGCTTCTCGAAGACGAGAAAATCGATCAAAGCAGGCACGATTTTGGCCACGACATTCTGCCAAAATTAGTCAACCAAGGTGACAACGTCTTCATCTACGACTTCGCGACGAACGTCGTTCCAGGCGAGCAGGGCGAAGGCATTGGCTACTGGCGCGACATCGGGACGATCGATGCGTATTGGGAAGCGCAAATGGATCTCGTCGCGATTCATCCGCTTTTCAATTTGTACAACCGCAAGTGGCCCATTCGCACGGGCGTGACGCACGATCCGCCGGCTAAGTTCGTGTTTCGCGACGAAGCGCAAGCGCGTGTCGGCATCGCGACCGATTCGCTGGTGTCGCACGGGTGCATTATTTCGGGAGGCCGCATTCACCGCAGCGTTTTGGGTGTCGGCTCCCGTATCAATTCGTTCAGCGAGATCGAAGAGTGCGTGCTCTTCGAGAACGTGCACGTGGGTCGTCATGCACGGATTAGGCGCGCGATTATCGATAAGGACGTTGAGATCCCTCCGAACACGGTCATTGGCTACGATCTCGAGGAAGATCGCAGGCGGTTCTCGGTGACAGAGGGCGGTCTCGTTGTGATTCCGAAGCGCGCGCGCCTCGACATTGGGTACATCGATCCCGCCGATGAGGAAGAATCGTGAAGACTGCGTGGGTCTTGCTTGCGCTTGCGGCGGGTATCACGGGTTGCGATCGACGTTCCGCCGAGTGCGCGAAAATCGTCAATATTCTGAACGACTCGACCGATAAGACGGGGCGCCCAAAGGTTGGTGAAGACGCCGGGTTCGACGAACAAAACAGCGAGCTCGCGGCGCTCGCTGAGAAGATGGCGTCGAGTCTTGCCGCGGCTTCGGTCACGACGCCCGAACTCAAGAAGATCGTGGCGGAGTACGAAATCATTGCGCGCGACACGAGTCAGGCGACGCGCGAGATGAAGTTGGCGCTCGGCGAGCTTGGTACCCTTGGCAAAGGCGACATCATGAAGCGCGCCAAGACGGCCAAGGAGGCAATGACAGATTCAACCGTCAAGTTGGTTGCCTATTGCGCGAAGAAGTCCGATGGCGAATGCAAGAAGGTAAAAAGCGAAATTCCTGCCGAGCCGAAGTCCGGCGATGACTTCGTCAAGGTGGCCAAGGCCGCAGAAGCCTTCGGCAAGTTCGAGTGGAAAGATAAGGCACTCGCGGAACTCATCACGCCTTGGACGAAAGCGGTTGCCGAGGCCGACAAGGTGGTGGGCGAGCTTTCAAAACAGCTCGAGGCTTCGAAGAACCTTGAGGCGAAAGTGACGAATGCTCACATGCTTCTGAAGCGCGCGACGCAAAAGAGCGATGTTCTCTCGACCGAGCTGAACAAGGTGTGTAGGCCTTAGCTCTTCGTGTTGTTTGCGTACTTGTTGCAGATCGCCAACAACCGAAGCCATTGAGTCCGGAATTTTTCTGGAGGGCTCCGCGGCAATATGGCCTGATTGCGATTGAGAACTCTCCGTCGCGCGGATACCAATCATTGATGTCAGCACTCACGGCGCTGTCCGCGCTCACTTTGGCGGACAAAATTCAACGTCGAGAAGTGTCCGCGGTTGAGGTGGTCGAGGCCCATATTGCCAGAATCGTGGAGAGCAACCCTTCGACGAATGCGGTGGTGCGTTACAACTTCGATGGCGCACGAAGAGAGGCCGAAGTCGCCGACGCGTTGATCGAAACCCGCACGCCAGTCGGACCGTTTCACGGCGTGCCCTTTACGGTCAAAGACTGTCTCGACGTGGAGGGCATGGGGTCGTCTTGCGGGCTCGTATCGCGTCGCACCCATCGGGCGACAGCAGACGCGGTGGTTGTGGCCCGCATGCGAGAGGCAGGCGCTATTGTCCTTGGAAAGACGAATCTGCCGGACAATTGCTGGGCGCAGGAAACCGACAGCCTCCTCTTTGGACGAACGAACAACCCATTGGATGTGACCCGCACAGTCGGAGGATCATCGGGTGGCGAGGCCGCTGTGATTGCGGCCCATGGGTCGCCGATGGGCATCGGAACCGACATCGCCGGGAGCATTCGTCTGCCCGCACATTTTACAGGAATCGTAGGCTTTCGCCCGACGAGCGGCACGCTCTCCGAAATCGGTAACTGGCCAGCACCCGAAGGTAGGTTGTCAGAGTTAGAGGCCATCGGACCGATGGCGCGAAACGTCGGCGATGTCGCCGCCGCGTTTGATGTGATGCGTGGCGCGGCACCGGAACTCCTCGAGACCACATCACTGCGTGGGCGTCGCGTCGCGTTTTGGTCGGACGATGGAGTCATCACGAGCGATGCTGGGGTGCACCAAGCTGTCACGACGGCGGTGAATGCCTTGGTGTCTTTTGGAATGGTTCCGGTGGCATCTGCTCCAAGTGCTCGGCGGCTCGCTGGGCTTGGATGGACCGCAATGATCGCGGATGACGAGCGCGCTTCCATCGCGCGAGGTTTTGGTAACGGCGAGCTCTGGAATCCACTGCGCGAGTGTTTGCGCGGAGAGTCTCGCGTGAGTAGCGGCGCCCTCTTGTACTGGTGCAGCAGTCACTACGGCTCGCGCTTGCTCAGGGCGCTCGGCGTGGATGGCCTCAAGTGGCGAAAGCGTTTGCTCACGCAGTTGACGGAACTTCTTGGCGAGGGAGGCGTCGCGGTTTGTCCGATTTTTCCAACGCCTGCTCCAACGCATGGTTGGTCGATGCGAACCCTCGGCCCCGTGTCGACCCTCAGCTATCAGGTGTGGGTCAATCTTGCCGGCAGTCCGGGCCTCACCGTACCGATTCGGCGTTCGAGGGGCGAGTTGCCCATCGGCGTTCAAATTGTCGGGCTGCCAGGTGCCGATCGCGACGTCCTTGCCGCGGGTCAGGCGATCGAACAGGCTCTCGCGCAAGGCGAGCGCACCTAACTTTCTCGCTTCACGACGCTGTGGCTAAACCCGGCGCCACCACATTGAGCCATTGCAGGGCACCGGGCTCGCGATCGGTTTCGGCTTGAAGCAACCTGACATCGCGTCTTGAAAGCTCGCCCGTTTTTGCAAGGACCCAGTCGCAGAGCAGTTGCACATTGGGCCGAATGCCGAGGTCGAGCGTGCGCGCCATCACCAGCGCTTTGGCTTGATCAAGATCGCCGCGCCTTATTAATGTAACAAGATCAGTTTCAAATTCGGCGATCGGGAGATACGGGTACGTCGGAAAGTCGCGCCGCAACAGCGCGAGATCGGCAAGCGCATCGTCAAGATGGTTGCCTACTGCTGAAAGAAACGAGCGCTTGCGAATAAGCTCGGGCAGCACGATGTCGGCGAACGTGTTGCGTGCGAGCTCTTGCTTGGCGACGCGATAGATCGCTTTCGTCGTCGTTTCGACCGCGTCCACCCAAGCGCCCTGCATTTCGAGTTCATCGGCAAGGTGGAGCGATGCCGGTGGGTACACCGCAACCACTTGCGACTCCGAGAGCGGGCGAAGTGCGGCGATCGCTTGCGAAGATTCGTTCTCGATGCGCATGCGAATTGCGCGAGGAAGCGCGGCGAGCATTCTTATTTGCCGCGAGCCAAGCAGGCAGAGAACGGCCACAAATCCAATGAGAAGCATTGCTGGTACGACAAGTGCGACGTCGGCAATGGCTGAGCCCGCCACGGAGCCACGCGTGCCATCGGGGACGGCTACCTGAAGAATGAAGAGGAATGGGGTTGGTGCGATCGCGACGACGAGCATCCCAAGCGCCGCCTTTTGAACGTTCGACATGCCGCGAATCCTCTCGGGAGCAGGAAGGGCTGCCCGATGAAGGGTCTCGAGTGCTGCGCGCATCGTCGCGCGTGATTTGAAACTGGTAACGGGCGCATAAGTCGCTGCGCCGGGCGCGATGGCGTTGATCCATGCGAGGCCGACCGCGTCGTCTTCATCGCGCTCCGCGGGCTCGCGGTAGACCGATGAGCCGTCGATCGCCATGTAACGGTGCATCGTACGAACGAGCACGCGTTCGCGCGGCGATGCAAAGCGAATTGCCCGAGCTTTTGCTTGCAGCAGCGTTGCGAGCGTTTCGCGATCGCCTTGCTGCCACGCAAGGACGCATTCGGCGACCGCTGTGCGCGCGATGGTCTCGGGCATCGCACTTTTGATTTTGCACGCTGCTAAAACGTTGCTCTCGACATCTGTCTGGTTCTTGTCGAACGCCGCACAAAGGGCCAACAAGCTGTAGGCGGATGCGCGCTGCATCGATTGATGGCTTCGCGACATGAACCTAACGGGCTGCGCCAATGTGTTGTTCGCATGCACTTTCACCGAAGCGAGATCGCCACGCGCCATCGCAAGGAGGGCGAGCTGACCTTCGATCGCGCATCTCAAGTACGGCGGCGGATTGTCAATGCTCTTGAGCAATTCTTCCGCTTCGGCGTGCTCGCCTTTTGCCAGATGTTGGTACGCGGTGTTGTTGATCTGCACGAGCGAGGCGGAGGCGATCGTGCGGCCCCAACTCCAGTACACGCCTCCAAAAGCCGCTCCGAACGCGAGCAACAAGACGATGATCAGTGTCGTCACTTCTGCGAGATAGCCCAGCGCCGTGAACAACGCGCCGAACAGGACGTAAAATTTCACAAGCCGACGCTGCTGCTTGCGTGCAAACGCGACCATCGGATGCAGAGGAAGAGAAGCCATTGAGGGTCTCGAACTAGCACGACGTGGATGCGCCGTGAACGGCGAGGCGCACCGCCAAAAAATCCCCGCAAACGTCTGTCTGCTCGAAGCACGGAACCCGAATCGCGATATAGGGACTCATCATGAATGCGCAATGCGCGCCGATTACGGCTGCCGATTTCAGTGTCGTCGCCTCGCTCGGCGAACGCATCTGGCGCCAGCACTACGCTTCAATCATTAGCGCGAGCCAAATCGAGTACATGCTGGCCGGTCGCTACGCGCCAAACAAGTTGGTTGCATACATCAATGCCGACGACCGCTGGCTGCTCGTGGTGCGGGAAGGTGGCGATGCAGTTGGGTACTTTAGCTATGCGCGTCTGTCCGCCGAAGAGATGAAGCTCGAGCAACTTTATCTCCTTGCCGAAAGGCGAGGCCGTGGTCTCGGCTCACTCATGATGACGCACGTCGAAGCGCACGCGCGCACGCTTGGATGCACGCGCGTGGTCCTGACTGTCAACAAGCGGAATACGTCGTCGATCGCAATCTATGAGGCGCGCGGATTTGTGATCCGTGAGTCGGCTGTATTCGACATTGGCGACGGCTACGTGATGGATGACTCCGTGATGGTGAAAATGCTGTA
>JAHFDZ010000070.1:19499-22835 GCA_023248745.1 Myxococcales bacterium | reverse complement strand
GCCTTCGCGTCTGCTGTCGATGCATCACCCTTGCGCGCTGTGCTGGAGTCTGCAACGGACGCATCGCCTATGTGCGACGTGCCCGTCGATTGCGAAACGTTGGTCGTGCTCGCGTCGGCGGGCACCTCCGTAGTCTTGCATGCGGCCGCGCCGAGACCGAGGACCGCGGCTACTATGTAACTACGAAAGTACAATTGAACAGCCAATCGTTGCCCCATGAATCAAGCGAATCAAGCGAATCAAGCGAAGATGGGCAACGTGATCACGTCAACGTGCAGCACTTCTTCGAAGGCGCGAATCTCGGTCACACACGCTTCTGAGGGTCTTGTCACCATGCGGAGTTTTGCGCACGCCGCGCCCGAATGCTCAAACGTCGTGTTGTGTACTTCTTCTACGTTGATGCTGTGGCGCTTGAGAACAGCAAGCACGTTTGCGAATGTGCCAACCTTGTCTGCCATGCGCAGCACCATCTGAAAGCGACCTGACGGAGCACTCGATACGTTGACGACGTTGGGAACCGTGCCTTCGAGCAAGAATGAACGAATGACGCGCACCGCTTCAGTCGCGACCGATAGCTGCGCCTGATCGGTCGCCGCTGCGATGTGGGGCGTGCCGTAGACGAGGCCCTTTGCGTGAATCACGCGATTCTCGTAGATGGAAGTGCCCTTCGGCTCGTCGCTGTAGACGTCGACCGCAACGCGAAGCTTGTCCTTTTCGATCGCTTCGATGAGCGCTTCGGTATCGACCAGATCGGCGCGTGCGGTGTTGATGAACATCGCGCGAGGCGGAAGTTGAGAGAGCACACGCTTGCTCACGATTTGTTTGGTGCGATCGGTGAGCGGCAAATGCATCGTCAAGATATTGGACCGAGTCGCAAGTTCGTCGAGCGACGCGGCAAAACCGACGCCAGCTTCTGCCGCCTTTGCGGGCGAGAGTGAACGGCTCCACGCCACAGGGTTGAGGCCGAACGCTTTTGCGCGTGCCGCGACCTCTCGACCGATTGCGCCAAACCCGGCGATGCCAAGTGTCTTTCCCCAAAGTCCCTCGGCCTTGCTGAATTCAGCGCGTTCCCACCCGCCTGCGCGAAGCTTGGAGACTGCGTCAGGGATGCGACGGTCAAGAGCGATGACCAATCCGTAGACCAGTTCGGCGACCGCCGATGCGTTCTTGCCTGGGCAGTTGGCGACGAAGATGCCCTTGCGACTCGCCGCACGCACATCGATGCTGCCGAACGCCGCACCGGCGCGGACGATCAAGTTGAGCTGCTTTGCCGCTTCGATCGCTTCGGCGGTGACCTCAGTGGAGCGAACGATCAGAATGCCGACCCCCGACATGTGTTTGTCGAGCGTTTCTTTCGTGAGTTCGGGTTCGTAAAGAACATCTACCGGAAGGGTGCGCAGTTCTTCGATCGCGCGGGGATGAAGCTTGTCGGCAATGAGCAGGCGCATTGTGCCGGCATGGTACCTGAAATTCTCTCCGACGTGGCGGTGAAGGGCTAGCTACGGCGCAGGAAGCGAAAATGCACCAAAGCGGGTACGAATCACCACTTGGCCTTCCTCGTCGTGGAGGAGCGGTTCGAGCGCCTGTTGTGCGAGACGACTGAATTTTGCGGTGTATGGACCGCCATCGGCTGTGTCCTTTACGAGGACTTGAAGTCGGCCGTTTCCGTCAACCGTAGTGTCTTCGAGGTTCCAAGGCTCACTCGTTCCATCGCTGAGGAGCAGCTCGATGCCCATGTCGCCTACGCGCGTGTCCCTCACAAAGTAAGGCACATCGTCCACCGTAAAGTACGTCCAATCGTAACCGTTGGTGAGCACATATCGGCCATCGTCGGGGTGTCGGCTGATCCATTGATGGAACGCGAGCTCGATCTGCGAATGGTCCACTCGGGTGCCGTCGTGCCAAAAATTGCCATCGCGATCGAGCACGATGGTGCTCTCGCGCGATCGACCTTCCGGAGCTGGGACGCGGAAGTACTCGGGGTGGTCGGCGGGTTTCATCGCCTTCAGTCGTATGACGCTTGAGGTCGGGTCGCCAAGCCTCCTTGACGGCGAGAAAAGCACTCCCTAACTACTTTCAAAAGATTTTGAAACTTATAGGAGGTTTCATGAGTGGCCCCATTGCAGACGTTTCGGCGAGAAAAGGTAGACAAAACGAACATGCGGACGCCGTACGATCCATGTTCGATCGCATTGCGCCTCGATATGACCTGCTCAATCGGGTCCTCTCAGCAGGCATCGATCAACGGTGGCGGAGTGACGCGATCGCTGCCTTGAGGCCAAAGCCACGTGCTCGCGTGCTCGACCTTTGTGCAGGCACCCTTGATGTGACACAGGGATTGGCGGACGCGTACCCCGACGTGTCGCTCACCGCGGCGGATTTCGCCGCCGAGATGCTCGAACGCGGGAAACACAAAGTGCCGACCGCCGAACGGGTCGTTGCCGACGCGATGGCGCTGCCATTCGCAGACGCGTCGTTTGACGCTGCTGTCTGTTCATTTGGAATTCGTAACGTTTCAATTACGCAAAAGGCCCTTCAAGAAGTGAGGCGCGTGCTCACGCCCGGTTCTCGCTTTGTGACGCTCGAGTTCTTTCGTTCGTCGCGACCCATTACGCGCTCGTGGAGTGCTTCGTTTGCGCGCGTTGTCCTTCCGGCGGTTGGGCAGGCGCTGGCAGGTGACGCGGCCGCCTATCGATACCTCAGCGACAGCATGGCGAAGTTTCTCTCGCGCGCCGAGTACGAGAGCCTGCTTCGATCGGTCGGGTTTTGTAACGTGTCGGGCATCGATTTGACGCTTGGAATTGCGTCGCTCGTCGTTGCCGAGGTTCCGTCGTGACCAAGGTTGTAGTGGGCATCACAGGCGCCAGCGGTGCTCCCTATGCGCGCCGTCTGCTTGAGGTGCTCGACCGTTGCGTGAAACAGCGAGGTGACCTTGAGGTTGCGGTGTGCATTTCATCCACAGCGTCGGAGGTTTGGTCACTCGAATGCGGTGGTGATCTGCGCGAGTCCATCCCGTTTCCCATTTGGGATTTGCGGAACTACCGCGCACCCTTTGCGAGCGGAAGTGCCGGCTGGAACGCGATGGCGATCGTTCCGTGTTCGATGGGGACCGTCGGTCGCATCGCTCACGGCATTTCTGACACGCTGCTCACGCGCACCGCCGACGTTATGTTGAAGGAGCGTCGCAAGCTCATCGTCGTGCCGCGTGAAACGCCACTCAGTTTGATCCATTTGGAAAACCTCACCGCGATCGCTCGCGCTGGCGCCGACGTTATCCCCGCGATGCCATCTTTCTACGGTAAGCCAAAGACGCTCGATGATCTCGTGAACACGGTC
>JAHFDZ010000070.1:0-19489 GCA_023248745.1 Myxococcales bacterium | reverse complement strand
GGGGGAGTCATGATGAGCGCGCTTGTGCATCACGCCCTCGAGGCCGCGGGATTGCTCCGCGTGCTCGAGCTTCGCGATCAAGCAAGGTTTTCCGACCTCGTTGCGATCAGGGACGAAGTTGAAAAGGCTGACTGGATCTTACTCGGTGCGCTCGCCGATACGATTCGCCTTCGCGAGGTGGGCGATCGCGTTCGGGTGGCCGCTGCGTCGAAAAAAAGCGCACACGAGAGCGATGAGCGTGGTCTCGCATTTTTGCGTGAAGTGTCGCTCGCGCGCATCTTTTCTGAGCGAAGCGCAACCATCGCCGTTGATCTCGAACGCGTTGGGATCGAGCTCGCAGAAGTCGCTCTTTCGTTCGGTGCGAATGAACTCTGCGGCGCGATGCGAAACAAGCGCGGTCTCGCGATTGCGGAAGAAGAACTTGGCGGCGTCGGCAAGCGGAGCAAGCGCTTGTTGCTCGCTTCAGTCAAGAAGCGCGAGCTCGCCGATGTGCTTGCGGCGTCTGGGAAAGTCGCGGAATTCGTGGAGGCGTCGTGACGACGGAACTAGGTAAGGTGGTTGACAAAGTGCGTTCGAAGGAGCGCTTGTCGTTCGATGACGGCATGACCTTGTTTCTCGAGCCCGATCTGCTCGCCATCGGCGCATTGGCGAACGAAGTGTGCGAGCGCCTGCACGGTGATCGCGTTTACTTCAATCGCAACATGCGTATCGAAGTAACGAACGTTTGCGTTGCCTCTTGTCTCTTCTGTTCGTTCGCCAAGCTCGAAGCGCACTCTCCCGGTGCTCACACGATGTCGCTCGAAGAGGCGTGGCGTGAGCTCGAAGTGCGAATGGACGACCCGCCGAGCGAGATTCACATCGTCAATGGGCTTCATCCAGGTTTGCCATTTTCGTACTACGAGGCGCTGCTCGCTGGCTTCAAGCGCATCAAACCCGACGTGGTGATGAAGTGCTTTACGGCGGTCGAAATCCACTTCTTCGCCGAGCACTATCAAATGTCACATCAAGAGGTGCTTTTGCGCTTGCAAAGGGCTGGCCTCGACAGTTTGCCGGGCGGCGGCGCAGAAATTTTTCATCCTGAAGTGCGATCGCGCATCAGTCACGATAAGGCGACGGCCGAGCAGTATCTCGAGGTGCATCGCATCGCTCACCGACTCGGCATGCGCACCAACACGACGATGCTGTACGGCCACATTGAGACGTTCGAACATCGTGTCGATCACTTGCAACGTGTGCGCGAGCTGCAAGATGAAACGCACGGCTTTGCTGCGTTCATCCCACTTGCATTCCATCCTGATGGCAATGGCATGAAGCACTTGCCCGCACCTACGGCTGTCGACGACTTGCGTACCCTTGCGGTAAGCCGCTTGATGCTCGACAACGTTGCCCACATCAAAGCGTACTGGGTGTCGATGACACCGAAGATTGCTCAAGTTGGTTTACGGTTTGGCGCAAGCGACATTGACGGCACGATCGTTCACGAGACCATCTATCACGCAGCCGGGTCTTCGTCACCGCAAGGGTTACGTTACGACGAGCTCGTGCGACTGATACGTGAGGCAGCGCGCGTGCCGGTCGAGCGAGACACCCACTACAACGTTGTGCGCGAATGGTTGCCCAACGCCATGCCAGAGGCGGCGCTCAAGGTTCGCGACCGCAAAGCTGACCGCCATTTGCGAGTGCTTTCGTAACAAAGAAGGTGACAAAATGACGCTTCGGGTCGCGGCTGTCGAATACCTCAATGCGCGTCCTCTTTACGAGGCGCTTGATCCCGACGCTTTCTCGCTTGAGCTAGCGTTGCCATCCGAAGTCGCGCGCAAGCTCGCCGAGGATGAGTGCGACGTTGCGCTCATTCCCGTTGCGGCTGCCGCATCGATCGGCGATCTCGTCTTTTTGCCGGGAAGCGCTATCGGTGCTTTTGGCGCCGTGGGCAGTGTCGTCATTGTGTCGCACGAGCCCGTTGAAACCGTTCGCGAAATCGCGGTCGATCTGTCATCGCGGACGAGCGCCGTACTTGCGCGACTGATCGTCGAGCATCGCTTAGGGCGAAAGCCCAAGTGGATCGGTCTTCCCGCGAGTGAGGCGATCGACTTCGTGGGCGAGGGGAGGGCTGCTCTGATCATTGGCGATCGGGCGCTGCTTTCGCGAGAAAAGTACCCGCATGTGATCGATTTGGCTGCGGCATGGACCGATTGGACCGGCTTGCCGTTTGTTTTTGCAGCGTGGGCTTCGAAGGCACACGTCGTGAGCACGCGCGAAAATGAACTGATCGTCAAGGCGATGAACGAAGGGCTCGAGCGTCGCCAAGCGATTGCCCACGGGTGGGCGACTGAGCGCGGCCTCGCCGAGGAGCCGTACGTTGCGTATCTGCACGAGAACATCCGTTACACGTTTGGCGATCGCGAGCAGCAAGGTCTTCAGCGGTTCTTCGACGAGGCTGCACGCGCAAAGTTGCTGCCGCCTACAAAGGTCGTCCTTGCCGACGAGAAGGTCGCGGCTGTCGAGTCAATCGACGCGATCTTGGCGCGCGCTGAGCAGGGCGGCCGACTTAGCGTTCGCGATGGCTTGCGCCTTTTCCACGAAGCGAGCCTGTTCGATCTCGCGTTGGCGTCCGATGCTGTGCGACGACGCAAGCACCCCAAACAGGTCGTGACCTACATCGTCGATCGGAACGTCAACTACACGAATGTCTGTACGACGAGCTGTCGCTTTTGCGCCTTCTACAGGCCCATCGGACACGCTGAGGGATACGTCCTTTCGCGTGAACAATTGCGACCCAAGCTGCAAGAAGTCGTCTTCGCAGGTGGCGTACAAATTCTGCTCCAGGGCGGACTCAATCCCGAGCTGCGGATCGGTTGGTACGAGGAGCTGTTTGCATGGATCAAAGCCGAATTCGGTCTCGGCCTTCACGCGCTCTCGCCCGAAGAGATCCTTCACATCGCGAAGATGGAGAATCTCCCGGTGGAAACAGTTCTATTGAGGTTACATAAAGCCGGTCTCGATTCTGTTCCGGGCGGCGGCGCGGAGATTCTAATCGATCGCGTTCGTCGCAAAATCGCGAAGGCCAAGTGCACGAGCGACGAGTGGCTATTCGTCATGCGCAAGGCCCACCAGATGGGGCTGCGTTCGAGTTGCACAATGATGTACGGCACCGTCGACAGCGAACGAGACCGCATTCTCCATTTGGTCAAGTTGCGTGACCTTCAGGATGAGACGAGTGGATTTACCGCCTTTTTCTGCTGGGACTTTCAGCATGAACAAGGAACCACAATCGAACCTGGTGATGGCGGCACGACCCTCTACCTCCGGCAGCAGGCAATCGCGCGACTCATGCTCGACAACGTTGAGCACGTCGGGGCGTCGTGGGTGACTCAGGGGCCCGATATTGGGCAAGTCGCATTGCGATTTGGCGCGGACGATTTTGGAAGCGTGATGTTCGAAGAGAATGTGGTCTCAAGCGCCGGCACAACCTTTCGGATGAACGCCCACGCGATGGAAGACCGAATCCACCGCGCCGGCTTCCAAGCCGTACGGCGCAACGTTGCCTACGAGTGGCTGAGCGAGCCCTCGTGATAAACCGTGAAGCCATGATTCGAATCGTATCTGCAGATGCCGTCCTTCCAGGTGACCGCGAGCCCATCATGGGTGGGGCGGTTGCGTTTGACGAGGTAGGTAAGATCATTGACGTTGGCTCTGCCGCTGACGTTGTCGCGCGGACAAGGGGGGAGGTCCAAGCCGTCAAGGGGGTCGTCTTGCCCGGGCTCGTTAACGCGCACACCCACATCGAGCTTTCGGCTCTCCGTGGGAAGGTTCCTGGCGGGACCGGGTTCGTCAACTGGGTTGAGCACCTCTTGTCCGTCCGTGCCGACATCGACCCCGAACACGATGAAGAGAGCATCGCGCGCGCCGTGGACGAACTCGTTGGCGCTTGCACCGCGGCTGTTGGCGATGTCACCAATTCCCTTGCTGCCGTCGATGTGCTTCGCGCGCGCGGCGTTACGGGTTGGGCGTTTTACGAGGCTTTCGGTGTCGATGCCGCCACGGCGGTCAGTCGAGCGAAAGATGTCGCTGCTGCGATCGAAAGTGATCGATCGATGTTGCGAATAGCGCCGGCGATTCACGCGCTCTACACGACGCACATCGACGCGATTCGTATTCTCGACGCTGCCGTTCGCGAGCGACCGATGCTCACGTCGCTGCATCTTGCAGAGCACGCATCTGAGCGACGCGCTCTCGAGTCGGGCGATGGACCGGTCGCCGAATGGCTCACAAAACTTCTCGGCGATAAGACTCCCGCGTGGCCGCGAAAATCGCCCATTGTCTACGCCGATGACCTGGGCCTCTTGCGGCCCGACGTACTGCTCGTTCACATGACCGATGCCCGCCAAGCCGAAATCGCGCTTGCCCATGAACGTGGCTCGCCATTTGTCCTTTGCCCGCGATCAAACCTCTACATCGAGATGAAGTTGCCGCCGCTCCTTGCCATTCTTGCGGCGGGTATCGAGCCAGCGCTCGGAACTGACTCGCTTGCGTCCAATACGTCGCTCGACGTGCTGGCCGAAGCCGCTGCGCTTCATATTCGCTTCCCGCAGGTGGCTGCGCATCGCCTTGTGCGCATGGCAACGTGGAACGGCGCACGTGTGCTCGATCTGCCATTGCTCGGACGCATCGCGGTTGGAAGCGCGCCGGGTCTCGTGCACGTCGAGTGTCCGGTGCACCCAGATGCTGCGGCTTCACTGCTCGCCGCCGTCAAGTTGCCGCGCAAATGGCTCGTGAGGCCCGATGTGCCTCTAGTGCCGAGCCCCATCGTGCACGTTCCGTAGCCGCGAGAGGGAGAAGTCATGTTGAGAGCTCGCTTACGCACTTACGGATCGCTCGTCGCGTTTTCACACACGCTCTTTGCGATGCCGTTTGCGGCAAGTGCTGTTGTGCTCGCCTTCGGAGTTCCGCACGCGTCGCTCACGCTCTCGAAGGTGATCGCGATGCTGCTGTGCATGGTCTCAGCAAGGACGAGCGCGATGGCGTTTAACCGCTATGTCGACCGCGACATTGACGCGAAGAATCCGCGCACAAAATTGCGCGAAGTGCCTTCGGGGCGCGTGTCTCCACGCGAGGCCATTGCGCTTACGGCGGTAGGCGGTGTCCTATTTGTAGCAAGTTCAGCTACAATTGGAACGCTGCCCCTGATGCTATCCCCGTTCGTGCTTGCCGTGCTGTTGGGGTACTCTTTCGCGAAGCGTTTTACGTGGGGCGCTCACGCGTGGCTCGGCGTTGCCTTGTCGCTTGCACCTGGTGGAGCGTGGATTGCGATGGGGGCGACGCCATCGTTGGCGATCGGCCTGTTGATGATTGCAGTTGCAACGTGGTTGCTCGGCTTTGACGTTCTCTATGCGCTCCAAGATGAGTCGTTCGATCGCGCGCACGGGCTGAGGTCCATTCCGGCTCGCTTCGGCGTGCATTGCGCGATCCAGATCGCGCGTGCCGCCCATGTTGCAACAGTTGTTGCTCTGGCGTGCGTTGGAATTTGTCTTGGGGTTGGTTACATTTACGCGGCAGCCGTGGTCTTTGTCGCGTGCTTGCTCACGTATGAACACACGTTGGTCAAGGAACATGACCTTTCGCGGATTGACAGGGCATTTTTCGACGTCAACGCGTGGGTGAGCGTCGGATTCTTTCTTCTGACGCTCTCCGACGCCGCCGCTCGGTATTTGTCCCCTTAGCGCCGCCTTAGCGTTTCGACGTTGTTGCGAAGCGCAGGACGAGATGGCGCTAGTGGTAGGCGACCAAGATGTGTTGAACT
Source organism: Myxococcales bacterium (assembly GCA_023248745.1). Lineage (GTDB taxonomy): Bacteria > Myxococcota_A > Polyangia > Polyangiales > Polyangiaceae > JAHFDX01. The sequence goes on along the minus strand of JAHFDZ010000070.1, from coordinate 13,689 downwards.
TAGAACCACAACACGCGTTTTTTTGCGCGGGTCGTCGGTTACGCTCGTCGGGAGGATCAGCATGCGCATCGGTCGTTTGAGTTCCAGGTTTTTCTTGGGTCTTCTCGGAGTGGGCCTCGCGCAGGTGAGCGGATGCTCGACCCATAGCAACACCGAGCAAGTCGAGCGAACGTCTGCGGCGCTCGCAACATCACTGCGCATCGAGCAAGTGTACCCCGCCGGCGGCAACTCGGGCGCTGTCTACAACGCCGACTACGTGGTGATTCGCAACGTGACCGGCGCGCCGGTCAATATGTTTGGCTACTCCCTTCAGTACGCGAGTGCCACCGGTACAAGTTGGAGCACGAAGGTCGATCTCTCAGGCGTCGTGCCAGCGAACGGGTACTTTCTGCTTGCGCTTGCGGGTGGCACCAATGGCATTGCCCTCCCGACTGCCGACCTGACGAGCACTTCGATCGCGTTGAGCTCCAGCGCGGGCAAACTCGCGCTCGTTTCGAACACGGCCGTTCTCACAACGGCTTGTCCGGCAACCGGCGTCGCAACGGTGCTCGACTTCGTTGGCTACGGGTCAACGGCGAGCTGTTACGAAGGCCTCGGCGCAGCTCCGTCCCCGACAACGACCGAAGAAATTTATCGCACTTCAGAGACCGACAACAACCAGGCCGATTTTGCAGTTCGTTCGCCAACGCCGAAGAATTCGGCTTCGCCGGTAGCGGACGGAGGAGCGACGGACGCGGCAACGGATGCGGCGACGGATGTCGGTACAGACGCTGCGACCGACGCTGCAACCGATGCAGCGGATGCGGGTGCGGACGCAGCGACCGATTCAGCAACGGATGCAGCGACAGATACGGGGGCAGCTGAAGCGGGCGCCGTTGCGGCGCTCGTGCTTCTGAACGAGGTGCGTCACAATCCGGTCGGCACTCCGGATACGCCGTACGAGTACGTCGAACTGATATGCACGCCGAATGGTCTCTTAACCGGTTACCAATTCGTTTCCTTCGAAGGCGATTGGGATTCGGGCGGAGCGGATGGCGGCAGCAACGGTCCACGTGGCGTAGCTGATCGCGTGCTCGACCTCAGTCCCTATGTCTGCGGAAGCAATGGGCTCGTCTACATCCGCGCCACAGGCGGAGCGACGTCGGCCCAAGATCCCGCCACAACCGAAGTCGCATGGTCGGCGCTCGATACGGGCACAAGCTCACTCGAAAACGCCACCACAACGTTCGCGCTCATCAAAGGCGGAACGTTGCTCGCGCAAGGAACAGATTACGACGCGAACGACGATCACACGCTCGAACTTCCGACGGGGGCGGCCATCGTCGACGCGGTTGGATCGTTCGCTCAGGCCGACGGTGGCGTCGACTACGTATACGGCGGAGTGACCGTTGCGCTCGCAAACGGCGCCGAGCCCGATGCGGTTGTGCGGTTTCCCGGTAACGTGGATGCCCTTTCGACAAGCGCCTGGTACGGCGGACGTCTCACGGGCGCCGACGGCAACGCGATCGAATTTGACTCTGCCGGCGTGACGGTGAACTTCCCGAGCGGCAAGCCTAAGCTCACCCCCGGCGGTGCCAACATGGGGAGTGTCGTCATCGTTCCCGATGCGGGGCTCGACGGCGGCAAAGACAGCGGCAAACCTGATGCTTCCCCACCCGTCGACAGTGGGCCAGACGCCACCGTTACCGACAGCGGTGTTCCCGACAGCGGTCCGATTCTGCCTGCAGCGGACAGCGGCAAGAAGGACACCGGCGATTCGGGGCCTGTGGTGGTCGAGCAGGGTGGTGGTTGCAGCTCGGCGCCCGCAGGCTCGACCGGTAGCACGTTCGCTCTTGCCAGCCTCTTTGCGATGGCCCTTGGGCGTTTGTTGGGGCGCAAAAAGTAACGCCTCAGTTCACTGCAAACACGTTCAAAAACACGCTGCGCGCCCCCGAAAAAATTGGGGCGCCGCTGTTTTCCATCAACGCCCGCGTTGGTGGCCGCACATTCGCGCAAAAAGCTTCTAAGGGTTGGACGCACGCGTGCCGTTCTTCCCCTGCATGGAACCGATGGAACCTTATGAGCCCTCGGAAGACGAGTTGCTCGCTTTGCTTAGTCACCCTGCTGAAACCGTCCGACGATCCGCGACACGCGCTCTTTGGGAGTTGTGGTTCGCCGAAAAGGGACAGGACGGCCTTGAAGTCTTTGATCGCGCTGGAGAACTTGTTGACCAAGGCGCCTACACGCACGCTGATGCACTCCTTACCGAGCTCATTCGTCGGTACCCGGATTTTGCCGAGGCGTACAATCAACGCGCCATCGTAAGGTTTCGGCAAAGCCGCTACCGCGATGCGCTTTCCGACTGCGAAGAGGTCGTAAAACGCAAGCCTTGGCACTTCGGTGCCTGGCACGGCAAGGGCCTTTGTCACCGGTACATGAAAGAGATCGCCCTTGCGATTGAATCGCTTCGTCGCTCTCTCGAGGTGCAACCCTACGCGATTCGCCGCGACCTCGATGAGTGTCTTGCGATGCTCAACTAGGTTTGCACTCCAAAAGAGGGCAACGTCGCGCAGGTGGCATTAGTCATGAAAGTTGACTAACTATCGACGAGCTCTTCGCGTAACAATGAGCCCTACGGATCCTTACCGATTGACCAATACTCTTCGCAGCATGAATGTCCTTCAACTTGGTGGCACGGTGAAGACAGTGTTATCAGATCGCGTTGCAACCGAAGCTTCAGCGCTGCCGCCTCAGAAAAATGCGCTGTAGCCTCGCCTGCCATGTCCAGCCGCCTCATTCGCGTTGAGCCTCTCACAGCCGATGCCTACGCCGCTTTTGGCTCTGTCATCGAAGCCGAACAAGGTCCACATCGCCCCGCCAATCAAGGGCGCGCGCGGGTGTGGGATCGCCTTGCGCAGCTCGTCAACTTGCGTGACGAGGCGCGCGCGAACCTGAGCGTGTTTCGTTGCACGCCGGACCATGCCCGTCCCATTGCGCTTCGTTGTTTCGAGCGCCATCCCTTCTCCACGCAGGTTTTTGTCCCTATGCAAGCGACCCGCTATCTGGTTGTTGTGGCACCGGGAGACTCTGCCCCGCGCCTCGAAGAGGCCCGCGCTTTTCTGGTTTCAGGGCGTCAGGCCGTGTCCTACGCACCCGGAACTTGGCATCATCCGATGATCGCGCTCGACATCGATACCGATTTTGCTTGCATTGTCTTTGAAAATGGGTCTAGCGGCGACTGTGAGGTTGCCTCTATTGACAGTGCATTGTCTGTGGACTTGATGTAAATGCGCGCTCGCCCCGAAGTGGGGGAATCAGGGGCGCTCTGTGCACCTCAAGGAGAAAAAGACACCATGAAGTTCCAGTTTTCAGCGCTCGCCATCGTCATGACCCTCGCAGCTTGCGGTGGTGACAGTCCACCTCCCGTAGCGCCAGCTCCTGTCGAGTCGGCCGCTCCCTCAGCTGCGCCATCCGCGGCGGTTGCCGCTCCTGTCGAGACGACAGTTGCTAAGGTCGAAGAGCACACTCCAGAACATCACGAAGCTCCACCCGCGCCAAAGACCCTCCTCGACGTTGCTGCCTCGAACACCGAGTTCTCCATGTTCGTTAACGCCGTCAAGGAAGCGGGCCTCGAAGAAGAACTCAAGGGCAAGGGTCCGTACACCCTGTTCGCACCAACCGACGAAGCCTTCAAGAAGCTCAAGAAGGGCGAATTCGAAGCGCTCCTCAAGAACAAGAAGAACCTCACCAAGCTCCTCAACGGCCACCTCGTCGACGGCAAAATGTCAGCCGCCGAAGTCGGCAAGTCGAAGAGCCTAAAGACCGTCGCTGGCGGCAAGCTCGCGTTCAAGGTGGCAAAAGACGGCACCGTAAGCGTTGGCAAGGGCAAGGTCACCACCCCCGACCTCCAGGCAGAGAACGGCGTCATCCACATGGTCGACACGGTTCTCAAGTGACGGTCGAGGGGGGGAGTAAGACTGCCCCCCCTCGAGCTCCCCCCAGCAGGCACGCGGGTTAGGCTTGTGGCTGGGGTGGGGTGACACGCTTCTGGGTTCGGGGAACCTGGGGGCGTTTTTGTTTTGTGGGACGTTGTCGCGGCTCGCGCTCTCGCGCTTGCGCTGACGTTTGGGGCTGGGGACGCTTCGCTTCGCTTGCGTTGACGTTTGGGCTGGTTGGCGAGGTGGTATGACGGCGCGGATGGTGGGTCAGACGGTTCTTGTTACGGGTGCGACTTCGGGAATCGGGTGTGCGACGGCGGCGCGCTTTGCTGCCTCGGGTGCGCGGGTTGTTCTTGTGGGTCGGCGCGCGGAGCGTTTGGCGGAGCTCGCGGCCACGTTTGGCGAACGTGTGCACGGGTTGGTGCTGGATGTGCGCGATCACGATGGCGTGATGACCGCATTGGCCGAACTTCCGGAAGCGTTTCGAAACATCGACGTGCTGGTCAACAACGCGGGACTTGCTTTGGGCCTTGCGTCACTTGAAACGATCAATTTTGACGATTGCACCCGGATGCTCGAGACCAACTGTGCTGCGGTGCTCTCAATGACCCGTGCGGTGCTTCCGGCAATGCGCGAACGCAATCGAGGGCACATCGTGCACATGGGATCGATCGCCTCCCACGTTGCGTATCCAGGTGGCAATGTGTATTGCGCGACAAAGGCGTTCGTTCACCAACTTTCCCAATCGATGAAAGCGGATCTCGCGGGCACAGGCGTGCGTGTGACGTGCATCGAGCCTGGAATGGTCGAGACCGAATTCTCAGAAGTTCGCTTCGGTGGCGACAAGGAAAAGGCGGCGAGCGTCTATCGCGGCATGAAGGCGCTCACCCCCGAAGACGTTGCGGAGGCCGTGTTTTGGTGCGTGTCGTTACCCGCTCACGTAAACGTCAACTTGATTGAGCTCATGCCCACTGCGCAAGGGTTTGGGCCTACGATCGTCAAACGCGTTGACCGTTAGGTGTTCACGAAGACATGCGCATTCCAATGGCATAGACCGGGAAGTCCCCCGCGTGGCCCATTTGGGCGACCTTTCTCACCAAGGGCGCTGTGCCGTACGCGACCCATCGTTCGATGCGCCGCGTGAGTTGAATCAAGGGCGGTTTCCGCGAGCACCTCACCGCAAGCACGTCGTTCGAGGACTCAAACACAAGCTCCTTTACCCATTGCGGGTCTCCGGCCGTCAGAATCTCCTCGATGACGGCCTGAATCGCGTAGCCGCTCGGGGGCTGCCAGGTGTGCGCGAGCGCGCGATCGAACGCATCGATCGCATTCACGGGAAAGGAAATCGCGAACGAGAGGCCATCCTCGTGTTTCCGAATGGTGAGCGGATTGGTCTTTGTCGCCATTAATCATGAGAGGCGCGCGGATCGCCTTTGTCGCACGGACTATCGCCAGCCACGCAAATGCTCTACCGGGTGGGGCGTGATGAAGCTCTATTACCATCCTGTTTCTGGGTACTCGCAAAAGGTCGCGATGGCATTTTATGAGAAGGAACAAGCCTTCGAGGCCGATATCGTCAACTTTTTTGACGAAGAAGACGCTGCCGACTACCGCGAAATTCACCCGCTCGGGAAGATCCCGATGCTGGAGCTTGAGAGCGGCGAGCTCGTGTGGGAATCGTCGATCATCGTCGAGTACCTTGATACCCATTTTGAAACCGGCACACGTCTCATCCCCGAAGAAAAAAACGCCGCACGGCGCGCGCGATTTTTTGAGCGCCTCTCGGATCTTTACGTCATGGCATCGGTCTCGACGATCATGCGCGACCCGCTGAAGCCCGAAGGCGATCGCGACGCCAAGGCTGTCGCTCGTGCGAGAGAGACGCTCACCATTATGTTCCCGCTCATGAACGAAGCACTTGGACAGAACACGTGGGCGCTCGGCGAGACGTTCTCCGTTGCAGATTGCGCGATTGCGCCCGCGTTGGCTTATGCCCGCAAGATTCACCCCTATGAACAGTTCACCAACTTGACGGCCTATGCCGCGCGCATTCACGAGCGTCCGTCGTGGCAAAGAGTGTGGCAAGAGGCGAAGCCCCACTTCGTGCGCGCTTGACGTAAGATCGCTCGCAATGCACAGAACCGTGCGTGTCTGCGTCGTTGCCGTGCTCGTCGCCTGCAAAAAAGAGGTGCCGAATGCTGCGCCTCTTGCGCCCTCTGCGCCTCCTTCGTTCAGGCAGGCCGACGCGAGTGTCCCGCCGATACCACGAGCGTCCGCCTCGGCTGTTCCGGCTTCTTCAGTCCCACGAAGCAAGGGTCGTTGCCGCGCGCGCGTCGCGGACGAGCCAAAGCCAATTCGAGGCGCTGGCGTATTCGTAACGCGCGAAGGTAAAATTCGAGTGGTCGTAAACGACGACGGCAATCCGCGTTTTGTCGACGCAACCTTAGGTACGCTCAAGGCCAGTGCGTCGCCGTGCGCGGTCGCGGGCGAGACACTCTTTTGCGCGAGCAAGAAGGGGATCGTCGTCAGGCACGATACGAAGGGCAGTGCGAACGTAATCGAGGACGCCGCGAGTGCACGCATCTCGGCGGTCAAGACGAGCAACGCAGAGATCGTTGCGTACCTTCGCGCCGCGCAGACGTCTTCGGGCATCATCCGCGAAGCATGGGCGCGAGGCCCCGACGGTCAGATGGTCAAGATCTCTGACGATGGGGCGGGCGCGACGGCAGTCGACGTCATCGCAACGGGCGATCGCATTTTCTTCATCACGGCCGAAGCGCGTGGTTCGCTCGCCACAATTGCCGTTCGACCCGCGTCGGTCAAAGAGGGCCGTCTGGCCCTCGCGCCTGCGAACGTCATATTTGCAGGCGGCGGAGGTGACTACTTGCTCGAGCCACGCGGTGTTCTATCGAGTTCGAATCGTCTTGTGGTCGCGACGGTGCTGCCTCGCGATTTGCACGCTTTTGGAGGCGCCTCACTTTTGCTTGATCCAGAACACCTAACCCACGTCGAACCCGTTTGGTCTCTCTATCCCCGTGGTCTTGACGACGCACCGTTCGCCGTGACGCTGCATCAGGGTGCCGTTTGGATGGTGCGCGCACGACCGAGTAGCGCGGAGCCGCACTCCTCGTTGCTGCTTGAGCTTGGCCAAGTCGATGATGCGGGGCATTTCGTTACCGTCGGTGAACGAATGGCGCCCGAGAATCCGACGCGTCTTGCGGTAACGAGCGAGCGCGACGCGTTAGTGGTCTACATCGACAGTGATCTCGGCGGGCAGCGAGAGCGATGGACTTGCGGTCAAGTTCATTGACGATAGGCCCGCGGCCGCTCAATCCTTCTTGGGCTTGGTGTAACGGACGTATGCCTGCATGAGCGCGCGCCACTGTTCGTTCTGTGGATCATCCGGCATCGCGCCGACGACAAAGCCGACAATATGGGCGTTGTCGATGATGACGTACACGTCGCCCGCGTGTTGCTCCACAGTGAACGACTGCTTCTTGCGCTCCACCGAAAATGTCTTGGTGCTCGCCCCAAATGTTTCTTGGGCCTTGGCAACGGGATCTCCGACTCGCATCGGAAAATCGGATCGAGTCGCAAAGTAGTTTCCACCAAGCCATGCGATCGCCTGCACAGGTTGCTCGAACTTCTCGTGGCCTTTGGCATAGGCAATGTAAATTGCGAGCGTCGTCTCCTCGGGAAAAACGCGATTGCGGCACTCTTTGGCTCCGTAGATCATGAACCTGCGGTTGTCGTTGTCGATGGCATCGTCGTCGCAAGGTTCGTCATAGGGCTTACGCGTTTTCACCGTGCTCGCGTAAAGATCGCCAAGCTTGATGCCATCGAGCGCGACGTGTTTCGCGTCGAATGTACGCGCGCTGACGGCTGACGATGCAGAAGGCGCAGGTTCGGCCGGTGGCAGCACGATCGCGGCAGGAGCCTTTGGCTCTTGATCCACCTTGCACCCGCAAACCACAAGAACGAAGGCGCTTGCGATGAAATGTTTACGCGTCATTCGGCGATCGTACACACACCTGTTCGGCCTGTGGTACCTACCGGCCACGATGCAGCAGCCAGAAGAAACGCGGGCTTACTACGATGAGTTCGCAAAACGTTACGAGCGAGAGCGAAGGCCCAACCAGCCCGGCGGTTACCACGCGTTGGTTGACGACCTCGAAGTCGAACTCGTCGAACGTTACGGCCGCGAAAAAGACATCCTCGAGGTTGGGTGCGGCACCGGGCTCCTGCTCGAGCGGTTTGCACAGTTCGGTCGTTGTGCGAAAGGGATCGATTTATCACCAGGAATGTTACATTTAGCGATGGCCCGAGGACTGGATGCTCGTGAGGCTTCAGCAACGGCAATCCCGTTTGGCGATCGATCGTTCGACGTCGTGTGCAGTTTCAAGGTGCTCGCGCACGTGCCCGATATTGGCCTCGCGCTTGCCGAGATGGCGCGTGTCACGCGTCCGGGCGGCGTTGTGCTCGCAGAATTTTATAATCCACTCAGCCTGCGTGCCCTTGGAAAGAAGCTCGGACCCGCCGGCGCGATTTCTGACAAAAGAACGGAAGCCGACGTGTTTACGCGCTTTGATGCGCCTTGGGTCGTTCGCCGTCTTTTGCCGCCGAGCCTTCGTTTCGAAACCGCGCGTGGCATTCGTGTGTTCACGCCGGTTGCGTCGGCGATGAAGGTTCCCGTCCTTTCCAGCGTGCTTCGGCGTGCAGAGCGTTGGGCGGCGGACTCGCCACTTTCGTTTTTTGGCGGCTTTTATGTGGCCGTCCTTCGTAAGCGGTAGCGCCCACGAGCGCTGCAACCGGTCTATACTCACCGTACATGCGCTCTAGTGCTTTTGCGGTCTCCGCCATTCTTGCGACCATCGGCCTCTCGTCTGTCCTCGCGCTTAAGATCAGAGAGCACGGCTTATGGACCGGATTTGGTCCTACCGCCGTTGCATCCTCGACGACGCAACCTGGGGCGACGAGCGGAACCTATGACTTGACGCGGCTACGGCTGGTAAACGCGGTACTCAAAAAGGTTCGCGACAAGTACGTGGATCCGAAGCGCGTGAAGCCGCGAGAAATGTTGCTCTCCGCGCTCAACGCCGTTCAGCGCGACGTCGCTCAAATCATCGTTCTCCACGAAGAAGGATCGAACGACGTTAAGGTCCGCGTCGACGCTCAAGAGCAAACTTTTCATATCGGCGCAATCGAAGGTCCTTGGGACGTGAGTGCCCGTCTGCGCGAGATCTTCGCGTTCGTGCAAGAGGGCCTGAAGGGCACCGAAGTCGATTTGCGCGAGGTCGAGTACGCGGCGTGCAACGGTATGTTGCACACACTCGATCCGCACAGTGTCCTCCTCTCACCCGACGGCCTGAAAGAGCTTCGCGTGTCGACCACGGGTCAATTCGGTGGTGTCGGCATGGTCATTTCACTTCGCGACCAGCAGCTGACCGTCATCAGCCCGATGCTTGGAGGCCCCGCCGAAAAGCGCGGCGTCAAGAAGTTTGACCGTATTGTCAAGATTGGGAACGAAAGTACCCTCAACATGGGTGTCAATGAGGCAGTCACGCATCTGCGCGGACAGGTCGGCACCAAAGTCAAAGTATGGATCCATCGCGAAGGCCAGGATGGCTGGGAAGGCGTAAAGCCATTCGAACTCACGCGCGAAGTGATTCGTGTCGCGAGCGTCGACTATCGACTCATGGATCACAACGTGGGCTACATCCGCCTCAAGCAGTTCCAGCAAAATACCAAACCCGAGATGCGTGCGGCACTTGCAAGCATGAAGCGCAATGGCGAACTCAAGGGTCTCGTTCTCGATTTGCGGGGAAACCCGGGGGGCCTTCTCGAGCAGGCTGTTCAAGTCGTCGACGCGTTCGTCAATAGCGGTCCTATCGTTGCAACTGTCGGCAACTCGAGCGAAGGGCGCGACGAGAAGAACGCGGTCGAACAAGACACTGAGCCAAACTATCCGATCGCGATGCTCGTTAGCGGATCGTCCGCGAGCGCGAGCGAAATTGTTGCGGGTGCACTCAAGAACCACGACCGTGCCGTTATCATCGGCGAAACCACATTTGGTAAAGGAAGTGTACAACTTGGGTTCGACGACATGCCCGACGGCAGCGCCCTCAAGCTGACGATTGCCCAATACCTGACGGAGCCCGGTGACATTTCAATTCAAGGCGTTGGCGTCACACCCGACATCGAGCTCGACCCGACGACGGTCGACGCACAAGAGATGGATATTGTTCCAGACACAGGCATGCTCAAAGAACGCGACCTGTCTCGAAGCCTCTCTAACGTGCGCGCGCGCGATGGACAGAAGCCATCTGAAACCGTGCGCTACAGCCTCTCGATACGCGAGCGTCTCGAATTGCGAGAGCGAGGCGGCGATCCGGACGATAACTTCGCACTCGATTTTCCAATCAAGTTTGCTCGCGATTTCGTCGCTCGCGCGACGCCGGGGCGGCGAATCGATCAACTGCGACAAGCGAAGACGTACTTGCAAGAAGTTCGTAAAGCAGAATTCGACAAGGTTGTTGACGAACTCAAAGCAGCCGGAATTGACTGGACGGACGCACCCGCTGATACACCTGCGGCGACAGGCCCAGCCGAAGCCGACGTCGTTTTCTCAACCGATCGGCCGAACAATGAGGGTGCTGCTGGCGAGTCGCTCAACCTGAAGGTCACCGTCACGAACAAAGGCACGACGCCGCTCTACCGGCTTCAGGGCATCACGAAGAGCGACAACCCGTTGTTCGACGGTCGCGAACTCGTCCTCGGGAAAATCGACCCAGGAAAGAGCCGCACCGCAACCATCCCGGTCGGGTGGTGCGAAACAAAAGGTCGCAAGATCGGCTCCAGCGCCCCGCTTCCCAAAGATCTCGCCCGGACGTGTGTGCTTCCCAAGGAAGTCCTCACCCGCGCCGATGGCGTGAAGCTGAAATTCGAGGAGGCAAAAGGACGTGCCCCTCGCGAAGCCGAAACACGCGTCACGCTCCGTGCGCTCGAGCGGCCGGTTTTTGCCTATTCGTATCAGGTGGCCGACAACAGAAAAGGGAACGTCGACGGTCGCATTCAAGAGGGCGAGTTCTGCACACTCTACGTCACGATCAAGAATGTCGGGCGTGGTCGCTCCCAAGAGGCGCAGGCGAATCTGCGAAACCTTTCGGGTGATGCCGTGCTCCTTCACGAAGGTCGCTTCGACATTTCGAATATGCAACCGGGAGAGGTGCGAAAAGTTGCGTTCACGTTCGAGGTGCCTGGCAGCAAGCAGGCCAAAGCCGACGGCGAAGTGCGCATCGAGTTGTCGATTATCGACCGCGATCTGCGTGAAGCCGTCGCCGAAAAATTGCGACTACCGCTTCGCGCACCCCTTTCCTTTAATGTGGCCAACTCTTCGCTCCGTGCAAAGTCGCCCATCGACGTTTTTGCGTCGCCCGACACGGGAGTCCGCAGCTTTGGCCGCATCGGAGGCTCCTTCACGAGTGATGGCAGCGTTTCTGGCTTTTCGCGCATCGCGATAGGTCCCGGAAGGTTCGCGTTCATTCGCAGCAGCGACGCAGAATCGTCGGGCGTTGTAACTGGGGCAATTGGGTTCGAAGATGTTGTTCACGCACCGCCAGCAGTAGAGGCCACCGCGCCCGCGCTTACGGCCACTACCGATCGCGTTTCACTCAGTGGCTCGATTGTCGATGATGTAAAGGTTCTTGACACTTACGTCTTTGTCGGTGGCAAGAAAGTTTACTATCGCTCCAATCGCAACGGAGCCGATCCACGCAAGCTACCCTTTGATGCGTCCTTGCCGCTTCGCCCAGGGGTAAACTTCGTCACGGTCATTGCCCGCGAAAGCCCGGACACATCGACGAGGCGGTCATTTGTAATTCGGAGAGACGGCCCCGCTGGCGAGCTCCTGGCAACGCCAAAGGGCGACGACGACGCGTTCGAAAGCATGCCAGCTTCAGACGACTAAACTTTTTTCTGGGGCGCCGCCCCAAGACCCCGAAACTCGCTCCCGCGAGTTCGCCTAGTCCCTTCAACTTCGCTCAGTAAGAAATCACTACGCTCCGGTCAAGGGACTAGACGATGCGCCTGCACATCAATATCGATCACGTCGCGACTGTTCGTAACGCTCGCGGTACCATTTATCCGGACCCTGTTCGCGCTGCTCTCGTGTGCCTTGCATCAGGGGCAGATGGGATTACGGCCCACTTGCGCGAAGACCGTCGGCACATCCGAGATGCCGACGTTCGTGCGCTTCGCGCTGCGGTTACAACCACGTTCAATCTCGAAATGGCGGCCACTGACGAAATGGTCAATATTGCTGACGAAGTTCACCCGGATGTTGTCACTTTTGTGCCAGAGCGTCGCGAGGAGCGAACCACCGAAGGCGGCCTTGACGTTTTGGGCATGGGCAACTCGCTTGCGGCTTGTGTGAACAAGGTAAGGGCCGCCAAAATGCGCGTCAGCTTATTTATCGCGCCAGACCACGTTCAGATTGCGGCCGCACGCGATCTTCAAGTTGAGCAAATCGAGCTTCATACTGGCGAATACGCGCATGCGTTCGGTAGGCCGAACGAAGGAGTGGAGCGCGACAAGTTGCAAGCCGCGGCGACGTTCGCCGCAAGTTTGGGGCTTCTGGTGGTGGCGGGTCACGGCCTCACGCGCGACAACGTGGCCGCAATCGCAGCGATGCGCGAAATTGAAGAGCTCAACATCGGGCACGCGGTCATTGCCGACGCCCTGATGATGTCGCTCACCGGCGCCGTGATGGCGATGCGAACTCACATTGATGGGGCGCGCACATGATTCCGCTTCTAACTCGCAAAGAGAGTCGGCAAGTCGATGCGCACGCGATCGAGAAGGGCACGCCGAGCATCGTCCTCATGGAGAATGCAGGTCGCGGTGCTGCAGATCACATCGCGACGCTGATGCGCGAACAGAAGCTGAAGCGAGTCCTCATCGTTTGCGGCATTGGCAACAACGGTGGCGACGGATTCGTCGTCGCAAGGCACTTGCGTCTCGCCGGGCTTGAAGTGCGAACGTGGCTTGTTGGCGATTGGACGCGGATGTCAGCCGAGGCGAAACTCGCGCTCGATATGTGGGTCGCATCGTCGGGGATCGTGGAAAAAGGCGAAGCCCCCGCCCTTGCAGAAGCGCTTGAGACTGCAGCAGATGTTGTGGTCGACGCGCTATTTGGGACAGGCCTCGATAGACCCATTGCGGGCGAGTTCGCCGAAGCAATCGCTTGTTTTCACGGCCTGCCAACGCAGACGATAGTCATCTCTCTTGACCTTCCGTCCGGTATCGACGCCGATACAGGTGCGTCACGTGGCCATGCTGTGGCCGCGCATCACACGATCACTTTTGCAGCGCACAAGCGTGGTCTGCAAACGCCCAACGGATTGCGACACGCTGGCACAGTTGTCGTCGTGCATATCGGAATGCCACTTCCTCCGTTGCCCGATAGCGCCAGACTGCTTGAGGAACGTGATCTTTCAATTTGGCTCAAGCCCCGACCACGAGACCTGCACAAGACCCAGGCAGGCCACGTTGGCATCGTCGCTGGGCGCCCAGGAACAAGTGGCGCCGCGCTCCTTTCGGCCCGAGGTGCGATGCGAGCCGGCGCAGGTCTTGCGACGCTCGTGACCTTTTCCGAAACGATCTCTGCACTCCAAGGTCAGCTCCTTGAGGTGATGTCGCGCCCAGTCGCTGCACCCATTGCGTCGATCAAAGTGCGCGAGCTGCTTTCGGGTTTCCGTAGCATCGTCGTCGGCCC
>JAHFDZ010000312.1 GCA_023248745.1 Myxococcales bacterium | reverse complement strand
CACTTGCGAACAACGCCCGAGAAGCCGCGTCCCCGGGTGCGGCCTTGCGCGTCTACCTTTTGGCCGACTTGAAAGAGCTCGTCGAGTTTGAGCACGCCACCGACTTCGAACTTGTCGGCGGAGGCGGCGTCGCAACGAAGTTCTTTAAGCTGGCGCTTTGGCGTGACGTTGGCCTTCTTGTAGTAGCCAAGCTGTGGCTTGTTGGTGTGCTTCTCTTTGCGCTCACCGAAGCCAAGGACGAGGGCGCTGTAGCCGTCGCGTTCGACGGTGCGCTTGTCGATCACGGTGATAGGGCCAGCTTCGACGACAGTGACACGCTTGACGGTGCCATCATCGTTGAAGATCTGCGTGCAGCCGAGTTTGATACCGATCACGCCAGGTTGCTTATTCATCGTTTGACTCTTCCGTTCGCTCTCAGGTTTTCCAAATTGAGGCCCGCTCGGAAAGTGGTTTCCAACTTCGGTTGGCGAACCGTGAGCCACTTCGTGCTAGCCGTTTCGAGCGATCAAACGGGGGACTGAGGGTCCCGCACGACGAAGCATCCCTTGTCCGAAAGGGAGCCAGCTCTTTGCCACGGTTGTGCTGGTCCGGTCAAGTGTTACACCGCCACCGGGCGTGAGTGTGGAGAGGCGTTGGCTTCACCAACGACCAGCTTATGGTGCGGTCGAAGAAGGCTGCGGAAGACATCGCGATGCACCCAGGCGAGAAAAATGGGCGCAGCGACGATGAACGCCAGCAGCCCGTAGCTGCCGGGCGCAAGTACCAGGTGAAAGGCAACGATATTGACGATCACGGGCGCCAAGAGCGTGATGGCCAGCGGGACAAATCGATTGCTCAGCAACAGGGCACCGGCGAGCACTTCAGTGCCCTTAATCAAGGGAAACATGTAGCCCGTTGCGGCGAGCGCACCCAAGAAGGCACCCGCTTGCCCTTCAATTGGCGGCACGGGTAAAAATTGCAGAAAGCCGTTGAGTCCGAAGACGAAAAAGACGAATCCGAGAAGAATGCGCGTGGCGGCTGCGGCGCGAACGACGTTGCGACTGTTAGCAGTGGGTTGATTCGACATGGCGATTGCCTCCAGCCCCGAACGTGCGTCTGTTTCCAATTTGCGAAAAGTGGGCTTCATGGCTAACATATTGTTCTGCAGGAGCAACAGTGGACCCCAATGACGCGTTTGCATTTGTCGAAGTGATTCAGCGCGGGAGCTTTACGGCGGCTGCACGTGCTCTCGGGCTGCCAAAGTCGGTGGTAAGTCGCCGTCTCGCGCATCTCGAGGAGGCGTTGGGCGTCAAGCTGCTGCAGCGCACCACACGCGCGCAGCAGATGACAGAGGCCGGCGCCGCTTTTTTTGGTCGCGCGAAAGAGGCCGTCGACGCGCTTCGCGAAGCGTCTCGTGCCGCGACCGAAAGGCAGGACGTTTTGCGCGGCGTGGTGCGTGTGACAATGCCCCCCGATATGGCGGCTGCGATCGCGCCGCTTTTTTCTGAGCTTGCGGGAACGCATCCCGAGATTGTTCTCGACGTGCAGCTCACCGGGCGCATCGTTGATCTCGTCAGCGAGGGATTCGATCTTGCGATCCGCGCGGGCCGTCTCGTCGATTCGTCGCTCGTTGCGCGTAAGGTGGCCGAGTCAAAATTGGTGATCGTTGCGAGTCGCGAGTACGTCGCTCGGCGCGGTGAACCAACGACGCTTGAGGAATTGTCGACGCGCGACGCGGTGCTTTTTCGGTCCAAGCGTCCTCACGCACGGTGGGACCTCGAAGGGCCGAAGGGGCCTGTCACGGTCGAGATAAAAGGTAACCTTATGAGTGACGATTTTACTTTCGTTCTCAGCGCCGTTCTGTCGCACGCTGGCGTCGCCTTGATTCCCTTGCCACTCGCAACGCGCGCGATCGCGAGCGGTCAGCTCGTGCGGTTGCTTCCGCAGCTCGAAAGTGGCGGCAGTGCGCTCTACGTGGTGTGGCCACCATCGCACTACGTTCCGGAACGTGTGCGCGTGGTGAGGGAGTTTTTGGTCGACCGTCTCAGTCGAACCGACGCTTGTGACAGAGCGTCAGGGTTCTTTTCGAGCAGTGGCGATGGTTGAGGGCTCGTCGCTTGCCGGCCTTCGCATTTTACTCACGCGCACTGAGGAGCAAGCGGCATCCACCGTAAGACTCCTGAGGGAGCACCACGCGCAGCCGCTCGTGTGGTCGGCAATCTCGGTTCAGAAAATTGCCATCAGTGGCACAATTGACGAGCTGTCGAGTTACGATTGGGTGCTTTTCACAAGCGCAAATGCCGTTCGATTTTTCGAAGAGGCCCTTCGCAGCGATGCGCGAAGCTTCAGTTCGTTTCGACGCGCGCGATTTGGCGCCATAGGAAAGCGAACCGCGCAAGCGTTAGAGCAATTGGGTAAGAAAGTTGATCTTGTGGCTGAGCAGTTCGTCGCCGAGAGCTTCGTCGCGCGCATTCTCTCGGTGGGTCGGTCCGGGGATCGCGTTCTTTTGCCCCGCGCCCGGGTTGCGCGCGAAGTGATTCCAGAGGCGCTCACCGCGGCGGGATTTCTAGTTCAGGTGCTTCCGATTTACGAGACCGGACCCGGAGATCCACCCGATGCGTTGCATGCGTTGCTCGCAAAGGGGCTCGATGGGGCGTGCTTTTCGTCGAGCAGCACCGTGACTTCTTTCGTAGACGCAGGTGTCACGCTGTCTTCGTCGACCGTGCTCGCTAGCATCGGTCCGGTTACCGCGGCGACGATGCGTGCCCATCACCTTCCGCCGACGGTTGTGGCTGAGGTGCACACGATGGAGGCGCTAATCGATGCGCTTGAACGCTACTTCCGGGGTGTCAGTTCGTCCTTCGTTGACACGAAATAGGCCGCGTGCTTTATTCCGCGCCCCGCTTCCCCCCTCGGGTAGACGGCCGGTCACACCATGAACACGCAATCCAAGATCGCCGAAATCGAAGCCGCCCAGTTGCGCTCAGCTGCAGCGAATCTCCCTGAATTTCCGGACTTTCGCGTGGGCGACACGATTCGCGTTCACTACGTTGTCGAGCGCAACGGCGATAAAATGACCACCCAAGTGTTTCAGGGTGTCGTCATCAAGCGCCACCGCGCCGGAGCGCGCAGCACGTTTACCGTGCGCAAAATCAGCTTCAAGATAGGCGTTGAGCGCATCTTCCTCTCGCACTCACCCAACATCGCGAAGATCGAGCTCGTATCGCGCGGCATCGTTCGCCGGGCGCGGCTCTATTATTTGCGGGGTCTCGAGGGCAAGGCTGCGCGTATTCGGGATCAGAAGGACATTTGATTGAGTCGGGGCGCGCGTTTCGCTTGGAAGTGCCGGACGTAACCACCCATTTATCGCTTGTGCTGATGCCTGGGGGCGCGCGTTGTGCGTGGACGCAACTGGCGCCATTCCCTCCTCGTGAGACCGCGCGGGCGATCTCCTAAGAGCGGGCTTCGGGCGTCGCTTTTCTGCTAGCCTCCTACCGGTGAAACTTGCCGAGGCAGCCCTTAAGAAGGGCGAACGCGCTGCGATTGGCGTCACCTTTAATGCCCTCATGTCGAACTTTGGGTTCTTCGGCATGTTGGGTGTTCTTGGCCGCGTTGCAGGCGCCAAAATGGGCGGCGAGCCTTTCGGTAAGTTGGGTAAACCAGTTGACGATCGCGACAGACTCTCCAGGCGTCAAGTCGGCGATCTCGTGCTTCTCGATCGCGCGATTCGAAACAAGTACAGCGGTGAGCAGGCCATGCTCGTGTGCCGCACGCTCACGCTCACAGGTGGCGTCATTTTTCTCGATGCGATCATTCCTCACGTCACGCCCGATAAGTTGGGCGAAATGGCAGGCAAGTTGATTGGCGAGTTTTTCAACGCGGAGGGAAAGGCCACGATGGTCAACAAAGAGACCCTCCAATTCAACGTGACGCGGTGTCTGTTCGTCGATCTGCTTGCGCAAGTTGACGCGGCGCACCTCGTTCCACTCTTTTGCGAAGTCGACTCCGGCTTCTTCGATGGCAAGCGAAGGCCGGTGCTCCTTAACCGAACGATGACGCTCGCCACTGGTGGGACGCACTGCAACTTTACGTTCACCGCTACCAAGTCAGACGAGCCGACGGGTGGTTGAGGCGTGAAAGAAGTATACGTAAAGACACTTGACGGATGGTCGCTCTCGGTGCGCCATTACGAACCGCGCAAACGCTCACAGTCGCTTCCGGTGGTGCTATGTCATGGTTTCGCTGCGAGTGGCCGAGGGTTTGAACTCGGACACGTGACGATAGTTAATTTTCTTGTCGATCGAGGCTACGATGTGTTTGTCGTCGACCTTCGCGGTCATGGTGGAAGCAAGCACGATCGCGGCATGAAGGATTGGTCGTTTTCGGAGTACGTCGAAATCGATGCGCCGTTACTCGTCAAATACGCATGCGAAGCGACGAATGCCGAGCGCGCGCATTGGGTCGGGCACTCGATGGGCGGCATCATTGGCCTTGGACTTGCGATCGACGATCCCGATGTGCCGCTCGCGTCGCTCAGCACGATAGGTTCGAGTCTTGACTACAGCGCCTCGGGGTCGGACTGGACGATGTTTCAACCTTTGTTTCCACTCGTGAAGCGGCTTTCGTCGGTACCAATCGGAGGGCTTGCGCGGCTTGAGAGTCGCCTGTTGCCGGTGCTGCAAACGCCGTTCTCGATCCTTAACGTGTGGCCTGGTAATTCTGATCATGCGCTGTGGCGAAGTGTTTGCCGCGAAGTGTTTTCGGATACGTCGTCGGGTGTGGTGGCGCAGCTCACGTCGGGCATCGAGCCTGGGGGCCTTCGCTCCGTGCGTGATCCATCGCAGCGATACATGGCCGCTGCGAATGTCATCAAGGTGCCGACGATGATCGTCACAGGCGATCGCGACAAGCAGTGTCCGCCGGCTGCGGCACGTCGCACGTTTGACGTTGTGGGCACAGGCGACAAGGAGCTCGTCATTTTTGGCAAGGGGCGAGGGGACCACCACCACTACGGTCACTTCGATTTGGTGATCGGTCGCCACGCCGAGTCCGAGGTGTTTCCAGCGCTCGAGCGTTGGATGTCGGCGCACGCGTGAGTCCACTCTGGCGAATGGGTTGGGGCGTCAGTCGACGCAGGTGACGTTCGCCCGATTTGGCAACGAAATTGGACGATCGCGCGAGGCTCCACGCCGAATGAAGGCGTGGCAGCCGAAGTTTGCGGAAGTGCCGCTGCACTTGCCCACTGGGCGGCCCATCGCATGTCGGGTTGTGGTTGCGGGCTCGATCACTTCGAATCGCTCAAACAGACAGGCGCTTTCGCATTCGTCGCCATCGCGACACACCTTGTTTCCGTCGGCCGTTTTGCGATTGCACCCTTCGATGCCATGCATGCCCAGGCGTTCCAACGTGCCACCACTCTTCTTGCAGCTTGCCACTGCAGCGTCATGTACGGAGTTGCTCACTTTGAATGCGCCGATGCCGATCGATCGATCGTCATCACCGGTAGCGACGATCGAATATTGACCCGTTGCAGAAAAATTGAATCGAAACACGAGCTCGCTTTTCCCGGGCGCTATCGATCGACCATCTGAGCCGGTGTCGTATTCGATGATGCGACCCTTCGCGTCTGTCACGCGCATGTGTCGCACGTTGATGGAATCCGTTGTGCAGTTCGTGATGCCGAATGGAACGCGCACGCCGCACGATTGCGCTGGGCCACATGCGAGGTCGACGTTGGGTGCGTGCAAGATGACGCCTCCGACGCCGCGATCACAAGGAGCCAAGGCGAGTGACGGTTGCACGACTACTGGCGCTAGGGTGGGCTCTGCGACAAGCGACTGATGCAGCACTTCGGCTCGCCGCGGCCGATGGGCGCATCCTGTCTGCCCGCTCAACCAAGCGATGAGAGAGAGGCTCCACGGAGCAATATTTCTGACGCGCTTCATGAGACGTGTTGGACGGCAAGCCCGCACAAATGTTCCCGCGTCGGCCGCCTTGCAGGTGCAGAAAAACGACGACGAGGTAAGGTACCTTACGAATCCGTCGATTTTGGCGCGGGCCCCAGCTGGATGCGCTCGCCCAAGTACGACCCCACGAGCGTAAAGAGCACGCCGATCGCCGCGAGGATCAAGTAGAGGAACGTCGGTAGCGTATTCACCGTTTCTGTTTTTACGAGCAGAACCGTTGCCGGAATCGCCACGAGAATGCTTGCGAGCACCGGCTCAACGAACGTGCGGCCGGGCGAGATCATCCCGACAAGCAGGCCACCCACGAACCACACCGGAATGCACACAAGCATGCCGTTGCCACCTTCGAAGAAGAGCTTGGCAATCACGAGCGGAAGTCCAAACACGATGGCGCCGGTCAGTACGGCTTGCACCAGAAACGCGATGCCGAACCACACGACACTGAAGCCGTCTTGTTGATAGTGACGTTCCGGATCGTCGTTT
>JAHFDZ010000311.1 GCA_023248745.1 Myxococcales bacterium | reverse complement strand
ACGGTCAGGCCAAAGGCAACAGCGCACTTCGTCAAGCGATGCATCATTGATTTCCTCGCAAGCAGGTGAATGTTGAGGCCGCGCGGCGGGCTCGCGGCGTTCTGCGCGGCATTTGTACCACGATGAGGCCGAGAACCTCTAGCGCGAAGGAGCACACGACATGCCACCCCAACCGCAAGTCAGCCCATTGCCAAAATCCAACGAAACCCAATGTCCCCAAAAAATCTCACTTTTTCGGTTTCGACAATATAGTTGTCATGTGTCAATTCAGTTGTCAGTGATTGCCGAAATGCATTTCCCGTGTGCGCGAATCGCCTCGATGTGTCGAGTTCGAACCCCTTCGACGGCGCGCAACGCATCATCGGATGCGGCAAAAATCGCGGCCACGTCCCCGAAGTGGCGCAGCAGATTCTTTTTGGTCAACGGGCCAAGACCTTTTACGTCGTCGAGCTGTGACTTGAGCCTCCGGCGTGTGCCGAGCTTTTCTCGAATCGTGTTCGAAAAGCGGTGCGCTTCGTCCCGCAGGCGCGGCAAGAACGCGAGTGCCTTTGCGTGGGAGTGAACGGCGATCGGGTTCTTTTGGCCCGGCAAGTAGACGCGCTCGACAAGTTGTTCTCCGGCCACATTTTCGCGCTCCTTCGCAAGCGAGACGATCGCCAGATCGTGAAGGCCTAGGTCGTGCGCCGCCGCAAGCGCGACACCTAGCTGACCCCTTCCACCATCGACGACGAAGAGATCGGGCAGCTCCCAAACTTTCTCATCGCTGCCTTGCTCTTTGATTCCGCGAAGAAACCGCCGCGAAAGCACCTCGTACATCGACGCGTAGTCATCGTTAATTTGCGCCGGGTCGCGCAGGCTGCTCGGCTTTCCTCCTCGCACGTGAAAACTTCGGTAACGCTTCTTGTCGAGCTCACCATTGTGCATCGCAACGACGGCTCCCGACGTGTCGCCGCCACCCAGGTGCGAAATGTCACAACACTCGATACGAATCGGCGGCACGGGCAATCGGAGAACCTCCTGCAGCGCCGCGAGCCGTTCCTGTACGTCATCTGACACGCGACGCTTTTCGTGGAACGCGTGCCTGGCGTTGTCGGTCGCGAGCCTGAGTAGCTTGAGCTTTGACCCCCGCTTCGGAATCGTGATCACCACGCGATGGCCGGCGCAATCGCTCAGCCACTCGGCTATGCCCTCACTGGCCTCGGGCTCGAGCGGAAGCAAAATTTCTCGCGGGATCGGAATGGCGCCCTCTTCGTCGTCGCCGGCATAGTGCTGACTGACGAACGCCGCGATCACTTCGGCATCTGGCAGTGCTGTCTTGAGCGAACGCGTACTGACATCCGCGATGCGACCACCTCGTACGTATACAAGCGCAAGCTCGACCGCTTCTCCGTCGCGGAAGTAGCCCACAACGTCGCGATCGATCTGATCCTCGAAGACGATTCGTTGATCTTCGTGGACCTTCTCAAGAGCGCGAAGCTGATCGCGGTATGCCGCTGCGAGTTCGAATGCCATCGTGCGACTCGCGTCGGCCATCCGTTTCGTCAATTCTCCTGATAGTTCATCATGTCGACCGTCAAGAAACTTTTCGACCGCGTCGACCTGCTCGCGATACCACTCGGCATCAATCGGTAAAACACAGGGCGCTGGGCATCGCTTAATTTGGTGCTGCAGACACGGCCTACGGCGTCGTTCGAGTTCACCGTCTGTACACGTGCGAAGCTGAAAGTGCTTGTTGATCAGGTGTAGCGATCGGCGTGCTGCACTTGCCGAGTGGAACGGGCCAAAGTAGCGAGCGCCGTCTTTTTTGGGCCTGCGCACGACGTCGAGCCGTGGCCATTTGTGATCGAGCGAGAGGCGAATCGACAAGAACTCCTTGTCGTCCCGCAGCTTGATGTTGTACCGCGGCTGGTGCTGCTTAATCAGCGTGTTCTCGAGAATCGCGGCTTCCTTTTCGCTCGCGGTGACGATCGTTTCGACGTCGATGATCACCTCGAGCAAGAAGGGCAGCATCGCCCTTTCGTCCCCGCTTGAGGCTTGAAAGTAACTTCGGACCCGGCTCTTCAGGCTCTTCGCCTTGCCAACATAGAGCACGACGCCGAGCTTGCCCTTAAAGAGGTAGACGCCAGGCTGCGCAGGAAGCCCTTCCAACTTTTCCTCGAGCGTCGTCACGAAGCGAGTTTACCTCACGGATTTGGCACGCGCGCCTCGGAGCGAAAGACAACTGTCTGATCACTTTTGCCAAGCTCACGCATGAAGAGACCGGCGAAGCTGCCAAACAGCGCGTCACCTGGCCGAAGCTGCGCCGAAGCGGCCGGTCTCGAGACCCAGCGTTTGAGTTGCTCGATCATCTCGGGTGAGATCGGATTGACTTCGGCGACAACCGCAAGACGGTGACGGAATCGACCGTCCACAAAGCGATGGTGCGCGATCCCGAGGCCACGCAGTTCGGTGCATATCGAAAGCGCGCTCTCAACGGTTTGCGCGACTTGCTTCTTAGCTCCCGAGGCAGTGAGTACTTCTGTTCGGTAGACTTCGTCCCACAAATCGAACGTGATGCGACACGTTTGGCCGACAAGCACCACGGGCGAGGTTTGCCCTTCGCGAAAGAGAAAGGCGCGCATCACAATGGTCCACGGAAGGCCGCTCGACACCTTGTCGACAACCTTGCCGTCGAGCATGTCGCGAAAAGCGAAGGACGCTCTCAAGAGCGCTCGGTCCCACGTAAATGTAACTTTACGCGCACCCATAGCGTCAAAGTCCGGCAACGCCGCCGCGGCCGAAAGCGGGGCGAGCAAGACCCCCAACGCAAGTGCAGCGGTCGAAAATCTCATTGCGATACGCCCGGTGCCCCCTGCACAGGAAGAAACGAGAGGAAGTTCGAAACGCCGAGCTGCAAAGTACCGATCGCAAAGACGAACCGCACACCTGCGTTGAACGTCATATCGATCGGGATTCTGCTCCCTGAATTGTAACCTGTAATGCTACGTTCTAAGTCACGCTGTTGCAGGACGCCGAAGAACCCGAGCGAAGCAAATGCGTCGGCGCCGTAGAGCACTCTGCCGCGATAGAGAGGCACCCGATATTCGACCGATACCTTCGCCGCGTAGTCGCCGTAGCGTTGCTCAACGATGCTCGTGTTAAGGAAATTGGGAGACGATCGCCGATCAAAGGTGAGGTCAAGAACGCGGTCGGGCAAAAAATCTGTGAAGTCACCGACGTAAAATCGCTCGAATAAAGGTGCATTTCCAAACACCGAACCGATAAACCCCTCAAGTTTGAGGCTGTGATTCCATTTGACCGGAATGTAATGCGCAGCGCGTACGCCAAACTTCGCGTAGACGTAGTCGCTACCGAGAGGCCCCGCTGCTGCCTCGGCGGATGCAAGGACGTGCGTTCCGCGACTGGTCAGTGACACGTCGTCTCGGGTGTCATGAACGAGCCCAGCTCGTAACACTGACAGATACGAATTATCTCGGAGTAAATGAAACTCGATCGGTTGCACTTCGAGGCCATACACATGGCTCGCGGCTTTCGGAAGATCGGCCGAGATGCCCTCAACGCGCAAACCAACAAACGCTTGTGCATTCAGGCCGATGTCGTGCCCTAGCGAGATGGATCCACCGGTTCGCTTGTATTCAGGCGAAGCGTAGTCGCGCGCCGACGTCGCGCCTTCGACGAGAACGTCTCGACTGCCGAAGAAGTCCCGCGCACGATTGTGAATCAGCTCGAACTCAAGAGCCCACCTCGAACCGAAAACGTTGGGATCGGTAATGCGTGCACGAAGCGCAACTTGTCGATCGGCGAGCACAAATGCACCGGCAAGCCCAACGCCCGTTCCCAAGAAGTTGTTCTCGGCAACGCTCGCGCCGCCGTAGCCCGTGAAAGGTCTCGCTTTCCCATCCGACGAAGCATCCGCCGCGAAGCCAAGCCAGATATCATTGACGACGATTGTATTGCGCTCTTCAACCGTAACGACAAGTTCGACCGCGCCTCGACGGCTTCCTTTGCGAAGTGAAAGGTTAACCGTGCGAAAGTACCCGGTACCGAGAAGGCGGAATCGGGCGCGCTCGATTCGCGCATCGTCGGGTGACAAGTTCTCACCGCGCGAAAACGGAAGATAGCGTTCGACAACCCGTCGGTTGGTCTTGCGATTGCCGACAACGACGATCCGTTCGATGACGTACGAAGGAGCCGCGATGATGGGTGGCTCACTCTTCGCGACGGAAGGCTCTGTCGGGCGAGGTGGATCGATTGCCTGTTTCTCCGGCACGTCAGCGACATGCGTGTTCGCCGAATCATGTTCCGGAGTTGGTTGCGCTTTCGTTGGCTCAGCTGCGACGGCGGCGCTCGCCCAAAATATCGCAACTGATGTTACAATTATGCGAGATCTCACTGCACCGCTTCCGGCTGCGCCTCGGGTTCTGCGCGTGCAAATGCTGGCAATGCACGCGCGTTTGCGTCGATTGCCACCAACCGCGAAAGCTGCGAAAGATCGGCACCAAACCGTCTCGCCGCGTGCATCTGCGGAACGAGCACCACGTCGGCCACGCTTGGGACGTCACCCCAACAGAACGCAGCAGCACGCGATCCAAGGAGCGTGTCAAACGCGGTGAGCCCTGCTTCGATGTAGTGCCGCACCCACTGCGCCCTCACCGTCTGGTCCTCAGACAACCTCTGCAGCACATTCAAATTTTGTAGCGGCTGAATCCCCGCGTTGATCGTTTCGACCACGGCACGCATGTGGGCGCGCTCCTTTGGGATCAGTGGATAGAGCGCTGGCGTGGGAAACAAGTCCTCGAGCAATTCGAGAATTGCGACGGACTCGACGAACGGTTCACCATCGACTTCGAGGCAAGGAACGTAGCCCCTCGGCGCAAGGCGCTTGAACGCGTCCGCGTTTTGCTCTCCTTCGAGCAAATTGACGGCGACCTTCTCGTAGGACACACCCTTGAGTTCGAGCGCGATGCGCAGACGATGCGAGCAGGACGAACGCCAATAATGGTGCAGGACGATCTTCGGCATATTGGCCGCGACGCTACCTTCACTTCTTGAAGCGGACCACCTTGGTGCGATTCACGACGGCGAGAGCGCCCACGGTTCCCTTCACGACACCGCCTTGGAGGAACTTCACCGTATATTGACCGGGAGCGACTTTGTAGCAGTCGTCCGCGTTCTTTTCGGCTGCTGGCTCGAGTTGCACATCGTATCCGGTCGTTACAACGCGAAGCCAAGTGCCCTCGCCGCAACTCTTGTCGCTCGCGAAAGAGGCCGAAGTGACGCTCAACCCAAGGGCCAACCCTGCCCATCCCCACACTCTAAAAAGATGCGTCCCCATGTCAGTAATCCCTCGGTACCAGTAAGACGAGTAATTGACCCAGATCATACACGCACTGCATCAAGTTCAAGCTCAAGCACGCGAGAAGGCGAAGAATGCCGCAGTTGAAGGTGCAGCACGCGCCTCAGCGCTTGAATCGATGAGCCAAGATGCGATACCAGTCTAGCCCGCTTGATGGCCCTTTGCGCCATTCTCTCGGCCCCCGTAGCTCAGTTGGATAGAGCAAGGCTTTCCTAAAGCCGAGGTCGCAAGTTCGATTCTTGCCGGGGGCACCTTTGATAGCGAGGCGTTACTCCGGCACCCGCTCCCCGCGACTTGTCAAGTCCTCGCGAAAACCGTCGATCCCTTCTGTAAAATCCTGCGCAATGTTCGGGTCAAACTGCGTTCCCGAGCATCGCTCAATCTCGCCAATCGCCACTTCATGCGGAAGCGCCCTGCGGTATGCGCGATCGCTCGTCATCGCGTCGTACGTATCTGCCACCGAGATGATGCGCGCCACGATCGGAACGTCGTTGCCTTTGAGGCCGAGTGGGTATCCACGACCATCCCAACGTTCGTGATGCAGGTGCACGCCGGGCACAAGCGGGTGCAAAAAGGTAATCGGCTCGAGAATGTCGCGACCAAAACCTGGATGCCGCTTGAACACATCGTACTCATCTGAGGTCAGCTTGCCGGGTTTGTTCAAGTTCATCGCGCAGCCAATTTTCCCGATGTCGTGCATCAATGCGCTTTGACGAACGACCTCGAGCGTGTCTTCCGCAAGGCCCAATCTACGGCCAAGGTAATCGGCATAGGTCGCGACTCGCTCTGAGTGGCCAGAGGTGTAGCGGTCCATCTTGTCGATCGCTTTCGCAAGCCCACTGATGGTCTGCTTAAACGTTGCACGCAGATCTTCGTAGAGCCTCGCGTTCTCGAGTGCAGCAGCCGATCGCGATGCGACGATCGTGAGCAGCTTTCTCTGCCCTTCGTCAAAACGCTTCGTTCGGACAACGCTCACCGCAACCACCCAACCGAGCAGACGCGTCTTCATGTAAAGCGGCACCGACACGAGCGATTCGAGCTGAACGAGCTCGCGACAGAAGTGCGCGGCGTT
>JAHFDZ010000069.1 GCA_023248745.1 Myxococcales bacterium | reverse complement strand
CGGCCAAGACTCCCTCGGTCCCGCCCACTCCGGCTGCCGCCAAGACCCCTTCCGTTCCTCCAACTCCCGCGGCCGCAGTCGCCAAAACACCCTCGGTTCCCTCAATTGCCGCTGCCGCTCTAAGTGTCGCTGCCGCTCCCTCTCCTGCCATCACCTTCCCCGACGCCGCCCCAGACACTCCAGCGCCCGATACCACCCGCACAAACGTCCCTCCGCCCCCCGCTCCGGACACCACAGTCGACCTTTCCTCCATCGAGCACTCATCGTCGGCCGATCTCTCCCCTCGCTTCAGCGATCTCCCTCCGCCCGCTGATCCCGGCCGCGTTCGCCTCGTCACCGATCGTCCCCCACCCGACGACCTCCTCGACGATCTCTTCGATGTGATGCAGGACCTCTATCAAGCGACCGATAGCGCTGCGGCAGCTCGCGTTTGCGTCGCCGCAATTCAGCGCGTGAGCCCTGTGCGCCAAGTCACGTTGCATGCGTTCGACGTCGACAAACGTCAGTTCGTTGCGATTGCCTCCTCAGGCGAAGCCGGTGACGATTTTCTCCTTAGCCGCGTACCGTCGTCCGATCCCGTTCTCGGGCAAACCGCGCGCAACCGGCGCACGATGATCCACATCGATGTGCCCGAAGCAAAACGCTTTGGCGCATTGCCCGGCCTTCGAACCGCACTCACGACACCGGTCGTTGTCATCGGCCGCGTCATCGCGGTCATCGAGCTTATCGACCCTGCGGGCGGACGCGAGTTCAACGACAGTGACGCCGCTTCAGTGTCCTACATCGCGGAACGCTTCGGCGATTTCGTTGCCTCAAACGGTCTCGTATTCGACGCTGCCCGAGTCTTCGCGCGAACGGTCGACGCGCATCTCGCGGGCACTCTTGCCTGCAATCATCGTTGCAGTCGCGATCGTTGCATACTTCACGTTTCGCACAACGCTGCAGCTTGAAACCCTTCGCGACCTCTCAATTCGCGAAGCCACTTGGGGATTCGCAACCGAGAAAGCCGAACGTCTTGATCGCCGCATCGTCGAACAAGACAACGTGATCATCAGCGTTGCCGATCCCGCGCAACTGGAAGATCTGGCGGCGCGATGGATTCCGACGGCCCAGCGCGAAACGCCCACGGTGCGTGCGGTTCTCGTGCTCGACGACCAACGACAAGTCGTCGCATTTGCATCGCGCGCGGCAAGCGCATGGCCCGAAGAGGAATCGTTCCGACGCTTACTCATCGAACGCATGATGCGCGACATGGACCTCGGCAAAGAACCTGCCGAAGAACTCCGCCATCTTCACCGCGCCTATCGCGGCCAGAGCTACCTCGTGAGCTACTGGCAACGCACCTTTCAATCGCGCAAGTATCTGATCGTTGCTTGGCACGATCTCGGACGCATCGTGCGAGAGATCATGCCCACGTTGTTCGCCGAGTCGCCTCAACAACCGCGCGCAACAGTCGTCGACGAAGACAGCCGCGTAATCTTCGGCCGCACGCTTGGAAGCGGAGCCTATACGGTGGGCGTCCCCTTCCCCACAACGCTCTACGGATGGAAGGTCACGGTCTCGCCAGGCAAAGGCGACGAACTCGCAGCGCGCGTCGAGAACCGAAAATTGCTCGAGATTGTCATGGTGCTCCTCTCGTGTGTCGTCATCGTACTTGGCGTCGCCGCAATCGTTCTGTCGGCAGAACGCGAGCGCCGCATGAGTGCGATTAAGAGCGAGTTCGTCGCGAACGTCAGCCACGAACTCAAGACGCCACTTGCGTTGATTCGTATGTTCGCAGAGATGCTCCAAACCGGCCGCGTCGCGAGCGAAGAGAAGCGTCGCGAGTACCTTGACATCGTCGTTGGCGAGAGCGAGCGCTTGACGGCCCTCATCGAAAACGTGCTCGACTTTGCTCGCGTTGAAAAAGGGCGACAGTCGTACGACTTCGCGAAAGGAAATATCGCTTCATCGGTTACGAATTCATGCAATCTCTCCCGCATTCGAGCAGAACGCGAAGGCAGGCCGATTCACTCATTCATCGCGACCAACCTTCCCGACACCTGGTTCGATGAGCGTGCGATCCAACTTGCCGTCATGAATCTCATCGACAATGCACTGAAATACGCACACGGCGCAGACCGCATCGACGTCACCCTCACATGCGAAGAAACAAACCTCGTCGTGCGGGTCAAGGACAACGGCGAGGGCATCGACAAAGAGGACCGAAGCCGACTCTTCGAGCGTTTTTTTCGCGGTAGCAATCGCTTGCGCAGCCCCAGCGGAAGCCCGATTCGCGGCACTGGAATCGGCCTCGCATTGGTAAAGCACGTTGCCGAAAGCCACGGCGGCGAGGCATGGGTGG
The DNA here is from genome assembly GCA_023248745.1 of Myxococcales bacterium. Taxonomy (GTDB): domain Bacteria; phylum Myxococcota_A; class Polyangia; order Polyangiales; family Polyangiaceae; genus JAHFDX01. The sequence continues at coordinate 20,539 of JAHFDZ010000069.1, read as the reverse complement.
AGCCAATTCTAGAGGGCGAAGGTGCATGCTTTGGGTTCTCAATTCCCATTCGAGACGAAAGCCCCTAGCTCGGGCACGAAACCGTTGGCAAGCGGCGGAGTATTGACTGCCTCTTGTCGAACGGTATCGTGGGCGAGGCCCCTTGTTTCGAGCGGGCCGAGTGAACTCAACCTCCCCAGCCAAGAAACCTAAGAACGTAGAGTAATTCGAATGTCGAATGAGGAAGCGAAGCTGTTCGTTGCAGGATTGCCCGACAGCATCTCCGAAGATGTCTTACGCCAACTGTTTGAGGCGGCGGGAGGCACGGTGGTCAGCGTTAGTTTGCCCAAAGATCGAGCTACCGGCAGACCGCGCGGTTTCGGATTTGTCACTCTCTCGACCCCGGCTGAGGCGCATGCGGCGCGAGACGCGCTCGACGGCTCAATCCAGGCGGGCAAATCGATTTCGGTGAGGCCCTTCCAGGCTGAACCCCCACGGCGCGAAGGAGGCTTTGCGGGCCCTGGCGGTCCCCCTGGCGGCTACGGCGGCGGAGGTGGCTTCGGGGCCCCCTCCGGAGGCGCTCGAGGAGGCCCCCCAATGTCGCGCGGCCCAGGCGGCGGCGGCGCCGGCCCCGCGTCAAATGCACCCGATCGCACGCTCTACGTTGGCAACCTGCCCTACGACTGCACGATCGAAGAAGTCGAAGCGCTCATCAACACGGCCGTTGAAGGCAGCGTTGTACGCGTTTATTTCCCCGTCGACCCCGATGGGCGCAAGCGGGGCTTCGGATTCGTCACGCTCGCGTCGCCTGAAGCGGCACGAGCGGCCGCCGATGCACTCCGCTCCGCCGAACTGCGGAGCCGAAGGCTCGTGATCAACCTCAAGGGCGACCGCCCGCCCCCTCGCAGCGAGCAACCCCGGTCTTATGGCGGCGGTGGCGGCATGGGTGGGATGGGCGGTGGCGGTGGCGGTGGCATGGGCGGCGGGCCTCCCATGAGCAACCCCGCGTTCTTTGCCCAACCTCCCCCAACTGCGGCACGCAAGACGTACGATGACCGCAAGAAGAAATTCTCCGAAGACGGAGGCGGCCCCGTCGCTGCCGCTGGCGGCGCCAAGAAGCGAACCGGAGAACGCGAAAAGCGCAACGTTCGATACGACGACTACGGCGACGACGACGACTAAGCGAAAATCGCTTGACGAATTCTCAGGTTCCGGGCAGTTTTCGCGGCCCGCGTTTCGCGGGTTTGTTGGAGTTATGCGATGCGAGACATCATCAAGATGACCTGCGGCCAGTGTGGACGCGCGAACTACGTGACCACAAAGAACAAGCGCACGATGGCGGAGAAGTTCGAAATCAAGAAGTTCTGCCCAGCCTGCCGCAGCCACCATCCGCACAAAGAAGGCAAGATCTCCAAGGGTTGAGGGTTGAGTCGCGTCGGGGAGCGCGTTTCGCGTGGGAGTGTCGGACGGCACCACCCATTCATCGCTTTGGCTGACAGCGCGATGCTCCGAGAGATTAGTCGATGGGCTGACGATGCACGACGCCTAGGATAGCGATTTTGCGTGGGCGGAATGCGAATTCGGTGGGGATTTTGGCTTTGCGGCCGAGCGTGCTACACCCCCGACCTCGCTGGGAATTGACCCAACGACAATAGCAACGGAGGCGATGGCAAGATGCTGGACTGGCTTTCCGGTCTATTCTCGAACGATCTTGCCATTGACCTTGGTACGGCGAACACGCTTATCTATGTAAAAGGTAAGGGAATCGTCTCGTGCGAGCCGTCGGTGGTGGCCGTTCAGAAGGACGCCCGCGGCTCGAACAAAGTGCTCGCCGTAGGGCGCGAGGCGAAGGAAATGCTTGGCCGTACGCCGGGCAACATCCGTGCGGTTCGGCCCCTTCGCGACGGCGTCATTGCAGACTTCGAGATCACGGAAGCCATGCTTCGCTACTTCATTGCGCGCGCCCAACAGCGCCGCACGCTCGTCAAGCCACGCATCATCATTTGCGTCCCGTTCGGCATCACCGAAGTCGAAAAGCGAGCCGTTAAAGAGAGCGCAGAGGGCGCCGGCGCACGCGAGGTCTATCTCATCGAAGAACCGATGGCAGCGGCCATTGGCGCGGGCCTCCCCATCACCGAACCCTCTGGCAACATGGTGGTCGACATCGGCGGTGGCACAACCGAAGTCGCCGTGATTTCACTCGCAGGCATCGTGTACTCGCAGAGCGTCCGCGTCGGTGGAGACAAAATGGACGAGGCGATTCAGAACTACCTGAAGCGCAAATACAACATGGCGATCGGCGAGCAAACCGCCGAACGAATCAAGTGCCAAATCGGCAACGCCTATCCGCTCGACAAACAACTCACCGCCGAAGTCAAAGGCCGCGACCTCGTGGCCGGCATTCCAAAGACCGTGGTGGTCAACTCCGATGAAATGCGTGAAGCCCTCACCGAACCGGTCAACTCCATCGTCGAAGCCGTGCTCCTCGCGCTCGAACGCACGCCACCTGAGCTCGCCGCAGACATCGTCGACAAAGGCATCGTTTTGACAGGTGGCGGCGCACTCTTGCGCAATCTCGATGTTCTCTTGCGAGAGGAAACAGGCCTACCCGTCATGGTCTGCGACGATCCCATTAGCGCAGTCGTGCTCGGCAGCGGCAAGACACTTGACCATATGGAACTGCTCCGCGAAGTTACCATTGGCTGAACGGCTGACGCATGACGCCCGACTTCAAGCGCTACCGAGATCTGATCATCGTCGCAATTTTGCTGGCGGTTCCGTTCTTTTTCCTCCGCGCAAACATGCGCAAACCGGAAGAACTGAGCGCCGCAGACAAGGCACTCTTGCGCATCAGCGCCCCCATCGAATTTGGCGCCGCGAGCCTCACGCGCGGGGTGTCGAACGTTGCGAGCGATTATTTCTACTTGGTCGACGTGAAGGCAGACAACGCGCGATTGAGCTACGAGAACGCCCGGCTCAACGAGCAGGTACACCGGCTTGAGCAACACCAAGTTGAAAATCAGCAGCTGCGCCGCTTGCTCAAGCTCAAAGCAGAAGTCAAAAGCGAGCTTGTGAGCGCGCAAGTCATCGGTCGCGACTTCACCGAATTTTTCCGCATCACGCGTGTCATGCTGGATCGAAGTTCGAACGACGTACGTGCTCACATGCCGGTCATCGCACCCGACGGCGTTGTCGGCTCGGTCATGAGCATCTCAGGCGACTCGGTCAACGTGCAGCTGGCTGTGGACGCCGCGTTCGGTGTCGACGTCGAAGTCTCGCGCACGCAGACCCGCGGCTTCGTGCGCGGCACCGGAGATCCTTCGCGCTACGCGTGCCGAGTCGAGATGGTCGATTCTCGCGATGAGATTTTGGAAGGCGACCTTTTGGTAACGAGCGGAAAGGGCAAGTTTTTTCCCAAAGGCATCAGTGTTGCTCGCGTGACAAAGGTGAACAAGCGCGAGCCGGGACGCGATCAAGAAATTGAAGCCGTTCCGACAGTTGACTTTTCTCGACTCGATGCGGTTCTCATCGTGACAAGCCCGCCGAACGAGGAGCCTCCGCGACCAGGAACGCCCTAAATGCGAAACACGGGCTTCTTTGTAACCGGCATTGTACTCATTCTGATTCAGGCGAACCTATTTCGGTTCCTCTTGTGGACGAAAATTCCCGGGATCGTTCCATCGCTGACGCTGCCACTGATCGTCTTCATGGGCGTGCACGAATACTCGCTCGTGCGTGGTGCAGCGGTCGCGTTCGCGATCGGGTACTTGTGCGACATCTTTGCGGGTACTCCGGTTGGGCTCTACACATTCACGTCCGTGGTCGTGTTCGTGCTGGCGCGAGGCGCAGGCGTACGGCTCGCCGCGCAAACAACGTGGATGCAAGTGCTCCTCGCAATTGGCTTCGCGGCGGCGCAGAGCCTCCTTGTGCTCCTATTGCTCGCCATCTTCGGACGCGAACGCGACGGCTGGGTTCCGCGATCCGTATACCCATTTGCGCTTCCACGCATCCTCACGACGGCGTTCGTCGCGCCACTTATTTTTCGTCTGGCTCGCCGAGTAGACTCGGCGACCTCACGCATTCGCGGCGAGGGAGGTGACCTGTGAGCGTGCTCGTCCCACGTTCCGACGTGGCCGAGTTCCGCAAACGGTACAAGTGGATGAGCTTATTTGTCCTCGCGTTGTTTAGCGCGGTGGCGGTCCGTCTCTTCCAACTTCAGATCCTTGGCGGCGACGACTACGCCGCGATGGCGCACGAAAATATCGTTCGTCGAGTGACGATTCAAACCGCGCGCGGCATCCTTCGCGACAGCCAAGGCAAAATCCTTGCTTCGAGCCGCACGTCCTACGACGTCTACATCGCACCCATGAAAGTGCTGCCGAGCGCGCTTCCTCAACGCAATCATCGTGGCAATCGCATCGCCGACGCGCCCGACAGTTTGCCCAAGGTCGCCGAGGTGCTCCGCATGACGCCCGATGAGCGAGAGCGCCTCAGCATTCGCATTCGCGAGGCGTGTGCGTCCTACGATGGAAGGGACAAAGGCTCTCCTTGTGGCCGCCAAATTTTGATTCGCGAAGACGTTTCGCGCGACATCATTAGCGAACTCGAACAGCATCGAAACGAATTGGCCGGTGTCGAAGTCGTGCCGACCCCAATTCGCTTTTATCCGTACAAGCACCTTGCGTCGCACTTGCTCGGTTACATTTCGGAACTCGACGTCGACGCGCTCGCCAAATATCGTCCTGACGGTTACGAATCCCTTCCAACCGACGAAAAGGAGCGGGTCAATCCACTCGGCTACGATCGTCGCGACCGCTGGGGAGCGGGCGGTGTCGAGCGCGCTTGGGAGAGCCACCTGCGTGGCAAGCGTGGCTGGGAGAAACGAGTCGTCGACGCTTGGGGCAAGTACCGCACGGGCCCCGCAGCAGAGCGCCTCTTGGACGCGCCGCAGAAACAGGAGCCTCTCCCAGGTCGCAATTTGCGGCTTTCGGTGGACGTCGAGCTCACGCAGACGATTGAGAAATCGATGATCCCTTACCGTTCTGGTGCCGTCGTCGTCACCGAAACGCGAACGGGGCGATTGCTCGCGCTCTACTCCAAACCCAACTTCGATCCGAACGATCTCTCGGGTGGTGGTGGCCGAGCAAAGGCGCGAGAAGCGTTCACGCGCCTTTACGCAGACCCGTACCGCCCGATGCTCGACAAAACGATGAGTGGCGCGTACCCCCCGGGGTCCACCTTCAAGCCCTTTTCGGCTCTTGCCGCGCTTGATTCGCACTCGCTCAACCCCGACGCTACCCAACGCTGCGATGGGTTCATTCGTTACGGAAGCAAGACGAAGCCGCTGCGGTGCACGCACGTCCACGGCTCCGTGAACATGCACGCAGCGATCTCGCAATCGTGCAACATCTTCTTCTTCAAACTTGCCGAAGCCACCACGCTCGATCCCATCGCCAAAGTTGCGAGCGCGTTCGGCCTTGGTCAACGAAGTGGACTAAGCCTCAATCCCGAGGCGAGCGGCCGCATCCCGAGCCGGGCTTGGTACACGCTTCGCCATAGTGCCAACTACTTCCACAAAGGCTTCACACTGAACGCCGCCATCGGCCAAGGCGACGTCACAGTCACGCCTCTTCAACTCGCGATGGCCTATGCGGCAATCGCCAACGGCGGCACCCTCTACGAGCCCCAAGCCGTCGTTGCGATCGAAACCGCGGACGGCGTGCCGATGCAAGAATTCGAATCGCGGCTCAAAAACAAGATCGCGATTCAGCCCGATCACCTGCAGCGTCTGCACAACGCGTTGCGCGACGTCATCAACTCAGACGAGGGCACTGCAAACGCGATTCACGATCGCACGCTCGACGTCGCCGGAAAGACAGGAACGGCGCAACCAGGTTTCCATCCAAACCCAAACGAAGACGCAAAGATTCAGTGGTTCCGATCGCGCAACCACGCATGGTTTGCCGCGTTCTACCCATCACACGCACCCGAAATCTCGATCGTGGTTCTCGTAGAGCATGGCGAATCGGGCCCCCAACACGCGGCTCCCGTCGCGATGCAGGTCATTCGCGAGTACCAAAGACTCAAAGCAACCCGTGCGAGCAAGCCGAAGCCATGAGCGCGCGCGACACGCTTCTCTCTCGCTTCCGAGACAACTTCGATTGGGTCCTCTTTGTGACCGCTTCGGCGCTGGCGATGATTGGCGTCATCAACCTTTACTCCGCAACCAGCGTCGCAAGGGCACCGCTCAACGAAGTTTACCTTCAACAGATCTACTGGCTCGTCGGCGGCGGGCTCTTCTCGGCATTTGTCGCATCGGTCGACTATCGACACTACGAACGTTACGGCTATTTCCTGTACGGATTCGGCATCGTGACGCTTGTGCTCGTGTTCATTCTTGGACGCGAGGTCAACGGCAGTTCCCGATGGATCTACCTGGGCCCCATTGGGTTTCAGCCGAGCGAGTTCGTAAAGATCTTCCTTGTGCTTGCGCTCGCGAAGTACGTAAACACCGACGCGCGTGCAGAAGGCCGCACCCTCAAAGACCTGATTGCTCCAACGTTGATTGCGGCACTGCCAGCCGCGTTGATTGCGCTGCAACCTGACCTTGGTACGGCGCTAATTCTTGGATTGATCTTCCTATCAATTCTCTCAATGCTTCGAATCCAAAGGCGCACCGTAGGTCAGCTTGGGTTTCTCGCCGCCATTGCCATTCCCACGTTCATGAGCTTTGGAATGCTTGGATTTCAGCAGAAGCGCATTGAAGCTTGGCTCGATCCGGACAAAGACATCGCGGGCATCAACTGGGATCCCCACCACTCAAGAATCGCAATCGGTGCCGGAAAGACGTGGGGCGCAGGATTCATGCAGGGTACCCAAAATCAATTTCGATTCTTGCACGAGCAACACTCCGATTTTCCCTTCCCCGTCTTTGCCGAAGACTGGGGATTCGCAGGCGCTCTTCTTCTTCTCGCGATCTATTTACTCCTCGTGCTCTGGTCGATTCACATCGCGTCGTCCGCAAAGGACCGCTTTGGCGCCGCGCTCGCGATCGGCTCCGGGAGCCTCATCTTCTGGCACGCTATTTTCAACCTAGGCATGGTGACCGGACTGCTCCCCATTGTCGGCGTCACCCTTCCCTTGTTCTCGTATGGCGGATCGAGTGGTCTCACCGTCATGATCGCGATCGCTTTGCTCATGAACGTTTCCATGCGCCGTTCGTCACTCTCAACGATCACTTTCGCGCGCTAAGAGCGGTCTTTTGCGAGTCTCGGGCCCCAACCTGAGGGAGCGTGAGCGATCGAAGTTACATATTCTGGAGCATCAATGACGCTATCCGCCCGCGCCTTAGTTCCACGCGCATCGTTAGCGATACTCGGTTCGCTCATCGTCATCGCCTGCTCCGCCGAAGGGAGTACCGCCGCCGAGATTGAGGAAGCGAATGCAAACGACGCGGCAACTTCGGCCTCAACCGGAAAAGACGCGAGCACGATCAAAGACAGCGCGAACACCAACAACAAGGATGCCTCGAGCGACGCGAGCGATGCATCGCTCGACGTAACAACCGACGCTGACGCAACCCCTGTAGACAGCGCGATCGACGCACCAAAAGATACCGGTCCAAAAGACGCGGGCAAGGACACCAGCACAACGGGCGTCGACTGCCCGGTCGATCCTATCTACATCGCCAAAGGCTTCGCAGCGGTCCTCGGTTCATCGCCCGTCATGTGCGTCAATAAAGCGTGCCCGAAGAGCCAGTGTTGCGTGCAAGTGTATGGCGTGTGCGTTGGCATTTAGCTCACATTCTGACCTGCTCAAAGCTTATCGATTGGGAGCGCGCTTGCGTGACGAATGGGAATGCCGCGTCTCGACGAACGAGTTAAGGCCGATGCATCAGCATCGCCGTGGAGAGAGCCTCTTTGGCGCGCCGAGTCACCTTGGCCCGCGCGCGACGGGTCGACTTCGAGCCATCTCATCATATTTGCACGCTCAACTCCGGGCGCGGTCGAGGGAGCCGTGTCAAGCTCAACTCGGGAGCAGGAGGGCGGATCAAAGGATTCGCAAATGGAAGTTCTTTTCCGTGCATTCGTCGCTACGTCGCTTGCATGCGTCGGGTGCGGCTCGACAAGACCACTCACATCGGATGCCGAGACGACGCAGCCGTCCGACGCCTTGCAAGATGCGGCAATGGCAGATGCCAATGCGGACGCGAAGGGCGACCCGCGGGTCGCGTGCGAGACACCGCTAGTCCCCTCGGCGTCGTGCAATACCGAGGTTCGCGCGCCCGATACGAGGCGCGGCGGGTCTCTCCCTGAAGGAGAATACGACCGCGTGGCGATCCGATCGCTCGTGCCACAGGTCGACAGCGTGTGTCGAGGCGCCACGGTATGGTTTCGACAAGGAGTCTTTCAAACGACGCTTCACGACTTGGGCGGCCCTTACGTTCAAGGCGGCACCTATCGCTTGGATGAGGCGACCGGAAAGCTCGGCTTTGAATTTGCGTGTGAGCGTCCGAAGAGTGGCGGCCTGCCCGCACCGGCAACGTTTGGTTACGCGTGGGATTCGGGAAGTCAGCGACTATCTGTCTTTCCCGATTCATCGACCGAATGGATTTACGCGCGCCGCAGGTAGGACGCGTCAATGACCCTGTGGCGCTTCGATCACCACCCACGTGTCGGCCTCGTAGTTGAACTTCATGTTGGGTCCACGATCCGCGATACGCAACCTATGTGGGCTCATTGCAACGATCGGGCCTTCAACCACAATCGAGCTTCCGATGCTGCCGCTGCTGAAGCTCCTGATCTTCACGACGGTGCCTACCGCGAGATCGCGCGCGCCAGCGTAGATGACAGTTGGAAAGTGGCCTGTGGTGACCAAGAGACCGCGAATTTTTTGAATGCCAGGAGTGCGCTCCGCGAGGCTTCGATCGAAGCGACACGCGACCTCCCGTTCGTCTTCGTCGCATCGCGGCACCGTCTGGGGCGGTTCATCTTGCGGAGTTGACGAACCAATTCCAACGCTTCGCAGAAACAAGACGTGCTCGCACTGTTTTTCGACCCACTTCTTGCGTGCATCGCGGGCGCCTTCACACGCGGCACGCAGGTAGCCGCCGGCGGCATCCTCATCAACCGGACCAAGTGCGCCACTGACGAGGGCCATCCCCAATTCGTAGCAAGCGTCGCGCGCACCAAGCTCGCAACCTCGCGCGAGCAGCGCACGCGCCTTGTGAAGATCGATCGCAGAAACGAGCCGTGCCGCCGATCCACATGCGCTGGCCCTACCTCCTTCGCAAAGGCGTAGATAAAGCGGCGTGGCCTCTTCTTGCCGACTTCCGCGCGAGATCCGCTCGCCATATTCGAGTTGGTATGAGGGCGCGAGACTTTGGGCCGCCCCGTAACAGGACTCGAGATCGCCGAGCTCGCATGCCCTCACCAAGAACGCTTCGCGGTTACGAATGCCGATCATGTTGAATTGAGTGTCAGCTCCCGCGACGCATGCTTTGAGATTGCCGGCATTGCACGCGTCGTTCAGTGCGACGGCGTGAATGCACGCCTGGTGATTCGGAGGGCAAGGGCCAGCGCACGAGAGCGAGCCGATTGCGAGCTGCACGAAGAGGACAACGAAGGACTTGCTCTTCATCATGGGCACAACACTAGCGAGCGATCCGTGTGAGGGGCGAGTCGCTTCCCTTTGTCGAGCTGTCACACGTGCGTAAGGATTGCCCCAGACCAAAGCCCAGAGCACTTACCACCACCTTGCTGGCGTCCGAATATTTCAGTCGACCTTGAACATCGCATCCCTACCGAGAATGCGATCGATGAAATAGTGCTCCGTTAGGTCATCTCCCGCATCCGGCGAAACTTCCAAATAGTGGTGGACCATCTCGTGGAGCATCGTGTTCGCCAAGTTGTTCACAAGGATGCCTGCGAGCGTCTGGGCGTCTTTCTTCATTTGTGCCCAGCTCTTAGCCCCAAATTTCTTGGGGTAGAGCAGGCCACCATTTTGAAGATGAAGCGCGAGATAGGTCCTAACGCTGACAAGCAAGGGTTCGGAACCATTGGGCAGCGTGATGCCGCCAGACAGGCCCAAGATCCGAGAGTGCGCTTTCTTGCTGGGTGCTTCATGAAAAGTGCTCAAGTTCCCATCCCAAATGACAACGGGCAAGGATGACTTGATCATGAACTCAAGTTCGGCCGACGAGAGCTTTTCGTTGGTTGTGCACACGTCCACGCAAAGGAGGTTCGCGAGCTTGGTAACGTAGGGTAGTTGCGCGAGAGCGAGAGTCTGCGCTTGGTTCCACAAGCCAACGAGCTCCGGATCCTTATTGAGAGGATCGATGGCGGTGATGAACGAACTCGAAGCCGATTGGTTTGCTATCGGCGTCAGTTGATTCGACGTCACGTAGAGCTTCGCGAGCTCCGTATCGCCTCCTGCCATCCACCACTCTAAGTAGTCGCTATGGCCATCGCCATCGGTGTCCCAGTTGGTCGTGCTCGAACCAATCGCGAGCTCGATCGCATCGGGCAAAAAGTCTCCATCGGCGTCAAGCGGCTTGCCCGCACCGTCGATCGTTTGATACTTCGCAAATTCGTGCGAAGTCGCATACCGCTTCGTTTGCTTCGGTTGATACCAAGGTCCAAGGAGCCCGCCCGTAGATGCTTCCGTGTCGATGTACGCGTACGCGCTCGGCTTTGTCAGCGTCGCCGGAAACTTGATGACATGGAGCGTATCGGGTTTTGGACACGCGGCCTTTGAGTAGGGCTGCAACAGCGGCTTGACGAGCTCGAACTCTGATGCAGTGAGGTTCAGGGTGGCAGCGGTCTTCTCCTCCTCTGCCGCTTTCTTGCATTCGGCAAGACCACCCAAGACGTTCCAAGGCGATATTTCAAACAAGGCGGCGGTGCCATTCTCTGTGAGTACGCCGTTAATGCCAGTGAGTACGCCGTAGTAGCTCGTCGTCGGTGATGCGATCGATCTGCCCGCAAGCCCGTCCTTGTCTGAATTGACGCCAATCATGCAGCGCATGGCGAAGGCGGCCAGTTTTTCGGCATTGTCATTGGGGGTCCAGAAGAGCTTGTCCTGTATCGGCAGCTTCCCATCACCATCGCCGTACCCGAACGAAGGGCAGGCTTTCTGAACCAAGCTGTTTGGCAGGCAGGTGACGCTCAACCCATCAAAGTAGCAAAGGCTCGGCGCTGCATCTTTCGTCAGCCAAAAGAGTTTCATGGGCGCAGACTTTAGGTTCGCCTCCATGTTGGCTGCAGGGGCGCTGTCGCTCATGTCGTTGGGCTTCTTGACCCACTGCGGATCGGCCGCCGAATAGAGCTTCAAGTCGCTGTCCTTGGAGCAATCGACTTTCTTTGAGATCGCCGCGTTGCCAAAACCGTCGCCGTCCGCGTCAAAATAGATCTCCGCCAATGAGCCAACGTTGGGATCGCAGTCGTTGCAGTCAGAGAGGGTGTCTTTGAGAACTGTTCCCGAGCTCAGCAGCCAACATGCATCGTGTTTGCCGAACGAGCCCGCCTCGCCGTCACCATCCGCATCGATGTAACCCGAAACGATCTTGCCGGGGTAGGCGGCCTTGTCATTGGGTGCGCAATCGCCGGGAACGGATGAGAAACCGAACCATCCGGCAGGCAGACTAGGTGAGATGTACGGCAAACAGGACAACCCAAGCGGTGCACCGCTGCCCCACCCATCGCCGTCGGCATCAAAGTAGGTCTCTATTTCTAGTTGGCCCCACACTAAGTCGTTGCAGTCATTGTTCGTTTCGACGAAGCCCAGTTTGTTGAGTACCTCTTTGTTGGGGTAGTACTCGCAAGCGCTAAACGTCGTCGGGTAAGTGTTGACCGCTCCCTGACCATCGTGATCGCTGTCGTAATACAGAGGCACTTTCTTTCCTGGGTTTATCTTCTTATCGGTGTCATCGCAGTCGTCTCCAAGACTCTCGCTCTTAAGGATCCATGTGGGATTAATGAAGTTTGGGCCTGGGCACGAGGAGACCGAAGGCGCTGTTGGATCTTCATAGCCATCGCCGTCGCCATCAAAGACGTACAGCTTCTCTTCATTGATGGCGGCGTTCGCGTCGAAACAATCGGGTCCCTTGCTAAGAGACGCAAGGATCCAACCATCGCCATCTTTCTTGTCTGAAGGGCAAAGACTCTGACTAAGAATGACGCTTTCGTGAAACCAGTCGCCATCTTTGTCGAAGACGTAAAGAAGATCAGCAGCGTTCTCGGCTGCATTTTCATCGTTGCAGTCAATCCCCTTGCTCTTCGAGACCAAAACCAAACCATCGCTTAATGTGTCGTCATTCGCGCATTTTTTTATTTTTGGGCCGTTGAATTCGTGAAATTGATCGTTGTCGTAGTCGACGAAAAACTCTGAAAGACTCTGGCCGAATGTTTGGGGATCGCAGTCCAAACCCAAGCCCATCGCCTTTTTGATGAAGCCTTTCTTTCCCACGCACTCCATGACGATGGTCTGGCTGTCTTGGTAGAGGTCTTGATCGGCGTCTGCGTAGGACTCCTCCGTCTTGTTGACGGACGCCAAATTGTCATCGCAGTCAACGCCGAGGAATTGTGTTTCTAGACCCGTGAACCACTTGTCGCCGAACACCGGACACATGAACTGCACTTTCGCGGGCGCAACGTACTTGTCACCGTCGTTGTCATAGAAGTGATGGAGCTTCTTCGTCGTGTTCTTGTCGGCATCACACTCGTCGCCGCCGATGGCCACCCAGGCTTTCCCGTTCGTGGGCGCCGGCTGGGTGGTCGATTGCTTGGTCTTGTTGGAATCACCGACGCCGTCTCCGTCGCTGTCGTAGAACCAGGTCAGAAGCTCGCATGAGTAGCTCACGGTCGCTTTCGCAGGCATACAGACGTTGCTATAGGACGACGCCGGCCCGTACCAAAGGCTGCTTACTGGCCCATTATCTGGCTCCCAGATCCATGGGGAGAAAAGTTGGCTCAATTGATCATGGGTGTACCAAACGCCCTCATATTGAACACTCCAACTCCAACTAAAGTTTTTTGGAGAGATGCAGTCAGCATTAACCTTAGCGAAGTAATCGCAATAGAAGTCCGGCCCGTCGGGCGTCTTGACCCCGTTTGCAGACATCGTTTTCGTCGCGGCGAAGCTCGCGCTGGGAGTGAGCATACACATCATCGCCGCGCACATCGACAATGTGCGAAGCCAAAGCGAAAACGAAACCTTCGTCGCGTTGGCAAACGTGGCGAATACCAAAATGAGTCCGACTTGCGGAGACGATGAATTGGACATGAGCTCCCATGTGGGTCATGTCCCTCTGCTTTCCCTCCCATAAGCATGATCGCTGACGTCAACGGGTCAAGCGATCATGAGATATTTCGCGCCGCGCATGATGACAACGTGGTTCACGATGTTGACTATCAATCGTCGAGACAATTCACGATATTGACTATCGTGCGGTTCATTCAAGGGCCAGCTTGGGAAGTTGTCGTTCGCCGCAACGCGCACGCGATCCACTACTTGAGCGCTCCGCTGATGCTGAGCGCAAACCCGATCGCGAAAAGCCCGATGAAGGCGAGTGTGCCAATGGCCAGCGCAAGCAATGCACCTAGCAAGGGAGAAACAAATTTTTCGCCTGCGCGAAAACGCCAGACCGCGGTGGCGGAAAACGCGCTCATGCCCAAGAGCGCGCACAGGCACGCCGCGTTTCCGATATGAAGGGGAACGTTCGAATGCGGAAGCCCTTGTGAGACGATAATCATCAGTACGAGGCACGCGCCGGCGAGCAGGGTCGAGAGTCGCGCGGTAAACGACGCCCAGTCCGCAAACGATCGCGGCTCCGCGCTCAAGGTGAGCACATCACGACCCAACGGCCGCCCAGCATCTCAATGCCATTGCTTTCATCGATGCCTCCGCAGCTGAGCATATCGCTGGCGCGTCGGCGCGCAACCGTGCTCGCGCAACACGGTTGCGCGCGATGAATCGTCTTTCCAGATTCGATGACCGAGTGGATGTACGTGCGTCGCCAATAGCATGCGCTTGCCATTGGCGAACGTGGCTCACACTGACACAGACGACTTACTTCGCCCGGAGCAGGATCTTTCCATAGGCCTGCTTGCACGCCTTTCGCACAGGCCATTCCTCGTAGGGGACCCCCGTATTGGGATCAGTTCCGGTTATCGAATAACCGTCAGTCTCCGCGAGGATTTTCACCTTCTTCGCAGTCTCCGCGTCGCCCATGTCACCGAGGTTGGTGCATGCGAGGCGACGATGCTCACCATCTTTGGTGGTAAGTAAGTCGACTCCAATTGAAGCGCCCGCTTGGCCGCACTTGGCTTCGACGAAATAGGGAAGAGCGGCAGCGCGCACGCCGGGGCTCGCGCCCTCTAACGCTTTCGCCAGCGTTGAGCAGTGGCCAAACGCCTTCTTCTTAACGAGCCACGAAGCAAGGCGCTTCGAAGAGAAATCGAGATGTCCCTGTACGGCCAGGTCGGCGTGATCGACCGGGAGAAACCGCGATCCCTCATGTGTCTGTGCGTACTTGATGAACTCCGCTTGCATCGGCAACCCCTCGGCCTCCAATTTTTCCAAAATCCCGTTGCTCTGCTGAGCGATGTTCTCGAACACGAACGCGTAGTCGCCGCACTTCGCAAATCGACCGCCCCACTTGGCGTAAAATCCTACTTCGTCATCGACGATCGATCGCGCTGCGTGCTTGTACTTTCCCGCGAGCTTCGTGCAATCACCCGTGTCGCGTTCGCTATCAAGCGCATGCCACGCGCTGCAGGCCTCTCGGCGCACCTTGCGATTGGCATCGAGCTGCTTCATCTCGCGCACGGTCGCCTTCGCTGGATAGCCGTAGCTCTTGGGATCCCCCAAAGATTCATCCTCGCACAACTTCTTGAGCGAACCCTCATCTTGACTTTTTTGAGCGGCTTCAAGCTCGCCCTTCGCACTAGGACCGAAGAGTGCAACGCACGAGTTGAGTGAGAGGAACGACAAAAAGAACATTTGCGAGATACGTGTCACTGATTTTTTCTCCATGTTTATTTGGGTTGTTTCGAACGTTGGCGTCGACCTCGAGGCGTCGCCGCAAAATTGTCCTATGATAGTTACGAATGTTCTCACCTGTGGCGCACTAGCGTGGATCACCGAAAGGCTTGGACGCGCCCACTCGCTGTGCCCGGATCAGAATCAGTTGGTGCACTGCATTTTGCCGAGTTGCTTCTCGTAGGAGCCGTTGCAAACGTTGTGCTTCGCCTCGAACTTTTGTTTGTCTTTGGCGGCGCCGTCAGCCTGAACCTTGACGCAAATCTCGAATGAAACCTCGCAGCCACTCACGCTGCCTCCACTCGCCTTGCTCAAGCACGCACCCAAGTAGATCGCACATTTCTCTTTGGCAAGCGCGCGCGCCTTCTGCTGGTAAGCAAACCAACCCTCGGCGTTGTCTAGGCAGTACAGATTCTGCTTCTGCGCGGCATTCAACGCCTTCTCACATGCGGCATCCGACCAGAGTGCCGCGCTCTCAGCCTCCACCATGTCGTCGCCCTCTCGAACTTCTGCGCCGCCGGAACAACCGACGACGTTCATCACGATGCATGCACTGCAGAACCCCAACACGAGCTTTCCTTGAACCGTTTGCATCATGCGAGGAGCCACTGCACAGCGAGTGCCATTCATTTGCGTCCAAAAAACCTCTCAAGTTGTTGCGAATTGAATACGGAAATGCGCGATTAGCGGCTGTCGTCAGTGTCGCCCCCTGTCGCCGCTCGCGAACGAGGTGACGGCGACATGCCGGAAGCACAAGCGTGCGATTGGGCGTCGTCGGCGACACGTGACTCGACCGCTCGGGCTCGTCGTCAGCTCAGCCGTGGCCGAGCCCTGTTGAACCTCTCCACCGATCGGCATCTCGTAACCAATGGAGATCTATTTAGACAACAAAATGCATCGACGGTTGCCTTGGCAACCAAGAGGCCAACGAACCTCCTGGTCGCCAGGCATGAGAACCAGTTTCCACTCCTTGCAGCCCCAGCGAGCATTGCGCACGCGCTTGGACAAAGAGAAAACCGGCGCGGCCCGTTACTGAAGCTTCATCGCGATCGCGACGCGATTGTCGAGTACGTTCGAGTCGGGAAATCCACGGAACGACGGGCCCGTTTGAAGCGCGAAAACCAAGTCGGCACTCGTCTCGTGCGCACGATTGCTCGTGAGCGCTACTTCGAGTGTCTTGATGTTCGCAGTGCCCTCGCGAGAGCACTTGACCGTGACGCGTTGCGGGTCTCGCGCGTCGGTAGTAGTCACCGTTCCCGTCGGGCCACCACCTGCGAGGTTTGATGTAAAGGGAACCTCGGCGTAGTCGCCGTAACAGATAAGGCCCACGCTGACGCGGTAGGTCCGACTGTCGATGCGGCTTTCGCTAATGAGGCGCCCACGAAGCGCCGCGGTGGTTCCTTGGGTTCGCGCAGTTCCAGTTCTCAATTCGCTGACTTCGTAGTCGACCTCGGCTTCACCGCTGCATCCGAGCGAACCCACCAACGAAGTAATCAAGAGTGCGATCGCGCTGACTATTTTTTTCATGTGAATCTACCTTCCGTCCCTCTGACTCTTATTTGTTGCACGAGACCAATTGTTGACATGTCGAGATACGAATCGGAGACGCGTTGCAAGCGAACAATTTGTGCTTCAAGATGTTACAAATGGTGACGTTGTCTCTAAAATGTAACTTTTAAAGGCACAAATAGAGCGTGACGCGAAGAGCGGGTGCACCGTTCGTACGCCTTTGCTTGCTGCGAAACCGTGTGTGCGATTATTTCGCGGAGAACGGCCATTCAAACGCGAGAGTCCGCGTTGTGCCGTCTGCGTATTTTGCGACGAGCACGTGTGCGGTGTCTTTCTCAAAGGTCCCCAAAAAGGTTTGGCCGTACCAGGTGGCATCCTCCGTTTCCTCCCACTCCTGCAAGGTGGCTTCGCAAGTGCTCGCGGTGCAGGTCGACGTCGCGACGATCTTCCCCTTTTGAATCAACGAGGTCAGATCGATCCACGCCATCTTGGGCGCGAACGCGCCGCCAAGTTCGAC
The DNA here is from genome assembly GCA_023248745.1 of Myxococcales bacterium. Taxonomy (GTDB): domain Bacteria; phylum Myxococcota_A; class Polyangia; order Polyangiales; family Polyangiaceae; genus JAHFDX01. The sequence goes on along the minus strand of JAHFDZ010000069.1, from coordinate 3,495 downwards.
GATCTTGATCGATGAGGCTGCTTTGCCGGCCTTGTTCTTGAGATCGTTCGGGCGCAACGCGATCTTAGTCGAGTAGGCCCACGTGACGCTCGCGTCCGCTTTGCTCATGGAGCCTTTCCCGTATGTGACGTCGAACCCGTCGGTGCTGATACTGATCTTTCCGCCGACGGCACCACCGTTCGCAAGCTGGGTCGTCGACTTTGCGACCTGCTGCACACTGTTCTGGTTGATATCGCCAAAAGAATTCGGAGGTCCCTTGAACCCGACCTTAAATGTACTCGCGATCGTTACCTTTGCGGGCTGAAGGAACTTGTCGCTGTCGCACGTGGAGACCGTGCTGGGCACAGAGGTCACCGTGAGCTCTTGATCGTCTGCGGCCTCCATGTTTGTGGGATTGGCGGCCTCGCCACTGCACCCCCACGCCGCCCCAACGAGAACGAAACCAATCCTTCGAACAATAACCGACTCGAACATGCCAACTCTCCGTTGTCCCTCAACGGATCAACCTGATGTCGACAACCGACATCGCACTCCCGTTTCATCATGCACACGTCAGCAAGTGGAGCCAGCCGATTTTGTCTATTTCTTCATCCAGGTCTCCATTGTGACCGCGAAGTGTTCGCAATCGTTGCGCTACGAGACAAAGTCCAGACAAATGTAACTTGTGTTGTGACGTGTTTGATTGTTGGTTAGTTTTGTCAATTTGTAACTTCGATGGTTGCGCGCTGCTTTTCCTCGATCACGATGAGAGAGGGCGTGGCGCGAGACTCGACGTTGGCGTTGATCACCGCGTGAATCGAGAGGGGCATGAGGAGAAGCGCACATGCCCAAAAGTCGTTGTGGTCTCGGTTTGTTTTGTGTTGGCGTGGCGGTGGTCTCGCTGCAGGGAGGATGCGGTTCATCCATCCATGAAGAGAACATCGGCGAAGGGAACGAAGAAACGGCGTCAGACGAACTTTTCGTCATTCCACCCACGCCGAGCAAGCTTGTCGGAGTCGATGAGTGCTCCATCACGCTGAGCGAAGACGGCAAGACAACCACGTATTCGAAGCTCATGAAGACCTCGGGCGAAGTCACCCTTGGCAAGTGGGCATCGATTCCTAAGAGCACGTTCATCGTCGGAACGAACGGCCCATGCGCATTCCAAGTGTTCAGCGAAGAGAACTTCAAGGGCTCACGCGTGACGATCGGCACCTCGCTCAACACGACGATTCGCGCGGGCCTTGACGGCATCGCGTTCAAGGACGCGGGCAACAAGAACACTTGGCCGGTGCGATCCATCATCATCGCCAAGAGCGACACGACTTGCCAACTGCGCATGGGCGGGTCCTCTGGTGCCATGATGACGTACTTCGTGGGGGGGTATCCGTACGTTCCGAGAACCACCACGTCTGGCGGACTGCTCGGCGGAGACTGCCGCGCGAAGGTGTGGCACTACACCAATCTCGGCGAGGGTGATTATGACAATCGATTCAAGGCATTTCATCCATCGGGCAAACTGAGTCAGGCATTCCCGGTGGGCTTCGAGGTGAGCTCGTTTCTCATTCAGAACGACGGTGCCACTTGCGATCCCGACGCGCTCGACAAGGGCCGATGCCTCCCCGAGTACAAGCTCGGTACGAGCCTCTACAACTTGGCGCCGGTGCAGTTCGAGGGGCCCTCTGATGCTGACGAAGATGGGTTGAACGACAAGCTTGAGAATGAACTCGCAGACGCATTTCGCCCCATCTACCTGAACCACTCGACCGAAGACGGAACGCGGGTGAACGTCTACCAAACCATCGATGGCGACTCGGTGATGGAGCCCGTCACGATTTTTCAAGTGCATCCCGACGGCGACAACATCGTGCGGCTTCAATTCATGAAGCTATGGAGGTACGACGTTTACGACACGTTCTCCTGCGGCGGCCATCCGGGAGACTCACAGCACAACGTGTACCACCTGAAGACGAAGCCGAAAGGCGATCCTCTGCACGGAAAGTACTGGTGGCTGTTCAAGAGCGACTACGACGGCGCAGAAGACTACGGGTGGCACCAAGGCAACGGCGGTTTGCGCGGCCTTCACTTTGAAAAGTGGAGTGGTGAATCAGGACCGGCACGGCATCCGGTCATCTACTTTTCGAAAGGCAAACACCACGAGTACTACGATGCTGGCTGGTCTGGAGAGACCGACAACATCTGCGGCAACATCACCGCGTACGTGAACGGTCGCGGCCACTTGCACAATCCACCGTACCCGAAACGACTCGCAATTCTGAAGCAACCCGCCGGGCAGAGTCCGTTCACACCCAACAAGAAGTACAACAACGTGGGATCCAAGGCGCACCATGAGGGCTTCATCAACGATCTGGCGCCGTACGGGTTCGCGGGCGAATGCGTGTGGAACTGCGGGAAGTTCTATAGCGACGACGCAAGCTCTCCATCGAAGGGTTTCATGTGAAGAGCGGCTTCCCGAATCCGCGCCTTTCAAATGAAAGGTCGATAGTCAACGCGGTGAGGCCTATCGTCATGGACGAATGCTCGCTCGGACAACGCTCATAATCGCGGGCTCACTCGGACTCTCGGCGTGCGGTTTGCGAAGCTGCACGCGCTCTGACGGCCTCTTTCCGTCGATGCGGTTTGGACCAGGACAATTGAGCGCCTTTGTTTTGCGAGGCGACCGGTGCTTCGTCGCGCGACATGCCTTGAACACGCGTGAGCCAACGAAGAGCGAGGTGCTCGACGTGAACCTGCCCGAAGGACATCGGCCCGTCATCCGCGGAAGCGTTCCAGGTCTCGTAATCTCGATGCAAGCCGCAAAGAGTGGAGAGGTATATGCACTCACCAAGGAACACGGGCTGTTCGTGCTGGACGGCGACCGCGGTGCAGCGGTGCGTTGCGGGGGCGGCGAACTGGTGCTGCGAAAAATCGTGCTCGACGACGAACATCTTTATGCGCTTGGTTCGGAACATCGGCTCTACCGCGTCACGCGGCAACCATGTGCATCCGAAGCGGTTCCTGAGTACGACGACGTGGAAGATGTGCAACGATTTTCCAATGGGCGGGCGTTTGCCATCGGCATTGACGGAAGGCGATTCTTGCTTGCAAGCGCGGTCGGACGCCCGACAGAACCGGATCTTCAAGGCTCTTTTGCGCGCTACGTGTACTCCTCTCAGCTTCAGATCGTGCACATGACCGGAAACTCGGAAGACATCACACGTTACAGAGTCGACGCAGACGCAATCGATGCCGAGCTCGATGCGTCGGGACGCGTTGCCTACGTCTTGACGACACGCGGCATCGCAAAGGTTGACCTCTCGACAACGGTGCCGACACCATGGCCATGAGTGCGACTGAAGTTTGACTGCGGGAGCATCGTTTCCACCCCGCGCAATCACGCGCCGAAAACTACTTCGAGCTTTGGTGGACCATCATGTGGAACTTCGCAAACTCGCTCTGGCCAAGGGTGAAGAGCACCTCGGTCACAACGCGGTAGGGAATGTCCTTGTCGACCAC
>JAHFDZ010000310.1 GCA_023248745.1 Myxococcales bacterium | reverse complement strand
TGAGGAAGCCGGCGAACGCGATGACGCCACCACTTGGTACAGGAAGGCGTGCGAAAGAAATCGACGTCACGCCTGCAAGGATCTCGAGCGGTTGCGCGGTCGTTGACGGTCACACCAAATGGGGTGCTTCGCTTCGTGCGTGAAAGCAATTCCTCGACTAGCGGGAGGTCGTCTGTTCAGAAGCCTCAGTCACCGTCGAAGACGAGCAGGCACTGTTCAGTCTCCGCCAGCTGCGCGAACTCGCGGAGCCGAAGCAGCGCACGACGCGATTGGTTCGTCGATAATCGATCCTCAATGAGAGCCAACATCCAATCCTGAAGCGCCTCTTGCTTCACCTCATTCAGAATCGACTTTTCAACGTCCTCCCGAATGCGTTCAAGACGTTCGTTGAGTGCCTGAATGAGCTTTCGCAGAGAGTTGCCTGACCACGAGAAGCCTGCGTAGGGATCGAGCAATCGCTCAACGAGCTGGAGCTCGTTCAACTCATCCTCCGCAATGCCGACCGATCGCGAAATGTCTTCCGCTTTGGATCGACCCTTGGGGATCGTCTTCATGATCGAGAGCATTGCCATAGTTATCCATTTCTCATGATTAGGACGAAAGCAGGCTCTCAAGCTTCTTCGCAAGATCGAGATAGGGCACGAACTGAACTTCGACGTCGCCGAAGGTCTTTCGATGCGTCTCTGTTGATCGCAGCGTGACTACGAAGTTCCTTCCGCGAGGATGTTTTCGTCGAAAAACCTGAAGGCTCGAAGGATTGAACTTCGAGGCAGAGCTCTTGCACTCAATCGCGAGAAGCTCGCGACCGCGTCCAACCTCAAGAACGAAGTCGACTTCGTGTTGTTGCTTGTCGCGCCAGTAGTGAAGGCGCTTCGTTCCGAACCGAGCCGCGATCTCGTAGAGCACCAGGTGTTCGAGTAAGGCTCCGCGATCGTCATCGCGCAACGACTCCCACCCCCGAAAGTAGGACACGAAACCCGTATCGAATGCATAAACCTTAGGCTGGGCCTTGAGCTCGTTTGCAGCGGCGCCGTGGTACGGCCGGAGCACAGTTGCAAGCAAAGTCGTTTCGAGGACTGACAACCAATGCTGCACGGTTGGTCGAGACACTTCGCACGGCGCTGAAAATGACTGAGCCTCGAAGAGACCGCCGCTCTGCGTGAAAATGAGCTCGACGAACTTCATAAACGCGGCCTTCTTTTCGATTACGAAGAGCTCTGACAAATCTCTCGCCCAGTACGAATCGATCCACTCTTCGTAGTCTTTGTCGTCAATGCGTCGACCCAAGAAGAAAGGCGGCAGACCGCCGCGATGCATGCGCTTGTCGACATCGACTTGGCCAAAGTCGACGAGATCGCGAGCGATCAGAGGCACGAGCCAAACATCGCGTTTGCGACCAGTGAGCGTGTCTTTGAATTTGTTGCGCGCCGAAAGTGCTGAAGAGCCGGTTGCGAGCACACGCAATTGCGGAAAATGATCGGCTGCAATTTTGAGAACTTCTGACGGGTTTTGAAGTCGATGAATCTCATCGAGGATGAGCGTCGAGCCGGCATGATCACGAAAGAACAACTCGGGGTCTTCGAGTTGCCGCCGTACCCGCACAAGTTCGCAGTCGTAATAGCGCGCGTCTGGAAGATTGCGCGCCAACGTGGTCTTGCCAGAGCGCCTTACGCCCGCGAGCCACACGATACTCTTTGCACCAAAGGCACCTGCAATTTGTGCACGCCAGAAGCTTCGTTCCACGTAAGTATAGTTTCATGTGGTATGACCAAACGCAACTAAGATTACGCCGTGAGGTCGAGGAACGTGACTAGCCTGTCCGCGCGGCGAGGCGCTAACATCGATTGGAATCGATAGACGAAACCGCTTGCACCGGAGCTCACGGCTTGGTAGGGCCCCAGCTGGAGCCGCAAGATGCTGAATAATCTACGTACGCGAGCGATCTTCCTTTCAGCCACGACGCTCGGGGCCCTGGTCGCGGCCGCTTGCGGGGACGTCGGTGATATGAACCAGAACGGCTCCGAGGTGTCGGACAAGTTGAAGAAGCACCCCGTGTACGAGCGCGCGTGCCCGTCGCAAACCCATTGCTGCTGCACAGACGTCTCAGGAACCGCCTGCAGCGACACCGATCGTGCCCCGGGAGGCACCTGCTCCGGCCAGTACGGGACAGCCATCTACGCGCTTTGAGCTGCGCAGCGGCACCTATACGAAAGTCGCCTCGAATACGCAGTTCGCGCAGACCGACACGGGTGGCGCCAACCGGTTGGACGACCCACCAGACCACCACGAAACTGCCTGTATCAGGCAACCTCAAAGTCGCTGGCGTGGCCGCATCGCTTCTGCATCGATGGGCTCCGCACAAGCTCTCAAGTCAGAAAGCGTCGCTGCTCCACCATCTCAGTGTCCGCACCCGGCGAGCAACGCCTACAAGTTCTGTTCGGACAAAAATCTAACTGCGGCCCTCGCAGAACTTCTGGATCCGGCACGCCTCGCCGGAGAAGAGGTCTGTCCCGTCATCGCGAGCGATCTCTCGCCGGGCAATCATGCAAAAGGAATCGTAGGTGATGGCGCGTCGGGTGCCGCCTTCTTCGGAAGTTGGGACGTCAACGGGGACCAAGAGGAGGACGTCTTGCTCACCTACGACGACGTCGACTTCTGGCGGTGGCTATTTTTCGTCAGAGAAAGAGACTGCCTTCGATTCGCGGGGTTCGTCGACGGCTACCAAGCTGCTTTCTGGCGACGAAGCACAAAGGCAGACGCGACGTCGCGCTTTACACTTACCCCATCGCTGGGCACATCATTCGGGGTACCTTCGACGCCACTCAATACGTTTGGAAGTAAGTTCGAGTCCCTCGCGCAAATCTCGCCCCAAACTGATCACACAAAACGCGGCATCGTGATCACTTATCCGCATGGGCACATGGGCACATGTTGCACATGTAGGCGGACGCAGCGGTTCTCGGAAGCGGGTCTCCTCCAGCGATGGAGGCGCGATGGCCAACGAGCGCGTGAGCATGCGAAACACCAAAGAAGTACTGACGCAGAAGTTTGACCTTGGTCGATCTCATCGCGAGGTCGCGGTGAGCATCGGACGCAGTGCGGGCACGGTTGGGGCGCTAGTGGCGCGAGCCCGAGCGGCAAGGCTTGTTGACTGGGTAACGGTCAATGTACTTGACGATGAGACGCTCGACAAGAAACTTTACGGTCAGAGAAAGAAGACCGAGGAGCATGAGGACGTCCGTGTTTGCCACAAGCGACGTCATCGTGGCCGGGGCACTCTCCGCTCCGAGGTAGAGCGCGACACAAGGTACTTCGTCGGTTACAATTTCTGGCGTGATGACAAGTTCGCAGTCGTAATAGCGTGCGTCCGGAAGATTCCGCGCCAACGTGGTTCTTGCCAGAGCGCCTCACGCCCGCAAGCCACACGATACTCTTTGCATCAAAGGCATCTGCAATTTGTTCACGCCAGAAGCTTCGTTCCACGTAAGTATCGTTGCATATGGCATGACCAAACGAAAATGCGATTATGCGCCGAAATCAAGAGCGTACAGCCCTTCCCCACCGCCATGAGCCGCTAACCCATCGATTGGAATAGATGGGCGCGTCTGCGGCGTTCTCTGCTCCTATGTGTCGCGCCTTGATCGCAACGAGTGCGCTCGTCGTCCTTTCTGCGTGCCCAAGCCAATCAAGTGTCACCTTCGATGCTGCTCCAATCAACGGCACGGCGACTGCGGCCGCGTGGCCCCCCATCCGCAAGCCGACGCCTTTCGTTTCGACCACGGTAGCCGGACAAGCCCGCGTCGAGGAGGCAGCGAAGAAAGAACCGATCGTTAGGGCGATGTTCGCGAGCGCAGGAGTCTCGTATCCACCGAGCCAACTTCTACTTCGCGTGTTCAAGCAGGAAAATTTGCTCGAAGAGTGGGCAGCGTCGATAGACCACGGCCCACTCACCTTGGTCACAACCTATGAGATATGCGCCTCATCGGGCGACCTTGGCCCTAAGCGGAGACAAGGCGACAAGCAGGTACCAGAAGGATTTTACAACGTCGACTTCTTTCATCCGAAGAGCGCATTCTTCCTCGCGCTGCGCATCAACTATCCGAACGATGCCGATCGCGTCCTCGGCGACAAACAGCATCTGGGCTCTGCGATCATGATCCACGGCAATTGCGTATCAATCGGTTGTCTCGCAATGAGCGACCAACGCATCGCAGAAATTTGGGTGGCAGCAACGGCCGTACATGATCGTGACCGACCCGTGAACGTTCATATTTTTCCAACACGGAAAATGGACGAACTCCAAAAAAAACAAGGCGACGAACATCGCGTGTTCTGGCGCAACATCAAGCAAGGGTTCGACCTCTTCGAACGCAACCATCGCCTGCCAAAAGTGAGTGTCGCGCGCGATGGCGCTTATCGATTCAAGCAGTAGCCTGGTGCGCTCTTTACGGCGCCGGAAATAGTGCGACCTGCTGCGAATAACGGGCTCGAACTTTCGAAATCGGGAAATGCCGGTAGCGACCACTACGCACGCGCGCACTTCTCAATGCACGTCACGATCATCGTCAAGCGCGTAGTGGCAGTGGGTTCGCGCCTTTGGAAAAGCGTCCGCGACTTCCCAACACTGAGGCGCCAGCTCCTTGCTTGACGATTCGAGACTAGAGCCGGCGTTTTCGTTGGCCATGCACAAGTAGCCCGCGCGACGTTCACCGCGGTACCGAACGAAGTGGATGGGGGCGTCGAACTTGGCTTCAGCTCCAAGTGGTGCGTCGTCGGCTGCTCGCAAGTCGAGAAATAAATTGTTGCACGAGGCGTCCTTTGGCGGCAGTGGCTCCGCAAGCTGGAGCGCCAGCGTCGAGAGATCGCCGCCTTCGCGGAGATTGATCGTCGACGAAATTTGCATGGGCGCAAACAGTGTGGTCGTACCTTTGCCCTTCACCACGAGCCAAGGCTCTTTTTCCTCGGTCAGCGCGAATCGTTCCACTTCGTATCCAGAACCCGCAAGCAACGTCTCCGCGGACGACCACCCTCGCGCATCTTTCACCTCGAGCACACCATCGCACCATGACAGACCAACGGTTCCAAATCGCAGCGCGCTCGCCTCCCGACACGACGCATGCTCGTGCCGCTTAACAGCCTCAACCGTGTGCATGTACTCATCATGTTCGATGGCAACGAATTCGCGTCCGGTCCACTTGGCCGATCCATGCGAAGTCTCCACAGCGAGATCGCTGTCTAAGTCCCAGACGTTGAGAATTTCCGCAGGCCGCTCAGGTATGCGCCTCCCGAAGATCGAGCCCGTCACCAAAGAGATCGAGATCGCCAGTTGCGGTTTGGGCTCCCCCTCAAGGATGGGCCGAATCTTACGCGTCTTCGAAGACCACCACGACGGGGTGTAGTCCTTGCAATTGACACCTAAGACGATCTTGACGCGATCAATTTTGTATTCGCCGGCTTCGCACAACCCCGACTCACGATCGCGCCTGCGATCAACGCGGGCATCTTTCGGTACGCGAGCGCATGGCATCGCAGTCTTCAGGGTTACGAGATTGACTTGCTCGTCCATCGCGGTCTGATCGCACAACTTCTCAACCCGCTTCCCTCTCACCTCCGCGAAGCGCAGGGCATCAAGCTCAGCCCATTCTCGAGCCGACTCGGTTCGAAAACGCCATCGACCCGAAACAAGGTTGTAGGAGCGCGTGCACGCGATATCGCGCATATGGCCGTCGAAGCAGTGAAGCAGTAGGTCAATCGATGGCTCCGCACGCGTCATCGAACTTCCGTCCAGATCGACACCCGCAAAGACGGCGAGGTCCACACCATCGATGAGTCCACGCGCCAGTGAAAGGTCATCGAAGTCGAAAGCACTGTCCTTCTCGCGCAGCAGGAGCCAATCGATTGCAAGCACCCGTTCACCGGGCTTCCCAAGAAGCGCAAGTGCATGCCCTTCGGGCATTGTCACAACCGAGTGAAGTTCGAGCGGGCCCAAATGAATCGACGTGACGGGCGTTCTCAAAAAAAGGGGGCCCCCATCGGCGGGCTGTGCATCACACGTTCTTAGAGTGAGCGCAACAGCCGGCGCGCGAACCATCGTGCTCTGCTTCTGCACGCGGGGCGCACATGCAAAAAGTAGAACGAGCGCCGCGGAACCGATTGCAAGGCCAGCGATTCGCACGCTCTCGAGAGTATGCGCGATTGAGCCCGTCTGTCGAAATGATCGGGGCTCATGTGTGTTTGTGTCACTCCGACCAACGTCATGTTGCTCGAACTCCCATTCGCCGATGCGCCACCAAATTTCTGGAACATATCGATCGGCGCTCGCAGCCGGCTTGCAGTCGTCGGGATAGGGATTGATGAACTTCGTCTCGGCGCCACCCGTCTTCAATGATGCAAGCGTCGGAAATTTCTTAAGCCACGCGATCCAGTGTTCGGTGGTGTGCCGAGGCAGCCGCAGTCATGGCGCTACG
>JAHFDZ010000068.1 GCA_023248745.1 Myxococcales bacterium | reverse complement strand
CGAAGAAGCAGGGGCGATAGTTCGAGTTCGAAACGTTCGCCCACAACTCGCTCGTCGTGAGCTCGCCGCACGTCTTCGTGCTGCCCTTCGGCTTGTAACTGTCACGTGGGAAGTTACCTTTTGACGGCAACGTTTCGGCAGTCACGAGTACGCTGTTGGCGCCCAGCGAGATCGCCGCGAGCGTGTAGAGTCGGAAGAGGCGATATTGTGCCCACGTTGCAGGCGTGCGGTTGAGCACTTCGAGATCGGTGTGAAACCGAAGCTCGTCGCTCTTGCCCGACACTGGGCGGTACGAGTGGTAGGTCGTGTCGTAGTAGCGCGAGCGAAGGTACTGCGCGAACGAGAGCGCGAGGATGCTATCGGGCCCGTGCGTCGCGAGTTCTGTGCCGCCCTTCCACGCTGCGTTTCCGAAGCCCATGAAGTGCGATCCGCCCTGAGCAAGATTCACCATAAGCTTGCTCGCAGGCAGCGAGCCAGAGGTCACGAGCGAGGCGATGGCGTCGTTCACCATGTTGGTTTCCCACGCGTCGCGGTCGGTTGCTTTGCCGCTAAAGTAACCGAGATCGAGCAGTTTTGGCACGTAGCCACCTTCGCTCGTTACCTGAATGAAACGTGTGACGTCTCGGTTGTCGTACGTCTTGAGCAGGTTTGCAAAGGCCACAAAGAACTTCTGGCGAAGCGCGCGATACTTGCTGTCCCACGGGATGTACTCGTAGCGACCTTTTGCGTTCCACGTTGCGAAGTCCGCTTCGACTGATGCGTAAGTTGCCGAGCTCTTTCCTTCCTTCGCAGCGATGGCGGCGAGGAGCGATTCTTGGAGCAATGGCGCACCGAGGTCTGCCCAGTACGAAGGACCCATGCCGCCGAACTCGCCGTTCTCTGCGAACGCCCAACGCTGTTGACCTTGGCATGTTGCATCGTTTGCGAGGAAGTTCGCGCCTGCGACGTAAATCGAATCGCCGCCCCAGAGCTGCACGCCTGCGCTCGGAGACGAGTAAGCCGCACCTGCGCCATACCAAGACGACGACTCGCCCTTTGATAGACCGGTCGTGGAGCCATACGCGCCGCACCACTTTTCGTTCGCCTCCCAAAGGGGGCGCACGGCGCTGCGTGTCCACGCGTTCGAGACTGTGGAAGCCGAAGCGCTCGATGACGTCAAGTAACTTACCCATGCGGCTGCACGGGTGGCTTCTTCGTTCGTGGTGCTCTTGGCGCTGACCCATTCGCTAAGGGCATCGCTCCCTGCGCTGCCGTTCGAAATGTTGTGCACGTCGTACGCCGTGCCATTGCTGTCGTACGGAGAGCCGTAGCCGGTGAACACGACACCGTTGCTCCTGGTCGTTGTCGTGGGCAGCGACCAGTCTTCGCCGTCACACACCGTTGCTGCGGTTGAGGTCGACGAGGTTGAGCCAAGCGCGCCGGCTGAGGTGCCCCATGTAAAGGTTCCGCAAGTTGACGTTGCACTCACAGAAGCGGCGGACGAAGTCGTTGAAACTTCGTCCTGCGATGGCGCGTCACCTTCTGCAGAGCTGCAGCCAGCGACAATCATGGGCGACGTAAGAATGAACAACGATGTGCGACCGAACTTCATGATCCCAACCTCCCTGCAATCCCAGGAGAAGTTGTGCGTGCATGTCGTCTTTAGCGCATTCTGAGGCCGTGACAGAGCACACCGTTTTGGCGCCACACGGACGATTTAGTAACTGCAGAGGTTACTTCCCCAACACAACCTTCAAAAACGCCTCAACCAACGTTCCGTAAGGCGGCCTGAGCAAGCCCGTTGCATTCAATCGCGCTTGCCGGAAAATCGGCTTCTTCTTCGAGAATTGCTCGAACCCTTCGAACGCATGGTAGTGCCCCATGCCGCTTGGGCCAACGCCGCCGAATGGTAAATCATCTTGAGCAACGTGCACCATCGTCTCGTTGACGGCGACGCCACCTGACGTCGTTTCCTTGAGGACGCGATCGATGTGCGCTTCGTTGTGGCCCAGGTAGTAAAGCGCCAACGGGCGCGGTCGATCGTTGATGAAATTGATCGCATCGGCAAGCGACTTGTAAGGAATGATCGGCAAGAGAGGGCCGAAGATCTCGTCTTGCATCACGTCCATTGCATCGGTCGTGTCGAGGAGAAGCGTGGGTGCGAGCTTTCGTAACTCAGGGGCAAGTGTTTCGCCGGCTGGGTTGCATTCGACCGCGCGTGCTCCCTTAGCAATCGCATCTTTCACGTATCCGCTGAGACGATCGTAGTGCCGCCCGTTGACGATGCTCGTGTAGTCCGGATTCGTTGCAAGCGTTGGGTACATGTCCTTGACGACCGCCTTTGCCGCGTCGACGAATGCAGACACCTTGCCTTCAGGAACGAGCACGTAGTCAGGTGCGATGCAGGTCTGACCTGCGTTGAACAACTTGCCGAGCATCACCTTGCGTGCGCCGACCTCAATGGCCAGGTCTTCGCCAATAATCGCGGGGCTCTTGCCACCGAGCTCGAGCGTGACGGGAACCAGGTTCTCTGCCGCGGCACGCATCACGATTTTGCCGAGCTTCGTCGAGCCTGTAAAAACGAGGTGGTCGAACGGCAATCGCGTGAACGCTTCACCGACTTCGGGGCCACCTGTAATGACCGTCACGTGATCGGGATCAAAGGCTTCTGCGAGCATGTCCCTGAGAAGTTCGCTGCAGCGCGGCGTGAGCTCTGAAGGCTTGAGCATCGCTCGGTTGCCTGCGGCGAGCACAGCGACGAGCGGAGCGAGTGCGAGCTGCACCGGATAGTTCCAAGGCGAAACGATGCCGACGACGCCGAGCGGTTGATACTGAATCTCGGAGCGACCTGGCAAGAAGGCCCAACTGGTTTCGCGTTGCCGCGTCTCCATCCACTCGGCGAGGTTCGACTTTGCGTGTTTGATGCCTTGGAGGGTTACGAATACCTCGGCGACCAGGCTTTCGTGGCGCGAGCGATTGCCGAAGTCGTGGCTGATGGCGTCGCAAATGGCGTCCTTGTTGCGAAGAAGCGCGCGCTCCAGGCGTTCGAGTGCATCGAGGCGTTCTTCGTAGGTTGGCGAGGGATTTTTGCGCTGTGCCGCGCGTAGCTTCGTCAGCGTTTCGGCCAGCGACTCGGACAATTCGCGCTTGGGGGTCTTGCTCTGGCTGGCTGAAGTGGACTCAGGGTGACTAACGTTCATCGCGTTCTCCTCGCATGCCGCTTGGCATGGCGCATTGCCTTAACCGCACGAGTACCGTCTTTGGCAGATCAGCCGACGCCTGCAAAGTGTTCTCGAAACGATAGCAGCGTTATTCCGCTCGGAACTGTACTCGCCAGGTAAAGTTCACCATCCCGGTAGCGCCACCCTTCTGCCCGCAGCCGAAAGATCGATCGCTCCAAAAACGAGCGATTCTGGCCACTAACGAAGCGCTTTGCGTGGAAAAGCACTTCGCCTGTGTCGCCATGCGTCATCGCGTCAAGCACCGAGAGGCCCATAAGTCGCACCGTGCGGCAGGATTCGCGAAGGTGCGCTCGGAGCTCAGCTTCAGGAAGGGTGCGATCGTCGTGCGCTGGATCGAGCGTCGCAATGAGGTAGTCAACTTTCTTTCTCACGTAGGCGCAATAGCGCGAACGCATCAGTGCGGTCGGAGTGTCCGCAACGAGGCGTCCGCGATGAAGTGGCCCACAACATTGCGCGTACGCCGTCTGAGTCCCACATGGGCACAGTTCCGCCATGCCCCATCATGGGACGATGCGTCATTCGCTTCAAGGATGTGCTACGGAGCGGGGTGAATGCGCAAACGAAGCCACTGGGCGTGGGGCTACGAAGACCGATTTCCGAGTGATGAAGCCAGGCGTGACCTTGCTGCGCGTGTCGCGATGCTCTTGCAGGTAGACGCGCCGAAACTCAAAGCGCTTCCGGCGCTCGATAGCGCGCGAGTTTCCGAGAGTCGCTTCGAAGGGCGGAATATCAATTTTCTTGACTGTGATCGCGAAACGCGGATTCGCCACACCTACGGTCGTGGGTACCCCGACGTGCTGCGCGGCTATCAAGGCGATTTCCTCGCAGCGCCAGACGCCGTTGCGTTTCCAGAGAGCGACGACGAGGTTCTCGAAATTCTACAATGGGCAGGCACAGAAGGCGTCAAGGTTGTGCCCTATGGGGGAGGGACAAGCGTAGTCGGCGGTGTCGAGCGCGACTCGAGCCGCGGTCCCGTTGTGTCGCTCAGCTTGCGCAAGATGAATCGTGTACTCGATGTCGATGTGCTTTCACGTTCGGCGCTCATCGAGGGTGGCGCGCTCGGTCCGGAGATTGAGCAATCGCTTGCACCGCGCAATCTTACGCTTCGTCACTTTCCGCAGAGCTTCGAGTTTTCGACGCTCGGGGGTTGGATCGCAACCCGTGCCGGAGGTCACTTCGCCACGGTGTACACGCACATTGAAGACCTGGTGCAGTCGCTCCGCATGGTGACCCCTTCGGGCATATTCGAGACGAGGCGTTTGCCTGCAAGCGGCGCCGGCCCCAGTCCCGAGCGGTTTGTCGCGGGGTCTGAAGGAACGCTCGGCGTGATTACGCGGGCATGGATGCGCGTGTTCGAACGACCGAGTTGGCGTGGATCCGCGAGCGTGTACTTTGCAACCTTGCGCGAAGGCGCCGAGGCGGTGCGCGCCATCGCGCAGTCGCAATTGCATCCGCACAATTGCCGCTTGCTCGACCCCTACGAAGCGCTGATTAACAACGTGCCCAGTGAGGGAGGTGCGGTCCTTCTTTTGGGTTTCGAGTCAAGTGGCGCATCGCGGCGTGCGGCGCTCGAAGAGGCGTTGGCGCTCGCGCTTGCGAATGGCGGCAGAGCGCCTCGTGGCATTCGCGAAAAAGTGAATGGCGAACGCGGAGACGACGCATCAGCAGAAACCTGGCGACAGGCATTTCTCGACGGACCCTATCTGCAGAGTGCGCTCGCAACGCTCGGCGTGATCGCCGACACGTTTGAAACGGCGTGTACCTGGTCCGAACTCGACGAGTTGCTGACGACTGTGCGCGAACGCGTTGAGGCCACGATGCGCGACGTTGCTGGCAAGGGCATCCTCACGTGCCGCTTCACGCACGTGTATTCCGATGGCCCGGCGCCGTATTTCACGTTCATCATGCCCGGGCGAGCTGGCCACGAGTTGTCGCAATGGCTCGCCGTGAAACAAGCGGCGTCCGAAGCGTTGCTCGCGTGTGGCGCCACCATCACGCATCATCATGCCGTGGGACGCGTGCATCTTCCATGGTTTGAGCGCGAGGCGTCACCCCTGTTCTTGCGCGCACTGCAGGCCGCAAAAGACGAGCTCGATCCCCACGCGGTACTCAACCCCGGAGTGCTTCTCCCCAAGAGGTAACGTTGATCGCATCACCAATGGCGATACTGCCCGTTCCGTCGGGAATCGCATTCTGTCCAAAGGAAACTTTGTTTCCTACTTTGCGAACGTTCGCGATGGGTAGAGGTAAATATCACTGACGATCAAGATGATTGACCGTTTCGGGGCTCAGTTGAGCACGGTATCGGCGCTCGGTCGTGCGGTCACACCGTTGGCCATTGCCTTCACGCGATCGACTTCGGCGCCCATCTTGCCGAGAGCGGCGTACTTGAGCATTCGGAAATCGCCGCGAAGCGACCACAGCGGATGTTGGAACGTCGCCGGACGATTTTTCTCGACGATGAAGTGGCCAGCCCACGCAAAGCCGTAGCCGACGACCGGTGTAACAACGAGCCACGCCGGATTGAGCGTCAGCGCGGCTGCGGCGACGGTGCCAATTGCGAGTGACGTGCCTACGTAGTGAAGGGCCCGATTGGTTGGGTCTTGATGCTCGTGAACGTAGTAAGGCCAAAAATCTTCGAAAGTTTCAAAGTCGAGCTTCATGCGCACCTATATAGCGCGTTCCAGGAGGTCTTGCCGCGGCCGAAGTTCAGCCCGTGGCGTCCTTCTTCTTTGCGGGCGTAGCGCGTGGGGCTGCTTTCTTGGGGCCCTTTGCCGCCGCAGGTTCGGGTGAGGCTTCAACCTTCGGTTCGGCCATAGCCTCGCTCTTCTTTGTTGCGGCGCCTTCGAGACTTCGCTTGAGTGCTTCGAGCAGATCGATCACAACCGCTTGCGGCGCGGTCGGTGCGACAGTGATTTCGGCGCCGGCGACCTTTTGCTCGACTGCTGTCATCACGCGCGCCGCGTATTCGTCGCTGTATTTGCTGGGGTCAAACGCGTCGACTGACAGTTGCTCAATGAGGCGTGACGCGAGATCGATCTCGATCTCTTTGTAGGTGAACGTCGCGCCCGTGTCGACTTCGTCCCATTCTCGGACCTCGTTCGCATAGTAAACTTGGTGAAGCATCAGGCCGCTGCGGTAAGCGCGCACGAGGACCAATTGATCCTTGCCTCGTGTATTGAAGCGGCCGACCGCAAACTTGTTGGTTTGTTCAAGCGACTGCGCGAGTAATCGATAGGCGCGGTCGCCGCCCTTATCGGGGCCCAAATAGTAACTCTTCTCGATGTAAATTGGATCGACCGAAGATTGGGGCACGAACTCGATCAGTTCGAGCTGGTTGGTCTTCGGAGATTCGAGCTGCTTGAGTTCTTCTTCGTTGAATACAACGAACTGATCGCGCGTGTGCTCGTAGCCCTTGGTCATGCTGGAGCGCTCGACCACCTCACCGGTGATGGCGTCTACGTATTGTTGCTTCACGCGTCCGCCTGTGGCGGTCAGCATGTTGAACGACACAGATTTCGGCGAAGCCGCCGTGTAAAGCTTGATCGGGATCGAGACCAACCCGAACGAAATTGTTCCAGAACTAATTGCGCGCGCCGCCATGCTTCCGATCGTAACGTGCTGCGAAGGGCGAAAGTGAAGTCCGTTGAGAAAATAGTCAAGATTGCTGAACAAATGGGAGGCGTCGCGCGCGCCCTTCCTGCGAAGCTTTCTCCAATGCTTGCCAAGGCTGGCACGAGTGAAGACCTAACGCGCGAAGGGGTGGCGTTTGAGCTGAAGTTTGACGGCGCGCGCGCGATCGTTTCCGTAAGTGCAGGCTCGGTGTCGATTCGTTTTCGCGGCGGGAGCGATGTCGCGGTGGATTTTCCTGAGGTCGTCGAGAAAGTAAAGGAGCTTGACGCCGTGCTCGACGGCGAGCTCGTCTCGTACGACGAACGTGGCTTGCCGTCGTTCGCCAAGCTTGCACCTCGATTGCATGGTGGGCCAGGCGGTGAGGCTTCTTTCGTTGTGTTTGATGTGCTGGCGATAGGCGGCGTCGATGTCCGCCATCTTCGCTGGGAGCACCGAAGGCAGTTGCTCGAGGCACTGGCGCTTGCTGCCGGCGACGGTGTGCTGGTGCCAAGCGTCGTGTTTGACAATGGCCAGGCGCTCTACGCGTGGGCTTGCGAACGTGGCCTAGAAGGCGTCATGGTAAAGGAGCGCGCGTCCCAGTATCGGCTTGGCGATCGGTCCTCGGCTTGGCTCAAAGTGAAACCAACAGAGGAAAGTGATTTCGTCGTAGTTGGTTTTACGCGCGGCGAAGGAACGCGAAAGACGCTTGGTGCGCTCGATATCGCGACGTTCGACGAACGCGGGACGCTCAATGTTTGTGGAAAGGTTGGTAGTGGCCTTAGCGAAGCGTCAATCGAGGCGCTCCTTCCGATCCTCGAAGCATGGGCAATTGATGCATGTGCGGCTGAAGGTGAGCTTGAGCGTGCTCCTTCCGGTCGAACGTTTGTGCAACCAAGATTGACCGTGCGCGTGCGGTATCAATCTCGAACGCTCGATGGACGACTACGGTTTCCCACGTTCGTCGGCATCTCCAAGGCGCTGCCCGAAGATTGCGTCGACGGGACGTAGCACGTCGCGCTCAACCACCGCCGTAATCACAATCACGAGAAGCTGAAGTCCGATGCAGGCCCATCCGACGCGCGCCATTCCGACGAGGGTGTGGTTCGGACCTTCTGTCAAGATCTTTGACGAAATGAAGGCACCAAGCGCGCAAGCCATGTGCTGCACGCACGATTGCAGCGACATGAATCCCGCGCGTTCTTCGGGACGGGGAACTTTCGTGACAAGCGTGTTCGCGGACAAATTGCGGAGCGACATCGAGACCATGAAGAGCACGAAGATGCCGATGACGGAGACGTAGGGCGGCGTATGAATGAAGCCCGCATAGACGATGCCCGCGAGCGCGCAGCACCCCACTAGGGTGACGCGTAGCGAACCGAAGCGATCGATGAGCTTGCCACCGATAGCCATCGTGAATGCGCTCGCCACGCCTCCTGCAAGGTAAGCCCAGGGCAAGTCATGCTCGGGAAATTCGAGGTTGCCCTGCACGTAAGCGGCGATATTGGGAACAACCAAAAAGCCGCTCGCCATCATCACCGCGGTTAGCGCATAGGCAACGATCGTGCGCTTGTGTTCGAATAGCGCGCCGAGTGCCGCTCGGTTGAGGCGCGAAGCGCGTGGTGGCATCGTTGGGAGTAGCCACTGGCCAACCGCCGTCGTCACGAGGCAAAGGGCGCCGATGCCAAAGAAGGGAAGTTGCCATCCACCGAGCTCCGCGAGCTTGAGTCCTGCGGGCACGCCCAAGATTGATGCGATCGAAAATGCGCCCATCACCTTGCTGAGAGCCTGTCCCCGCCGTTCGGCCGGCACTGCGTCGGTTACGATCGAAAGCGCGATTGATGTCGCAGGTCCTCCAAAGAAGCCGGCCACAAGGCGCGCTGCGATGAGCGATGCAAATCCGGTTGCAAAACCACCAATGGCGGTTCCGAAAGCAAGGCCCAGCATTGCGACCATCAGTGCGCGTCTTCGATCGAAGCGATCGAGGATGAATGCACCTGCCAGCCCCGAAATTGCGGCCGCGCCTGTGTACGCGCCACCAATTGCGCCGAGCGATGATTCGGGAATTGTGAGCGCACGAGCAAACCTTGGGCCCAACGGCATGACCATCATGAAGTCAATGACATTGACGAATTGCACGGCGGCCACCGTCCACACGATGCGCGATTCGGACGGTGACTTCATCGGATGACCGCATTGTTGCCGCAAACACGCACGGTCGGCCCACAATCTGATCGATAATCACCTCACGCGATGAAGCCCTTGCGACAGACGCTTAAGGAAGGATGGGTACCGTTCATGTTTGTTCACATGCTCGCGTATCCGCTGGCGTTTCTTTGGGCGATTGCATCCATGCCTATTCTGCTTGCTCACTTGGATGTTTCGTCGGTCGAAAGCGGCGAGACGACGCTCAACCTCTGGTTCTTTGTGATGCGCATGCCAGTCGCTGCCAAGGCCATACTTTGGCAAACCATGGGCGCTGCGGGGCTACCGCTTGCCATTGGAAATGTTCTTGCTGTGTGGGTCAGCGTGAACCCATCGGAGCGCGCAAAAAAGTGCGCCGTTGTATTCGTCGCACTCTTTTCGTTTGGAGCGGTCGCCGCGATCGCGGGATGGGCGAGAATTCTGACAATGAAGTAGCTACTTGGCGTCGGAGCAGCAGCGAAAGCCGCTTTGCGTGCCGCTGTAGTGCTCGTCGTGTGCGGTGGTCGCTGGGCGGCAGCGATTGCGCGCGGCCATCCACCATCCGCCTTTCATCGCGGAACGCCATTGGCCATTCGTTCGATCGCGCATCACCCATTCGTCAACGTTGCCGGTCATGTTGCGAACGCCGAACGGGCTAACGCATTGGGTGAGCTCGGCCGAGGGTTTGCGATAGTCGCGAAGCTTGCCCTTGTTGTCGGTCAAGTCGCCGAGGTCATAGTTGCATTTCGTCGAGTCACGGCGCTGCCCGATTGAGTAGGCGTTCATCTGTTCGCCTTCGCACGCGAGCTCCCACTCCGTTTCGAGGCACAGGCGCTTGCCTTCGCCTTCGCAGGTTTCCTTCGCGTTGGTCCACGACGCGTCGGTCATCGGAAGGGTTTCGCCCTTCTTTGTGTACTCGTCCTTGTCGACACAGAAGCGCTTCTGGACGCGCTGTCCAACGCACTCGCTAGGCGCAAACTCGCGGCAACGCGCAACGGAGAGAGAGGGTGGGTCCATCCAGTCGGAACAGATTTGCCGAGCGTCCGTGCAATAGTTGCCTTCGACGAGCACCATCGAATCCGGACACGCTCCGCCGGCAGTCGGCTCAACATGGTGATCCGGTTGGGGGTCCGCCGCGGGAGTCGCCGGAGTCTCCGCCGTCGGCACGGTCGAGCTGTGAGGCAAGTCGCCCGCCGCAGCCAGACGAACGGGTGTCTCGTGCACAGCGGTTGCCGGTGCTTGAGCAGCCGCGCAGGCGACGGCCAGCGCAGAAAACGTTCCACAGAGACTTAGACGCGCGACCAAGCTTGAGGATTCCATGGCTCGGCCCCTCCCATCGCGGACGCGCACTCGGAAGAGAAATTCCTCCAGTCAGCTCGCGTCCTAATTGTGATCGTAAAGAGATGCATATTCCCTGCCCAACTTCTCGGCAGGTGACGATCTCAATGAACGTCGCGGTTTCGTAGAAGTTGAGTTGAATCTCAGCTTGGGTCGCTATGACAAAGTTGTCATGGGGGATTCGATTTTCCTTGAAAATTGGTGCGAAATAGGCGCGCACGGGCGTCAAAAGTCCGACACGTATTTCGATGAGGGGGGGAGGAAGCCTTCCCCCCCTCATGCTCCCCCCAGCGTGAGGGAGCGGAAGAAATTCTTCCCGTAGCGGACTTCGCGAATGGCTGCGCCCGTCAAAGGGGTTGAGGGCGCAGCCATTCGCGAAGGTGCGGCTGCGTTAGTCAGGATTATTTACGGTACGGGACTGGGGCGTGAAACGTGCGCGGCGTGGGCTGGCCTGCGCTTGCGTGGAACGCGTGGGGGCGTGGGCTCGCTTGCGCTCGCACGCCGTGAGTGAGGTTCGAGCTAAGCGGATGCGCGGGGGCGTGGGCTCGCTTGCGCTCGCACGCCGTGAGCGAGCTAAGCGGATGCGTGAAACGTGTGCGGCGTGGGCTCGCTTGCGCTCGCACGCCGTGAGTGAGGTTCGAGCTAAGCGGATGCGCGGGGGCGTGGGCTCGCTCGCGCCCGCACGCCGTGAGCGAGCTAAGCGGATGCGCGGGGTTGAGGGCGCAGCCATTCGCGACTCGTGGGGTTACTTTTTGGCGGTTGGGGCGGTTGCGCTGTTTGCGGCGTCGGCGTCTGCGCAGCAACGGAAGCCAGTTTCGGTGCCGTTGTAGAAGTGGTCGTGGGCGGTTTGTGCGGCGCGGCAGTGGTTGCGGCTGGGTTGCCAGTAGGCGCCCTTCATCGCGGGCGCGGGCTGCGCCAAGTGCTTGGTGCGATCGATCGTCGTCCATTCTTCGAGGTTGCCGCTCAAGTTGTGAACGCCGAATGGGCTCACGCACTGCGGCTTTTCCTTCGCGCCCACGCGCAAATCGGCGAGCTTGCCGTCGGGGCGAAAGATGTCGACACGATCGGCGTTGCACGCATCTGGATCACGCTTCCAACCGTACGGGTAGGGACGCATCTCCTCGCCTTCGCATGCGAAGTTCCACTCGGACTCGAGGCAAACACGCTTTCCACTTGCCTCGCAGGTGCGCTTCGCGTCTGTCCACGATACGTGCGATGCCGGAAGCGTTTCGCCTGGAGGGGCCCACTCGTCGCGGTCCATGCAGAAGCGCATGTGCACGCGCTCTTTCGACTGACACTTGGCGGACGTGTACTCGGCGCATCGGAAGTACTGATATCGCCCGCTGCTCTCGAGCCAGTGCCTGCAGGTGTGAAGGACCTCGGGGCAGTAGTTGCCGTCGACAAGCACCATGTTCGCGTCGGGGCAGGCATTCGCGGAACTGGCAATTGAGTTGACGTTCAGCTTTTCGCCATTGGTCTTGTCGAGAGACGGTTCGCTCGTCATCGCTCGTCGCGCGCTATCGTTCTTCTTCTTGCGATCGGCCAGAGCGTTCGGCTCACTTGCGCTGACGATGGCACCTGTGCAGACGAGCAGGCTGAGGCTGGCGATGAAACGGCGATGGTCCATGAGTCCTCTCGAGAGCCCCGATGAATGACCCACGAAAACGCGGAGCGCAAGCCTCTCTGTGAACAGCCCACCCGCATGTTTGCCGGACTCCAAAAAGGTCGCACGTTCGGTTACAATTTGAGTGACACTGAAAAAGATGGGGTCATCTGCCCTTCTGTTAGGGCTTTCCACACGCTGCGCGAGTGCCTTCCGTTGTCTCGATAAGCGTGCATTTTCCAAGGCCAACCGCACTGCAATCGACCGATCGCTCCACGGATGAGTTGCAGCTAAAGAGCGTATCCCCTGCACATCGGTCACCTGTGCAGGCGCCGCTGCCGACGCACGCAGACGTTGGATCCCACGCTCGAGTGAGTTCCCCCTCACTGCACTTCATCCCGAGTGTTGCGCAATTAATCCTCTGCGAGTGGCCGCCGAAACAGAGGGTGGCCACGTCGTTGATGCACGACGTGCTTGTGCCTGTGCACGCGCTCCCAGTCCCTATGCACTTACCACTTTCGCACTTCCCACCGCCTCTCAGGGCGCAGTCGAATCCCTCGTCACGTGCGCCTTGCGCATTCGTTACGCACGCGCGCAGGGCCGTGCTGCTGATGCATCCGTCGATGCATGCGAGCGGACTCATCGATCCGCCACAATGGACGTCGGAGCGACCATTGTGTGCGACGCAGGTTTGGCCCCAAGCGGCGCAGTGCTCAAATGAGATCACTTTGTTGACGCAGTCGAAGCGCACACCTGGCGCATTGGGCAAGCACCCGAGATAAGAGCCAGGCGTGTCGCACGCATCCACACGATCGCCAACCAGGCATCGCCGTACGTCTTCGCATCGGTTGACGGTCGTTAGGCAAGACCATAGGTCAAGTGTCTTACCTTTCGCGCGTTGCTCGGGTGTGACGTCGCAATTGAACACGGCAAGCGCCTTGGTCACGCAAAGTGAAAACTGGTGCGAGCCCAAGGGTGACTCGCACGCACCAAGCCACGAACAGGCGCGCTCGGCTTCGGCTTTGGCTTCGCTCGGTATGAGTGAACAAGGTGCTTCCGGTGTCATTGTGGCGCCTCGCGGTTGCGCATCGGCGCCGCAACCGCTCGCATCGGGCCTGCTATCGCACAGCGTGCGAAAGTCGTCCGTTGCGTGAAAGAGATCTACGCACGCCACAAATCCAATTGACGCGACGGCACTCAGCAGGGGGCGTCGCATCCTAAAATGAGTAACCGACGGCAACACGACCTGCTGCTATCGAAACGTGCGTCGCACGGTTTGTTCCAGCGTTTCCATTCGGTTTGAGCCAAAGAAACGTCGCTGTGACTCCCAAGGTCGCCGCACCGATCCATGCCCCAAGCGCGAGCGCATCCCATGTGCGAACGGTGCCCTTGAGATCGTCACAGCCCGTGAGCGAGCTCGCGCACGCCGTCTTGCCATCCTCTTGCGCCGAACCCGCAAGCACATACGCCGCGACTCCGAATCCTGCGGCGATCGTCGCCCCGGCTGTCGAGATGAGCGCGCCAACACGGACTCCCGACGCCGGTGGGGTCACAGTTGAAGTGGGTAAGTTCCTTTCCGATGCCGCCACTTTTGCGATGGGGTTCAGGGTGACTTTCACTTCACGAAGCTCTTTCTCCGCAATTACGATGTGAAGCTGGGTGGGCGAGAAGCCGCTCGCGATGACAGTAATGTTGTGCTCGCCAGGATCGAGTTCAAAGGTGCCGCTTGGCTGTAAGTTGGCGGGCTGCATATCGACAAGCACCTTGACTTGTTGACGTTCGAGCGCTGGATGCAGCTTGAGTGTAACGTGCGGAATTCTGCCGGCCACGTCGGTAAACCGCTGGTCAACCACGGCAAGGACACTCTTGGCTGCTGGGGATTTTGACGCTTTTGCTTCGCGCTGCGCCGTTGCATAGTTGCGCGCAGCGTCAAGTAACTTACCTAAGTGTTCTTGGCAGAAGGCGATGTGATACCGGATTCCGGGCGTCATCGCGATTTGGGCGGTTTGCTCGAACGCCTCCAGCGCATTGCGAAAGTCGCGCGCGTCTTCGTAAGCGTCTGCTTTTGCGAAGAGGCGGCTCGCACGTTCGATCTCCGCGTCGCTTGGATTGCTTTGCGCGTTGGCGTGAAGCGGACACCACGCGGCGAGAACGAGGAATGCCGCAGGCAAATACGATGGAAAACGCATCGGAGCGGCCGGCGACGCTATCTGAAATGATCGCGTTCGTCTTGTGAGAAGCGCCGCGCCGACGGAGGACTTACTGGATGATCATCTTTTGCTCTGCGGAGCATGTCAGCTCGTTCCAAGGCGACATCATCTCGCAGACGGCGTCGCGTTGGACTTGGCGCTCTTCGAGGTTCGAAGACTCCGGCATGCGACCGCCACCACCGCCGCCGCCACCAATACCTCCACCGATGCCGCCGAACGCTGAGAGGCAGCTATCGCCGCAGTTCGTGGTCACGCATTGAATGACGCCCGCCGCTTGAAGTGCGCCGCCCGGATTGCCGGATGCACACTTAAAGAGGCAAGTGGGGTCGAGGCCGCCTTGTAGACAGTTGAGCATTGCGCATTGCAGCACATCGCGGCAGCCGGTGTTCGTAACACAAGTGAGTACAGTTGGGCCGCATTGGGTCGCCACGCATGAGCCACAATTGACGAGTGGATTGCCGTCTGGCCCAGTGTCCTTGCGCGGGCCCACGCCTCCATCGGGATCGGGATTGACGGCGCCGTCTGGGCCAACGGTGGCGCCATCGAGCGCGGAGAGCGAGCTGTTATTGTAGAGCTCGAAATCGAGAGGAGCGCGCGACCCGCAAGCCGTCGATACCGTCACCACTGAAACCACGCACCCGAGCACAACCGAGCTTCGTTTCATTGCGTTACGCCCTCTTTTTGGAAAGACAGGTCTTAGCACTCCCGAATGGTTCGGGCTCTTGCCTTCGTGTCTCATTCGCACGAATGTAGCGGTATGGTGCAAGTTCTTCGGACCGTTCATGAGTTCCGTGTGGCCTGCGAGAAGGCGCACGCAAGCGGTCTCGGCTTCGTGCCTACCATGGGCGCACTTCACGAAGGACACCTTGCTCTTGTTACCGAAGCGAAGCGTCATGCTCCCATCGTCGCCGCATCAATCTTTGTAAACCCAACGCAATTTGGGCCCAACGAAGACCTTGCGCGGTATCCGCGAGACCTCGACGGCGACCTTTCGAAGCTTGAGGCAGTCGGGGCGGATATTCTTTTCGCGCCGAGTACAGATGAGATGTACGCCACTGGCGAGCAAACGCGCGTCGCAGTCCCTCGTGTTGCAGCGCCTCTGTGCGGACGTTTTCGACTGGGCCATTTTGAAGGGGTGGCGACCGTAGTCACGAAGCTCTTCGCAATTACCGGGCCTTGTACGGCTGTGTTCGGCCGAAAGGACTATCAGCAACTTGCCGTGATCAAACGGCTGGTTGTCGACCTTTGCCTTCCTGTTCAAGTGATCGGATTTCCAACCGTCCGCGATCTTGACGGTCTCGCCAAGAGCTCGCGCAACCTCTACCTTTCGCCCGACGAACGCGCGTGTGCGCTCGCGATTCCAAACGCCCTTGCCGAGGCGCAGGCGGCTTTTGCAACCGGCGAGCGCGCCGCCGCTACGACGCTTGCGCGTGCTCGCAGCCGCATCGAAGCGGTCACCGATCGCATCGACTACGTCGACATCGTTGACGCCGATTCGCTCGAGCCGTTGGTTGGCAATCAAATTGACCATCGCGCGCTCATGGCAATTGCGTGTCACGTCGGAAAAACACGACTCATCGACAATGTTGTGCTTGGCGAAGACGCGCGCATTGCGGTGGCGGAGGCGAAATGAACAAGAAAGGCCGCTTCTTTGTTCTCGAAGGGATCGATGGCTCCGGCACCACGACGCAAGTCAAATGTTTGCACGCGCGACTCGAGCAGCAAGGGCTTCTCGTTCGGTCAACGTGTGAACCAAGCAAGGGGCCGATCGGCTCGATGATTCGTCAGGTGCTGACAGGGCGCCTCCTAGCCGCTGGAAGTCAAGCGCCGAGCTGGGCTGCGATGGCGCTTCTTTTTGCAGCTGATCGCCTTGATCACGTTGCCGCAGAGATTGAGCCGATCGTTGAAGCTGGCGGAATTGTGATCTCGGATCGTTACGATGCCTCGAGTCTCGCCTATCAGAGCGTGACGAGTGGTGGCGATCCAGGTGCGCTCGATTGGATTCGGAGCCTCAATCGGCACGCGATGCGCCCCGATCTAACGATCGTTCTCGACATTAGCTCCGAGCACGCAAGCGCGCGAAGGCAGGCTCGAGGTGAGGAACCTGAGCTCTACGAACGCAGCGAAATTCAATTGGCGCTTTCGAGCTTCTATCGCAACCTGCAGACGCACATGCCAAACGATCCCGTTGTGGTGGTTGATGGGGCAGGGTCGATCGATCAGGTGACCGAGCGGATCGTTTCTGCCATCGAGTCGACTATCGCGTGAGTGCGTCGAGCGCAGCAAGGTCGGCCTCTTTCGTGCCATCGTGGAGCGATGAGAACGTGATGCGCAATTGTCCGCTCTCGTCGCGGTAGACGCCTTGCGAGAGTTGCCCGTGGGCAAGGCCGCTGGACCATAAATGGTCAAGACATTTGACTATGTACGACTTCTCTTGGTTTGTGATCGCGTCGAGGCTGGCTCGCGTCCTTCTTTCGAGCCAAAGCTCACTGCGATCAATATCGATTCGCAAGATCGATTGAAACGCGCGTTCGTGCGTCTGCGCGAAAATTCGCGCCCGCTGCAGGCTCTCAGGAGTCAGCGGAGCGATTTCGATTAAGTTGCCCGTGAATGTGTCGACGTGCTCATTCGAAAGTCGATCGCGAATTGAGACCGGTGGCAAATTGCGGGCTGTCGTGGCACGCGGTCCTTGGGTTGCTTCAAGAATCGATGGCCAGTCAATAGTCAATAACATTGACTTTGCGGCGAACGCGTTTTCCGGCCTCTCCGAAGGCGACGTGGCGAGGAGAGCTGCAAGAATCTCGCTGTGGCTGCTCGTCAGATTGCGATGGCAATTGGAAGCCTCTGGTGCGTTGGCGATATCTTGCTGCTCACCGGTCAGCATGGCGACGAGGAGCGCGCCTATGCCGTACAAGTCACTTCGCGGAGACGCAGGCATTCCGCTGCGTTGTTCTGGACTCATGAAGCCGACGGTTCCAATGATGGCTGCCGTCATCGTGACCGAGGCGTCACCCATATGGGCCACACCAAAGTCCGCAAGGTGAGGCGTTCCCGCATCATCAAAGAGGACGTTGCTTGGCTTTAGATCACGATGCACGATGCCAAGTCGGTGTGCTTCGCCCAGCGCGTCCAAGAGCGCACACGCGATTTCGATCGCGCGACTTGGGGCGATGGGCCCGCGCTCGATGAGATCTCCGAGTGTCCCACCTGCCATCCATGGCAGCACCAGGACAGGGCCATCGCTGTGATAGTCAATGAGCTGAACAATATGCGGGTGCCGCAGTGACTCTAGCGCGCGAATCTCCCGTTCGAACCGAGCGGCCGTGCCACGCCCATCGGCCGAAAGCCCAAGCGGTCGAAACCACTTGAGAGCAACTTCTTGTCCTGATGTGCGATCGCGACATCTCAAGATGCGAGCGGCGGGTGTGGTCGCCCATTGCGCGATGAGTTCGTATCGTCCGAAGAGCAACTCCGAAACCCGCGACGAAGGGGGTGCATCTTTTTCGAAAAACTCAGGACTCACCGCACGCAGGCGCGCTTCAGCTTCTGCAGACGCGTGCGCTAGACCGAGTGCTTTCGTCGCTTGGTAAAGCAACTTGATGGCCTCAACGTACTCGCCTGCGCCGGAAGGAACGCGCTGGAGGTATTTCATCGAGCCCTCAAATTTGCCGTGTAGAACGAGCAGTCGACCCAGCATGAGGAGCCAATCTGCTCGTTCTGGCTCATGGCGGAGGCCCGCCTCGAGCGCTTTTGCCGAGTAGGCAGCTCCGCCTTCCGTACGCTCGTAGCAGCGCGATGCAGCGCCCCAATCACACGCTGACTCCCAGGCTCTTGCCGCAGACTGCCACGACTCTGCCCGCTCATAGGCGCGCGCTGCGCCTCTGAAAAAATTTGCCCTCTCTGCGTCGGCGGCCACGCTCGTGCACTCGCTTGGCGGGAGCGCTAACAGCGCTTGCCCGAACAACCCGTCATCGCCCGCTCGAAGCGCGAATCCGGCGGCTGCTTTTGAGTCGCCCATTTTCATTGCAGCGTGGCATGCGCGATCGAAGCAGCACGCGCGTTCGAACAGCTCGACTGCCAATGCCATCTGTCCGCGTTGCTCGGCCAGCGCTCCGGCTGCGTCGAGTTGCTGCCTGTCGATGAACGCCTGAATTGCGGGATCCAAAGGACTAGTCTCCGCCGCCTTCGTCGTCTTCGTCGTCTTCAGCGCTGTGTTCGTCCGATGTATTTTGGCGTGCAACTGCTGCGCTCTCGACGTCGGACGAGACGGCGAAAGGTTCGATGCCATGCTCGCCGCGTGCGGTGGCTTGTTGATCGCCCAAGAGTGCAAGCTCGGGCAAAATGCCCTTCTCGCGGTTACGTTTTCCGGGGCCGCTAAAGTCGACCCAAAAGTAACTTCGCGGTCGTACGTCGACGTGCACAAATTGACTTGTCGGGTAGATGCCAACGCCGACGAATCCAATCTCACGCGCGTACTTGGCGACGTCGGCATCGGTGGTTCCGGGCACGATGAAATCGATCGCGCGTCCTTTGCCGTGATTCGAATTGTTGCCAGCTTTCGGATTGCGATAGCCCGAGATGATGCGAATTTCGGCCGCTTCGAATTTTCGCTGGATTCGGTAAATGATGTTGAGCGTTTTCGGCTCGACGGGGTGTTGGTCGCCGCTCCTCGATCGCAGAATGTGCGCCACGCGATCGAGATCGCGCGCGCGGAAACCACCCGTGTCGCTCAGCGCTGGGACCGACAAAGTTTCTTCACGATTTACCGTAAAGAGCGTGAGCATTGGGCGGCCCTCCTCATCGAGGGGTGCCTTCTTGTTGGGGTCTGCGGCGTGCCAGCCCACGAGCTGCTGCACTTGATTTTGGGGTGGCCGCTTTTTCTTCGTTACCTTCTTGCGCGGCCCTGCGGCGTCGACGCTTGTCTCGCCCGTGAAGAGAGCGCCCAAGGCGACAATCGCGATGAAGAGAAGCCGCTGCATCGGGCCAGGGTGACGTTACGGCTCGCGCTGAAACGCGAACGAGCGATAGAAGTCGAAGCGCAATTCGGTCGCGATGGGCGCAGACGTGAAGTGACGCCGCAAGCGATGCACTTCGAGCTGACCACGATCGCCTTGAGCGCGGCTTGCGGGTAGCGCCACGTCGGCAAGTCCCGTGTCTGCGTAAACGCACCGCGTGGTTTCGTGTGACGAATCGCTGGTCATGTCGACGTAGAAAAGATCGCTCGCGGCCTCTCGCGTCCATGTGATTCGAAGCGCATGTTCGTTCGTCAGGCTGATTGACGATCCCGTCGCAACGACACCGTTGAACGCAATGTCGGTTAGCTCGTGTGGCGCATACGCAGAGATAGAGAGAGGGCCGAGGTCGTTGCTGCCGAAGGCCGTCACGTCATAGCGAGCCCCTGGCATTACGCTGGTGCCCGAATGCGCGTAAAACGTGCCACGCGCAAAGTTGCCGAGGTTGGGAAGTTCGCGCGGTTCAAGTGCCGCCCGCGCCGCGGCGTTACTTGAGACTTCAACGCGCCCGACGTCGAGAAGCTCGATCGTGCCGTTGGCCTCGTCGTTTGTGGGCAAGAGCGTGGACAAATTCGAACACGTGCCCACGGGAGGCATGACAAATGTTGGGCTTAGCGCTGCAAAGGTTGCGGTCGCCTCGCTCCTGCTGCGGACGAAGCGTGCCACGAGTTCGGTTCGTGGTGACTGTGCAGTCAAGCCCGCGCGCTGAACCGAAACGAGCGCAAATGTCGAGGCGCTAACTTCTGCATCGACGCTATCGGCAGGTGTCGCATTGCATGCGAGTAACCCGAGCAGAGCAAATGAGAGGACACGGACAGCCACGCCACTATCCTACGGGGCGGCGATCCGATTGGCAACCCGCGCGCCACGCCAACGCTTATCAATGCGCTACGCTTGCGCTGCATGATCGCGATTTTGGGCGCATTTTTGCCAGAGGTTGAGCCGCTGCTTGGCGTCGTTCCGAAGGGGGTCGTATGCCACGCGGTCGGAGTGGGTCTGGTGCAAGCTGCCATGGGTACGGTCAAGCTGCTCGAGCGCGACCGGCCCGATCTCGTTCTTCTTGTCGGGACGGCCGGTGCCTTCCCGAAGGCGCGTGCAAGGATGCACGGCGTCTATGCGGCGGCGCGTGTCGTGCTCGCGGAACCGAGCCACGCTCAATTTCCCGAGCCCATGCCCCGCGCGCTTGAGCTACCGGTTCAGCTTGCGGGCCTACCCGTTGCATCGGTCGCGACCACGCTTGGAATCACGACTTCCGACAGTGCTGCAGAAGAGCTCGCGACTCGCATCGGTTGTGACCTAGAGCACCTTGAGCTCTTCGCGGTTGCGGCTGCGTGTGCGGCGGCGAAGATCCCTTGCGCATGCGTTCTTGGCGTCGCCAATATTGTCGGAAGCGACGGACGAACGCAGTGGGCATCGAATCATCGGCACGTGTCTGCGCTCGTTGCGCATGCGGTTGGGATGGCGTTGCGAGAGGATCCGCGGTTGCCGCCGGAGTCAAATTGGTAAATTAAATTTACTAACGATGCGGGGCTATTGCGCGCTCGCGTGATCGGCCGAAGAGGCGGCGTCAACTTTGGAGCGTCGGTTTTTGACAACGCGCTTGGTCGGATCGAGCGCCGTGCAAGTGACCTCTCCCATCGCGTCGATCCCGCACGCGCCATCTGGCGTGTTGGCACAACGGATCGTGCCGGTCGCGCCGGTCATGCACGCGTAACCGCACACCACGTCGCCGGTATCGCTCGTTTCACATTTGGTTTTCGCGAGCTCGCTAGGCACCTCAAGGAGGAGCAGCACATTCGAGAAGCACTTCACTGATCCCGCCGGCGTCTTTGTACACACGCCGTCCGGACTCGTGGCGCAACGCATGCTGCCATCGTCGCCTTCGGTGCAGCTCCATCCGCAACTGAGTTGACCAAGTGCACCTTGCTTGCAAGTTGCACGCGACTTCGCATCGAGCTTCACGCGGACGACGTGTCCCGGTGATGCACACACAACGTGCCCTGCTGGCGCGGCTTTGCACATGCCATCTGGATGGTCGGCGCACTTGACGTCACCCGACGCGCCCGTCGCACAATGAAAGCCGCACGCAACATCGCCTGCGGGTGTCTCGACACACTGAGCGGCTCTCAGAGGAACGACGCTCTTTGCATCGGGCGTCTGTGTGGCGGCGACGACTGCCGTGGCGCCTGCTGCTG
Organism: Myxococcales bacterium; assembly: GCA_023248745.1. GTDB lineage: Bacteria > Myxococcota_A > Polyangia > Polyangiales > Polyangiaceae > JAHFDX01. Next base: position 1,784 of record JAHFDZ010000068.1, on the reverse strand, counting down.
CGAGGATTGAAACGAGATGCACCCTCTATTGTAGCGTGCGCAATGGGAGCGCGCACGAGGGCGCCAAAAGCCCTGCAAATGGGCCATAAGTTCGCGCCACAAAACGAAAACGACGCGAAGAGGGCTTCACGTCGTTCGTCAATTGAGTGAACTAATGCGCGATAACCGAGGCTACCGCCGAACGCTCAGCGCTTGACCTTCTTCTGTGTTGCAGGTGCGCCTTTTTCGACGTCGGCGATGGTCGACTTTGAAAGTAGGTCGGCGCGGAACTTGTCGATCTGCGTTGCGCTCTTGCCGAGGAACTGGTTCACCGAAGCGCCAATCGCGTCGCTCTTGCTGCGGCCCGCTGCGGACTTCTTATCGACAGCTTCGTAAGCATCGCGGAGGGAGACCTTGTCAGCTGGACGGGCAAGCACGATGCCGCCGCCGATGCCACGCTTCGTGTTGACCAACTTCGCTTTGCGAAGGACACCGACTAAGCGACGCACGACGACCGGGTTTGTTCCGATCGAGTCAGCGATTTGCTCTGAAGTAGCTGCGCGTTCGCCGCTGCGGGCGGCGCGAGCAAGAATGACGAGTAAGTGGACTGCAGTTTCGACGCGTGGGCTGATTGGGCTCATTTGTAATTCGGATCAGTACATGAGCTGTTGTCTGGTTTGCAAGTGAAAGTTATCGCTGCTTGATACGAAGTATGGGCGCATAAAATCGTGCACTTCGTCGTGGGATAACGTGCTTCTCGGACTCGTGCTTTTGTTAGGTTGAGGCGCGATGTTTCAATGGATGATGGCCTTGCTTGTGACGTGCGCAGTAGGCGCGAGCGCGCACTTCGCGTTTGCAACTTCACGCATGGGATCTTCTTCCGTGTGGTGGCTCATCTTGATTCCGAACGCGCTGTTTGGCGCCTTCGGCGTGTACCGCCTCGTGCAGGACAAAGAGGCGCGCGACGTGCTTGCTCCGAAGTGGGGCGATGCATCGCTCGGATTTGTAACTGCACTTGGTATGTTTGTCGTCTTTTTCATCGGCGCAAAGTTCGCCGTGTTCCCAAGTCCGGTCGCCAGTGGGTGGTTGCGAAGGGTCTATGACCAATTGGGCAGCCACGCGCTGCTGAGGTCGCATGGGCCGCGTGTTGCGCTGTCGATTCTGTTCGTTGCAGTTGCTGAGGAACTGACGTGGCGAGTGCTCGTGACGCGCACGATCGCCGAGCGCATGGGTCATGAGCGTGCGTGGATCTACGGCGCGCTCCTGTATGCGGCTGCCCACGTTCCGACCGTGTGGGCGTTGCGAAGCAGCGACGGTGTTCTTAACCCGCTGCTTGTAGCGGCGGCGCTTGTGGCAGGACTCGTTTGGGGAGGCATGCTGCGTGTGACGAAGCGTGCGATGCCGGTCATTGTTTCGCACGTGATGTTCGACTGGGCCGTGATCATGATGTTTCCGCTCGGCGCATCGTCAGGGCCATGAGCGCACGCGAGTGGGCGAAGATGGGCGGCGGCGATCTCGCTGAGAAGGTCGCAAATGCGTTGGCCCAACGCGGCGCTTCACCCGAGGTGCTCGACGCTGCGAGAGCCGTTGCGCGCGCGCTGCCTGCGATGGGTACGTTGCTTGCCGCGTTTCCGGATGACGCGCAGGTGCTTGCGCGCGGGCTTGAACGGCGTCGCGATCTTCGAACCCTTCGGCGCGCAGCGGCTTCGCGGTTGGTTGGGCTCGCTGGCGATGAGTTCGCGATCGAACTTGCTTCGTTCGCGCGCCGCGAGAAATTGAGAGCGGCCACAAGGGGACTTCTCTGC
>JAHFDZ010000067.1 GCA_023248745.1 Myxococcales bacterium | reverse complement strand
AGCTCTTCGACGATCGCCGCGGTATCGCCACGAAGCGAGTGCTCGCCTGCGCCATGGGCGTCGTACGGATAGCGCATCGCGAGCGTGCGCAACGCGGCTTCGCATTGCACTTGTACGAATGCTCTACAGTCGCCAATGGCGAACACGGCTTGTGCCGTGTCGGTGATGCGCCACACGATGATGGCGCCTATCTCGACTGGGTTGCCGTCAAGGTCGTTGACCTTGAGTACGTTGGTCTCAAACGAAAATGCGCTGAGTGCTACGGGGCGATTCGTGAAGAACGGATTGCCCCAGCGAAGGCCCTCCTCTTTTGCGGTGCCAACGTAGCGTCCGAAGAGTTGCAGGACGCGGGCTTCGTTCGTCTTGACGGTGAAGAAGCCTTTGCTCGCAAATACGATAGCGATCGGAATCAATCCCAGCGCGATTGCGGTGCTCGGGTCAGCGCGTCCGCGATCGAGCGACCCAAACAAGGCGAGTTCGAGTCCGATAAGCACGGCGATAACCGCCAAGATGACGCCGCCTGGAAGGGTCGCGCGCCGGATTTCACGAATCATGATGAAGCCTCCTGAGATCAATATGATATCATTTTGATGGCGCGCAAGGCCTGCCTATGCACAAAGTGTCCGCAATGTGATGGGAGGGGGTCGCACAAGCGGGATTGTGTCACCACCCGCGGCGGCCGATGCGCATCGCGAAGCGGCGTTGGGTTGACTATGCCCAGAAAATCGAAGAGACCGGCGAAGGCGAGGCCCTGCCCTACGAAGGCGGTAAACGGTGCTTTTCGTGCGCGAGCATGGATCGTGGCGGATCGAGAATTTCAATTGATGGATCTCGCGGAGCGGGGCGATTTGGGCGCTTGCGCGACGGGCGCTCTTGTGGACCATGGTCATGGACCATGGTATGATTTACCGATGGATACCCTGCCGATCTCGAAGTTCAAGGCCACCTGCCTTGCGACGCTGGAGCGCGTTCGCCGCACGGGCCGCCCCCTCCGCGTAACCCGTTTCGGCAAGCCGATCGCAGACATTGTCCCGAGCGCGCCCTCACCACCCGCTGACAACTGGCTCGGCGCGATGGTCGGCACCGCTGAGATCGTAGGCGACATCACCGTAGCGAGTAGCCAACTTGCGACCTGGAATGCGCTCAAGTGAAGCTCCTGCTCGACACGCACATTTGGCTATGGAGCCACCTGGATCCCAACCGGCTAAAGAAGCGTGTCGCATCTGCATTGACTCGAGCCGGAGTGGAGCTCTGGCTTTCGCCGATTAGCGTTTGGGAAACTCTGCTCCTCGCCGACAAAGGGCGTTTGCGAATCAAGGGCAACCCCGCCCAGTGGATCTCAGCGGTACTCGCGAGGGTTCCAATGAACGAAGCCAGCGTCACGTACGAGGTGGCGAAGACGAGTCGGCAGGTTTGGATGCCCCACGAAGATCCTGCGGATCGTTTTCTCGCGGCGACGGCCGAGGTCTACGGCCTCGTCCTCGTCACCGGCGATGAGAACTTGCTGAAGGGCAAGGGGTTTCGCACCCTTGCGAACGCGTGAACACGGTAATTCAATGGTCGATCCTTGATGCGGCACTTGCCGCCCTCAATACGGAAATGCGCAATGACCTAGCGGTGGTCGAATTGACCACATGCATGGAGGGTTTCGTTTTTGGCGGATCGATGGTGGGACGCGTACGCTTCCCAGGTGGAATCTGACGCCGTTGATGACGCTGAACTCTTTGGGGCGATTGAGCGCTCGGGCGCAAGGGCCCTCCTCATCGGTCGCGGCGCGCTCGTTGCGTTGGGCCTTCCTGTTGTTACGAGCGACTACGATTTTTGGCTCCACATCGACGACATCGAACTGTTCAACAATGGGCTCACGCCGCTTGGGCTCGAACCCAACCGAACCGCCGCCGAAGCCCGGCAACGTGGCCGGTACGTGCTCGAAAATGGAGAGCACGTTGACGTGATTGTCGCAAGGAGCGTCACAGCGCTCGATGGCGACTGCGTCACGTTCGACGATTTGTGGGCTCGACGAGAGACCATTCGAGTCGGAACGGCGAACGCGTATTTGCCATCAATCCCTGACCTCATTCGCACGAAGCGTTTCGCTGCTCGGCCGAAGGACGCGGAAGACATTCGGCAGCTCCAAGAACTGCGAGAGAAAACCCGTGGCTGATGCAGCGGAACGTCTTCGCGCCACGCTTGCACTCGCGAACCGGACGCTCACGAAAGACGAGTTTGATGGCTACGTGAATGCGCCGATGACGGATGATGAGCGCGCGGGGATACTCGACCTCCACGCTTGGTTCGTACGCCGCTACCCGACGGTCCTCGAGCGCTTTGCGTACAATCGACGAGCGTATCGACGCTGGCAGAAGCTACGGCAATGAAATAGCTTGCCTATGCACCAAGCGTCCGCAGCGCTGACGCTGGAGTGCTACGTTCCTCGCCGTGTTGCCCGCCTGGTCTCTTCTTCCTCGCGACCTTTTTGCTCTCGGTTATGCGGGCGATGTGTCTCATCTTTACGGTCGTATTTTTCGACCTGCGCTCTGGGTAAGCGGCGCTCCTTCGCTCGGGCGGGCGCGTGGGGTTCTAGAGGGGGCTGTCGACTTTGCGCTTCCGCGTATGGTGTCGCGGAAATTGTCAGTCGATGGATCGGTTAAGTCACTTGTCGAACTCGGTGACGGCGTTCGTGTCGAGGCGGTGCACATGCCTCGCGCGGTGAAGAACCCTCGCGTCACGTTTTGTATCTCGAGCCAAGTGGGCTGCGCGATGGGCTGTACTTTTTGCGCGACCGCAAACATGGGTCTTGTTCGCAACCTTGGTGCTCACGAAATCGTCGGCCAAGTGATTGCGTTGATGACGACGCTTGGTCCCTTACGTCCCCAAGACGTTTCACTGGTGTTCATGGGGATGGGTGAGCCGCTTCACAATTTTGAAGCGGTCACGCGTGCGATCACCGTGATGTGCGCGCCCGAAGGGCTTGGAATGTCGTCAAGGCGCATGACCGTTTCCACTTCGGGTCTCGTGCCTGCGATCGACGCGCTCAGCACCTTTCAACCGCGCCCGCTCCTCGCGCTCAGTCTCAATGCAACAACGGATGAGGCGCGTGAGCGCACAATGCCGGTGGCTCGCAAGTGGAACCTCGACGCGCTCAGGGGCGCACTCTCGCGTTGGTCCCAAAATTCGCGCGACAAAGTGACGATCGAATACGTCCTGCTTGAAGGAGAAAACGACACAGAATGCGACGCCGATCGCCTCGCCACATGGGTTTCGGAATTTCACCACAATCTGAATGTGATCCCGTTCAATCCCTACGCGGGCGCGCTCTTTCGGCACCCATCAGAAGAACGTTTGCGTGCTTTCGTAAAGCGACTTTACGATCAAGGTTGCCGAGTGACCACGCGCCACACGCGAGGCCGCGACGTTGACGGTGCGTGCGGCACACTTGCCACCGACAGCGTGCGCCTGAGGCGTCCCAGCTGAACCCGCTCAGGAAACACCAACAGCCTCCACCAACTCAGCGACCGCGCACGCGAAGTGCGCATAGAGCGTTAGCCCCTTATGGCGCCAAGTACGTGTACGTCACAAGATCACTCGTCAAGTAACTTGCCGAACAGGCAATCATCTTGACCGTGCTCCCAAGCGTCGTGTTGTTCACAGAAACCGATCCGAGTCCACTCGCTCCGGTGAGGCGTTGTGCCGTTCCCGTTGGAACATCGCCGCACGTCGACGGAAGGACGGGCGTCGTGCCGTCGACTGTGATGTAGACGTATTTGGTTCCGACCCCGTTGATTGCCGTGCTTGGAGCGCCCTGCCATGCGACGGGATAAAAGGTAAACGCGCCCAGTGGCTGTTGGGATCCTGGTGTTGGCGAGAGCGCGACGTCGTATCCGAGGCGAAGTTTGAATGTGTAGGTTCCAGACAAGACTTCGGAGTCCAGTGTTTCGGGTTTGCACGCGATGACTTTCAGATCGCGTTGCGCGAGGTTGTCGACGATGAGCGATCCGACCGACAACGTCGTGGCGCCGACCGTGCAACCCGTTTTGCTGAGCGAGCATAGCGGCGTGGTCGTGCCGTCTGACGTGTAACAAAATGTCCCGACCGTCGCGCTTGCGCCCAGCGTTGTCGCCGTGATCTGTGCGTCGTCGAATGCGGGCGTGACTTGGTAATTGATCGTGCCAAACGCAGGTGTTGTCGTGCTCAATGTCACCTTGAGGCGCACGTTTTCGTCTGCTGAAACTACCGCGCTGAGGTGATAGCCAACCTTGCACGATCGAAACTTATACTTCGCCGTCCTTCGCAAACCCGTGGTCGTGATGGCGGGGTCGATCGCCTTCGCGATGTTCCAAGGCAAGTCACTGTTCGCGATGGCGGTCGTTCCCGTCGCGGGCGTGCATGTTCCTGTCGTCGCTACGGTCGGATCGTCTGGCGTCGTGCCATCGACTTTATGCGTATACAGCAGCACGGAGCCCGGCACGTTGGCGATGTTTGCTTTTGCTACTGTGTCGAAGTCGACGGTGCCTGAAGCCGATACGGTTGGGACGGGTGGGCGAAAACTGTAGATGGCACTCGTGACTGTCGAGTCGATGTTGCCCGTGATGCACGCAATTGCCATCACCGTTTGGTTGCTATCGAGCGTGAGTGGATTGATGGTGAGAAAGCGAGTTGACGATGTCGAGCAAGCCTTCGTTGTAGCGTCGCAGGCCGGTGTCGTTCCGTCGGTTGTGTAGCAAATCGAAGCACCACTCGTGGCCGTGCTCATCGTGACGGTTTGCGCGCTTGCGTACTCCCCAGCGGCAATCGAAAAAGAAGGAGGCGCGGTAGTCCCCATGGGGATCTCAATTTTGTACACCGCCTTCGCTGTTGCCGAATCGTCCTTCTTGTCAGCGCGCGTGATTGCGATCACCGACGTGTCTTTCCCAACCGTGAACGGCGCTGTGTAAACACTGCCCACGGTTTTCGATGGGAGGCTGCCATCGGTTGTATAAATGAGCGTGCCGCCGGGCTCTGTCGTTGTGATCGTCACCTGCTGCGCAGCGGAGTACGTGCCACTCGCGGGCGAGATTGTCGGCGTTGCTGCGATTGGGGTTGGAGGCGCCGCAATCGTGTACGTAGCCGCGTTAACGGGCGAGTCGGAGAAACCTTCGGCGACGGCGTATGCCTTTAGCGTCGTCGTTGCGCCGATTGCAATCGGCGCGGTGTACGTTTGACTGCCCGTCGTCGGCGGATTGCCGTCTAGCGTGTAGTAAATCGTCGCGGTTGAGGTCGTGGTGGTGACCGATACGGTTTGCGCACCGACATAGCTTCCGCCAGGGATGCTGAAGAGGGGGATAGCCGCGGCCTTCTTCTCGCTTGCGTCGACGACTCCGGCGTCTATCGAACTGTCAGGTTGGTTGACAGGTGCGGGCGTGCTGCACGCTACGGCAAGAGACGCTGCCAATGTGAGAACCAGTCGATGCGATGTGGTCATATGAGCCCCCGAAGGCGAAGATCCGCACTCGCTAGGATCTGCCTTTCGAACGAGCTACGCAAGATTCGCGTGCGCGGCGCCCTCACGTGCCACGATGCCGCTTTCGCCACTCGTCGGGTGACATTTGCGTGTGACGCTCGAAAAGGGCAATCAAGCTGTGGGGTTTTGCAAAGCCGACTGCCTGCGCAATCGCGAGAAGTTTGTCGCTTGTCATCACGAGCAATTGTTGCGCCCGCACAAGCCTCGTCCCCGCTATTTCGTCGCGAAGTGACGTGCCCGCTTCTTGGAGCGTGCGCTGCAGGCTGCGATCCGAAGTGCCGATTGCCTTTGCGCACGTCTCGACCGTGACGTTGGCATAGTTGCGCCGAAGCCATTCGCGAACCTTGAAGAGCTCGATCGAATCGGCCTTCGAAGTCCCTTGTTCGATTTCGACAAGTTTCTTGTCTATTTTCGTAGCGAGGGAGGCCGGAAAGCCGAGTGCCGTGACGGCGCATTCGAGTGATGCGAAGAGCTCGCGCGGAAAGAGCTCGCCGATGATTGACGAGTAGCCCGCGGCTGCGGCACCTCCGATGCCTCCCGCGTGAACGAGCGCACCGCGCTCAACGTTTCGTCCGATCTGGCCCTTCTTCTCTTGCATGAAGTGTTCGAACGACGCAAAAGTTTCGGGGGGCACGGCGCCAAGTCGTCTAACGTCGAGAATGGCGCGATGTATGGGGAGCGTCGTTTCGAACCAGATTGCTTCGAGGGCAACCGCCGCATCCTGCACGGTTGGTGATCCCCAAACTGCAAACACACGCAGTTCGGTCACGGGAAACCAGAACGCAAAGTGCTTTCCTTCAAAGAACGGAGGCCCAGGCATCAACATCTCCAATCGCCGCAAGCGCGGTGCTTATAACATACCGTTGGGATGCACGAACTCCCCACAATCGTACGTGTTGCACATAATCAGGAAAATTGACTATGATGCTGCTGACCTGCGTGGAATGAATGGACGATAACGAGCTCGCAAGAACTATCGCTCGTCGCATTGCGGAGAACTTCGAGACCGCGCAGACGTTTGTCGAAGGTCCGTTTGAAACGATCGAGCCCGAAGATGGCGCGACCTCGCGCGATTTCAGCGCGATCGAAACGCTCCGCGCGATGGGCGATTCGCTCGAGCGGAAGCTATTGCTCCACGAGGAGCTCGGTCAGGGTGGCATGGGCGTCGTGCATCTCGCGACGCAAACCACGCTTGGACGGCACGTAGCGGTCAAAACTCTCAAGAGTGGTTTCTTCGATGCGGCCGACACGGTGCGCATGCTGCGAGAAGCGTGGGTAACGGGCACGCTCGAACATCCGAGCATCGTTCCGATCTACGACGTCAGTGTCGACGCTGCTGGGTCACCCGTGATCATGATGAAGCGTATCGAGGGGTCTCCTTGGTCGGACTTGATGAGCGATCAGGCCACCCTGCGAAATCGCTTCGGAGTGACCGATCCAACGGAGTGGAATCTTCGCATTCTAACGACCGTGTGCAATGCGGTGCACTTTGCGCACAGTCGCGGCATCCTTCATCGCGATCTGAAACCCGATAACGTGATGGTGGGTTCGTTCGGAGAGGTTTATGTCCTCGACTGGGGCATAGCTGTCAGTCTTCTTGACGATGGTAGTGGGCGCCTTCCACTAGCGTGCGATGCATACGAGATCGCAGGCACGCCTGGATATTTCGCGCCCGAGATGTTGCTTGGCGATCCGAGCGCGCTCTCTGCGCGAACCGACGTTTATCTCCTTGGAGCGATTTTCTACCAAATTTTTGCCGGCACGCCGCCGCATACTGGTGAGAACCTCCACGCGATTGTTACGAGTGCGCTGCTCTCGAGTGTTCGATTTCCAATTCACTTTCCGGCGGAAGCGCAACGCATCTGCCGAAAGGCGCTCGGTCGCAATCCGCAAGATCGCTACGAAACTGCCGAGGAGTTTCGCATCGCAGTCGAGTCGTATTTGCAGCATCGTGGGTCACGAAAGCTCGCGCATGATGCAAAGCGCAGTCTCACGCGTTTGCTCGAGACACTTGCAAACGAGCCGAAGGGCGAGGACCGGTCACTCGCGATATTTAATCTCCTGGGCGAGTGTCGTTTCGGTTACCGCTCCGCGCTGTCGGCATGGCCTGAAAATGAAACGGCACGCCATGGCTTGGATCAGGCGCTGCTTGCGGTCATCGAGCACGAACTTGACGAAGGAAACGCTCACGCGGCTGAGATTTTGTTGCGCGAGGTTTCGGTAGCTCCACCTGAGATCGTCGCGCGAATCGAGCGTGCGTCGCGCGATCACTCCGATCACGAGGCGCGCGTGCGTCGGCTCGAACTCGATTTTGATCCGACGGTGGGCTCTCGTACGCGCACGCTCATCGGTGGCGTATTTGGTCTCGTGTGGACGTTCGTTCCGCTCGGCGGTTGGCTCTACGTCGCACGTGGCGGCCAGGAATCGCACCCTCTCACGATTGTGTGGTCGCTGCTCTTTCTAGGGATCGGATTTCTCGTGCTCGTTTGGGCACGAGAAACGTTGACGAGCACGTTGCTCAATCGACGCATTGCGCGGACGATGGGCCTTCACTTGGGCGCGCAAATTTTGCTTGGAACGGTCGCATGGAGAGCGGGACTCAGTCCTGCGCACGGACAACTCTTGCTGATGTTCTCATGGTGTCTCACCCAAGCGCTCCTCTCGGTTTGGGTGGAGCCTTGGTTCGGCGTGTCTGCTGGCGTGTGCGCGGCGTGTTTTGTTGTAGCGGGCATATGGCCAGATTCGCGGCACTTGCTCATGTCGATCGCCAACTTTACGTTCACCGTCGTTCTCGTGCGCGTTTGGTTTCCAAGGCAGCTTTTGGGTCGCATCCAAGAACGCAGAGCTGCTGCGCGCGCGCGTGCACGCCAATGGCTTCTCACGCCCGAGCCTCGCCGCGATGACGAGCCGCAGGGCATGATCAAGTAAATTGACCACATCGCCTTTAGAACATGAAGCCCGCATGAAGCGTTGGACTGAATGCGAAGCCCGATGCACCAAGGCCGCGGCTTGACACCGTCACGTAGCGAAACGCGAACGAGAGACCGATTGCGACTGGGCCAACCTTGACGATCGGACCGACCGACGGTCCGACAAGAAAAACGGTTCCGCCGCTCGGGAGCCATACCTCTGGCTCGAGCGCGGCGGTGACACCGATGCGAACGTTGCCTTCGGTGAAGTAGCCACGGTAGCCAAGAGCGGCCCCAATGAGCGCTCCAGCGCCGCCGCTAAACGCGACACCAAGTTGCCCGGTGATCAAAAACGCGTGGTTGCCGCCGAGCGCAGCGCCTCCAAATGCACTGAAGTGTCCCGCGCCGGCTCCAGAGATAACGGTCCCGCCTCCACGGACGCCGACCATGACTTCTGTCTTGCTTGTAGGTTGAGCCTTTGGGGGTGCTTCCTCTTCGTCCGTCTCGATCGTTCTTTCGACGACCTTGATCGTCTTCTTTTTCGCCTGTGCCGGCGCCGCAACGAGGCCGAGGGTGCACACACCAAGAAAAAGCCCGCTGAAAAAGTAACTCATCCTCATCAGTTGGGTGCCCCACGCGCTTCCGTCACCGGAGTCCCATTTTTGTTCCGGATACCTGCTCAGGTCACGCTTCATGTGCGCAGGATTGCGGTCCGCTCAGGTTGCAGGGACACTCCGGCTCTCGATGATCACCACGCAAGCTATGACTGCCCAGGCCGCGCGCCACCTTTATGCGAAGGAGTTGATCCCCGTCCGCGCCCGCTGGTGGCTGTCGGCGCGTGGGATGCTCGACTGGTTCCGGATGCTTGAGCGCGGTTTGGTTCCTCACCTTGGTGAGGCCACGCGTCCGGCGCTCGCGCGCATCGCGCAAAATATGTTCACAGCGCGTTACGAATTGCTGCGCGAAGCACACCCGCACTTGTTGCCCACCGATTCAACGCAGGCAGCACGGCTCATGGCGGCCCTCTATCGTGTGAAGCCAAACGATCGCAGCCTGTGGATTTTCGGTAGCGCATTGCCATCCCGATCGCCGCGCGATGTCTTGCGCGATCAAATGCTGCTTCGTCGCATTCCCGTGGAAGCGCGGTGGGAAGAGGTCACGGTGCACCTCGGTGAGCTGCTCATTCTCTTGACGAATGAACTGCCTCGCGAACTACCGCATGCGCGAAAAATTGTGGCCGACATCTGTTACGAATCAGGTCTTCATTTCGCCAAGAAAGCGAAGCGCGCTTTTGGAATGAACGACGATTCGACGAACGCTCCCGCCGACGCGATCGAAATACTGCGCATGAGCGAGTACATTTTTCGCGTAAACCCTGACCATTGGGGCCACGCGGATGCTGCCACCAACACCGGGTGGCTCGAAGGGTCCGCCTGTCCTTGGTACGCACGACCAGGATGGAACGGATCTCATTGCGGCATCTTTGGTCAATTTCAAGCCGGCATCAGCGCAGCATTTGGTCTGCGCTATCAACTCTCCCAAACCATTCCGAAGCACGGTGGCCACACGTGCCGCATCGACCTAAAGCCGCTCGTCACTTTGCCGCGCGACAAGTCCAGCTCGGAGGGCGGATCGCCCATTCCCCGTCGCAGTCTGCCGCTGATAGGGTAAGCGTCTTGACTTCTTTGCTTGTCAGCGAAACGGCTTCTTTGTGGGCCTTCGCCTTGCCATCGCAGGTGACGCTCCACGTGACATTGCAGACGCGTGAACCCGAGCAGTCGTTGGTAAAGTCCAAATTGATCCGCGAGTGATCCAAATCGTCGTGCTGTTCGGTCTTTACGCATGAGTTATCATTTTGCATGCCTGCGGCTGGCGCTGAAGTCGCCGCAGACATGAGGGCGATCGCTGTCGCGACGAGAGAGAGTCCGAGCTTCATAGACCCATAGAAAGCGTGGGGTCGAAGAAGTTCCCGACGCCTTGCCCGGATGGCGCGACAATACGGTACAGAGACGGCGATGAGTTTTGCGCGCCCATGGGTCTATGCCTACAGCCCTTGAATGATGACTCGCTCGGCTGGCGCTCTCGTGAGCTTTTTTTTGGCTAGCGCATGCTCGGGCGAGGCACCCGGAGCCTTCGTCGACGGCGGTCCCCAAGTGTCAACGACGGATGCGAGTGTGGATGCGCCCGCGATCGAAGCTGCCACACACCAAGCGTGCACGCCTCTTGCGCCACGCGTGGTGCCGATCGATGTCGCTGTTCTTCCAGAAGCAGGCGAAGCGCCATACCTGTCCGTGATTGCGTCTGCGAAGACGAGCATTCGCGTCATGGTTTACGAAATGGGCTACGGCGGCATCCTGACGAACCTTCAAGACAAGGCGAAAGCGGGTGTGAGTGTTCGTGTGGTGCTCGATGTGGCCCAAAAAGATACGAATAAGAAGTACTTCGATTTGCTCACCGAAGCAGGGGCTAGCGTCATCTGGAGTGATAGTAAATTTACTTACATGCACGCGAAGGTCCTCATCGTGGACGACGCCGTCGCTGTGATCTCGACAGGGAACTATTCGAAGGCGTACATGCTCAAGGAACGCAACTTCGTGGCAACCGATCGCGATGTCGACGACGTAGGCAATCTCGCGCGCCTGTTTGATGCCGATTGGAAGCGCGAAAGCCCAGACCTTTCGTGTACGCGTTTGGTCGTCGCGCCTGTTAACGCAAGGACGCGTCTTCTCGATTTCTTGCGCGCCGCGAAGAGCGAAATCCTGATCGAGTCGATGCAGTTTTCGGATGAAGACGTGCGTGACGTCGTGCTTGAGCGCAAGAAGGCTGGCGTTACGGTAAGGGCTATCTTGGCCGATCCCGATTGGATCGATGCCAATGCCAAGGCTGCCGCGCCTCTCAAAAATGCTGGCATCGATGTTCGATGGCTCAAGACGCCGGGCGTTCACGTTAAGGCCGTCGTGGTTGATCATCAACGTGCCTATCTGGGCTCCGAGAATTTTAGCCGGACGTCACTCTCGAAAAATCGCGAAATTGGACTTCTCGTTGACGAGGTCAAGAATATTGACCTTATGGCGGCAACGTTCGAGAAGGACTGGGCTGAGGCTACGAAGTTCTAGTGCCTTGACCGGATTCATGCGCTCGCCGCATTGCCTTCCACACGAGCTTCGGAATGACTCGCTGTCACGCATTTCGTGTTCGTCACGGAGTACGAACCAGCGTCGTGTGAAGTCGCGACAGATGCCGAGCGACGTTGCGATGAAGATCGTGGACGCCAACTGATCGACAGCCCCGGCAAGCACGTGTGGCCCCCATCCGCGTCAACATGTCGTCCAGAAACCGACGCTCAACGCTGCGCCTAGGGCCCCTTTGCCCACTCTGCGCTTTGCACCACGGGCAGTTGCAGCGCACGTTCTCGCTCGAGATCAAGGTTGCCGATGTGGAGCGAAATGGGTGCTTGGACCCATTTGTAAATTGACTGGACAAACAAGCGGATGAACTTTTTTACCCAAGCCGACAATTGTTCGGTCGTGTGATCTGGAAACATCGATGAGAGCGCGGCAAATACTTCTGCCTCACTCATTTTTTCACCCGCGAAGAGTGCAAAGCACGCATCAAGAACGGGGAAGGGCATCAGGTCGCGTTCGTCTTCTTGGTCGTCTGCGAGTTCGGCCGACGCCGGCTTCTTGAGGGTGAGTGCGATGCCTTCCCACTGCGTCGTCTCGAGAAGGTAGTCGAGCAAATAGTTCACGACGGTCTTCGGTAGGTTTGCGATGACCGAGAGTGCACCTTCGGTATCTCCACCGATGGTCGCGTAGCCCACGGCTTTTTCGCTCATGTTGCTCGTTTGCAAGAAAAGGCCGCTCGCGCTGTTCGACCACGACCACATTCGCTCTGCGCGAAGCCGCGCTTGCACATTTTGGCGCGTCATCGGAGTAATCGATTCGCCTGGTTGAAGCATGCCTGCGATTTGCGCAATCTCACGCTCGAACGCATCGTCAATCGACACGACAGCGAAGGGGACGTCGAGATCACGCGCTGCAACTTCCGCCGCGAGCCGCGTTTCGTTCGACGAGTAGCGCGTGGGCATGAAGAAGGCTCGAAGGACTTCTGCAGCCTTGGTCTTGCGCGCATTTGCATCGAGGGCGCTGAAGCGTAGATCGATAGACCGTCGCGCAATGATGAGGACGAGCAAGCTGTCGCGACCGCCTGACAGCGCCACGCCGATTGTCTTGAAGGCGCCGGTTTTTTCGAAGTAGTCACCGATGCCGATTGCGAGCGCGTCTAAAATATCTTCACAGAAGTTACGTTTTGCCGAAACGGTTGTGTCTTTCATCGGCAAGAAGAAGCTGCGATGCTGCGGCGCCGGGTACACAAGAGTGTCGCGTGCGCGCGTTTTTGCGTCGACCGCGACGGCGTGCACCTGTGGCGAAATCGCAGCGAACGCTTCCTGGTCCATTCGCCACGTTGTGTTTTCGTGGCGCAGGCGCATGCAGCGATCGAGATCGACCGTCACCGCGGCAAATCCCTCTCGAAATCGCGCGGCATCGAGCAGTACACGACCGCATTGTGAAACGTAGCCGCCGCCGTCAAAGATGAGGCCGTCGTTAGCGCCCACCAGATTCGCGTACACAACCGTGGCCTGATTGTCGCCCGCTCGCGTGGCGAGCATCTCGCGGCGCGTATCGGTTACGCCGAGTCGAAATGGCGAGGCCGACAAGTTTACGACAAGCTCAGCGCCCGCGTAACAACGTCTCCGCATTGGACCGTCGGGTGACCAGATGTCTTCGCAAACTTCCAGCGCAACTTTGCCGAAGTCCATGTCGAAAATGAGATCACCAAAGGGTACATTTCGCACCAAGTCGCTCAGACCGGCGTAGCCACGCGCGAACGTTCGCGCTTCGTAGAACACGTTGTAGAGCGGCAGCTTTTCCTTTGGTACGAGACCCCAAATGCGGCCCGCGTGCACGAGGGCTCCGCAGTTGTAGAGGTGCGAGCCGCGCGCGACTGTAACGCCAACGGCGAGCGCAGCGTTGAGATCAGCGGTCTCTTTGGCGATGCGCTCGAGCTCGGTGAGTTGCGCCGAAATGAAGGCGCGCCATTGCACAAGGTCTTCCTGTGGATAGCCACCAATGACTTGCTCGGGAAACGCAACGAGCGAAGCTCCGTCGTCTACAGCTTCGCGCGCGATCTTAACAACACGATCACCATTTGCGCGACACGCACCGACCGTGCTGTTCACGTTCGCGACCGCAACGCGGAGGAGCCTCATGCGATTCGCGCCTCTTCAACGAGCCTCTTGATCTCTGTAATCAGCCCGTCAGACGCAATGAGAACGCGGGGGCGATCGTTGTGATTGAGCGAGCGCACACTCTCTGGAAGGAGCGACAGTTGCTGCGATACAAATTCGCGCGTTTCGTCAATCGTCGGAACATATCCAACCGCCTTCGCTCCGCGCCACACGGGCTCGAGCAAAGGCTTTCCGCCGCTCGGCGGGATTTCACTTCCTAAGGTCACCAAATCGTATTTTGGAAAGCGATACACTTGGAGCTCTCCAGGCAGCGTGGCTTTGCCCGAGCCCTTTGCAAATTTCATCGTCACCTTGCCGTAGCCATTGACGACCAATTTGGCGACAGCGCCAATGCCCGTCGCGTTGTCAGGCGAACACGTGATGTTTTCGCCCACACCGAAGCCGTCTGCGAGCTGCGAGAGCTCGGACACCCTTTGTTCGTCAAGGCCATCGGACACGAACACCTTCACGTCGGAAGCGTTCATCTTGCGCAAAATTGCGCGCGCACGTGCAATCGTCGCGGGCGTTACGTTCGAGTCGATGCGGATGCCATTGAGCCGGCCCTGCGTCGCCGAAACGGCACTCTGGATGCCGCGGTCGGTGTCGTAGGTGTCCACCAACAACGTGGACGATGCCGGAAAGACCTTGGTGAAGTTTGTAAAAAACTCGCCTTCGGTTTCTGAAGGTGGCCGGCCAATTTGCTCGGACGCCTGAATCGCGAAATGATCCATGGTGCCGATCGAAGGGACGCCCCATTTGCGTGTCGCGGCGACATTCGATGAGGCTGTCGTGCCGGCAATGTACGCGGCGTACGCAGCGTCAACCGCAGCTGCAGGGTGAGCGCGCCGCGCTCCGAACTCCAGAACTGGCTTTCCCTTCGCCGCTAGAACGATACGCGCCGCTTTCGACGCGACCATGGAGAGATAGTTAATGTAACCAAGCCACGGCGTCTCGATGAGCTTGGCGCGCATCATGTCGGTGCGAACCTGGATCATGGGCGTGTAGATGCGGAGCGGCGCTCCCGCGATTTGGACAGGTACGCCACTTGAATCGAGCGCCGTGTCTGCGTAGACGAGGGTCCCTTCGGGCACCGCATCGATCTCGCCCACGAATCCCTTCATCTTCTCGAGCGCGGTTTTCAAGACCCCTCGCGTACGCAGCACCTTGCCCACCATCGGATGGTTATCGAGCGCGGCGAGATCACCAGGGTCGAAGGCCATCTGCGCTGCATGCTCGAGCACCTGGCGAAGGCCGGCGAAGATGACGAAATTGCGATTCGTCGGCATGCGACGGAAGAAAAAGGACATCGCAACCTGGTGGTTCAGGCGTCCTGCGTCCGCGTGCGTCACAAGCGTGGAAAGCTGATAGGCGTCGATGCCCATCGTCGCGAGGCTCATGCCTTAGAAGGTACATGATCGATGCGGATCGTCGACTTTTTGGGCGTTTTGCGAATACGAAGCTGATCCAACGTTCACTGCTGCGATCCACAAGATGGGACGCTCGGGAACTTTTAGGTCCGTCGGGAGATCTTTCAGACGGGTCGTTCGTTGATTCAAAGCGCGGAGCGGCCGAGGCCCCATCGCGGTAGCGGCGCTGCCTGCAACCATTCTCAAATTGAGGTGAACCCCTATGCGTACCTTTTTTCCGCTGCGTCTTTCGTCGCTACGTCTTGGCTATTCGGTTGCCTTCATCCTGACGATCGGTGCGTGTGCGCAAAAGGGCGGCGCCATTGATGAGAAACCTACTGATCGAAAGGTTGCCGATCGAGAAGCGACGAGCGATCGCGATAAGCATCAATCGCGCGAAGAGAGTCTTAAGGAAGCGGCCGAGTTCGGCATCATTGGCGTTCCAAGTGGCGGGCTGGGAGCTCCGGTAGGTCGTGAAGGTGAAGGTGGAGGCGGTCGCGCCGATGGGCTCGGTCTCAGCGGGTTCGGCTCTGGCGCGGGTAGCCTCGGGCGAGGGAGCCCCCCAAGCCACGACGCAAAGCGATACGCAGAACGTTCGCCTGGCTACAGCGTCCCCGTTACCGAGACCCCCGCCGAACCGCCTCGCCGCGTGTTCAATCCCAATGCCCGCTATGCGACGACCTATCGACCTGGCGGAGCGGCACTCGCTGCGTTCGACAGCGCGCTCGAGAAGGGAAGCATCCCGGTTGGTTACAAAGATCTCGTCGGTGATTTCGCCGCACGGTATGCGCCTACGATCGAACCTGCGCAAAATAGCGCGCTTGCAGTTTCATTTGATACCGAGCGCACAGCGCTTCCTCCCGAGGGCGGTCCGGTGCACCTTCGCGTTGCGATTCAAGGTGCCGACGTTGCGCCGACGCGGCCTCATCTTTCGGTCAATCTGGTTCTCGATCGCAGCGGGTCTATGACGTCGGGTTCGGCCATTGAGCGCGCAAAGGAGGCCGCCGATGCGCTCGTCGATCGCCTCGATCCACAAGATGACTTTTCGCTCGTGACATTTTCGACCGACGCGGAGTTGCTCGTTCCACTCGGAAACGTGGGCAGCCGGAAGGCGCTGATTCATCAAAAAATTGGTTCTATCAAAGCAGAAGGCGGTACCAACATTAGCGCGGGGCTCGACTGGGGCTACGCGCAAGCCAAGCGAAAATCGGGCAACCAAAGCAACGTGAGCATCGTCATGCTTCTCTCTGACGGTCACGCCAATGCAGGAGATACGTCGCAAGAGGGCTTGAGCAAGCGCACCGAAGACGCATTTCAGTCTGGCATTCAAACGAGCACATTTGGCCTTGGCGATAGCTTCGACCCGCGCTTGATGAACGCGATCGCGGAGCGCGGCGCTGGTGGGTACTACTACCTTGCGGACGCATCGCAGATTGCTAAGGCGCTGACAACAGAGCTCGACGCGAGGCTCATGCCCGTTGCCCAAGCCCTCGAGGTTCGACTTCGGCTGCGCCCCGACGTAACCGTCAGCAAGGTTTACGGTTCTCGAGAACTGTCTTCCGTTGAGGCGTCACACGTTCGGTTTCAGGAGGTCTCGACCGATCGGAACGTCAAAAATCATGACGGAATCAAGGCCGACCGCGCAACCGATGCTGAGGGCGGCATGCGGTTCTTTATTCCGTCGTTCTCACGTGGTGACAAGCACGCCATGTTGTTCGAACTCAATGTGCCCAAGGGTGTGGGTGACCGCGCAATCGCCTCGGTGGAGCTTCGTTACAAAGATCGGATTGTTCGCCAAAATGTAGCCAAGGAAGTTGCCATTAAGGTGAGCTTTGCAGACAGCGATGCGAGTAGCTTTGCAACCCTATCGCCGTCTGTTCAGAAGAGTGTTCAAGCGTTCGCGGCTGGCGAAGCCATTAGTCAATCTGCTGAACGACTTGCGCAGGGCGACCGCGTCTCTGCCGAGCGCCTCCTTCGCGAACGAAGCGAGCTTCTCACGGCGGCGAGCGACCGCTTTGACGACAAGGCGTTTCGTGACGATGCAATGAGGCTCAGCCGGCTCGCTGTGGCAGTGAAGGAAGCGCGAGTCGAGCCAGTCGCCATGGCGCTGCTGTTGCGCAGCTCGGCGCGTGGGTACATGCAATGAACGGTGTTGGTTTCGCGGCGCTCCTTGCTTCGGCCTCGAGCCTATCGTCCGTTTTTGCGGGCTCGCTCGCGACGCCTTTTGCCATTGAAGCAAACATTGGCGATCGCGTTGTTGTCGAGGGATCGCTTCACTCGCGCATTGACGGAGCAGACTTCGATGCGGCTCACGTTCGCGATTCGTACCTGGGAAAGGGCGAGCCGAGACTTCGTTCCGACGGCCTCGTTGATTGGGAACAGGGTGGTCTGAAGCTTGTCGAAAGGGACTGGGAGCACCATCGCGCCGTTGCACTCGTCGTCGCAAACGACGCTCCTGTGTGTCGTGCTGCGGGGATCGACGGTCCGTGCATCGTTCCGAGAGTTGACGTTTTTGCACGCGATCGATTGGTGCCGAGCGCGACCTTCTTAGGGAGCCTCAGTGGCGGGCTTACGGTCGCCACAATGCGCCCCCCGCCAGGAAGGGCATGGATCAAAGTCGCGAGCGTGTCGACCGCTGCCGCAATCGCAGTCCTTCTTGCGTGGACCTTTGCATCGGTGCGTCGGCGCAACGAAGCATGGCGACGGATCGCACGCGAAGCGCGTCTTCTTGAGCGTCAAGCACGAACGCTGCCCAATGGTGCTGTCGTTCACCAGCGCGCTCAAGAGGTCATGAAGGTCGCAAAGCGCACAATTGCGATGCTCAAGCGAATTGACCAAGAGGCCAGGACCGCTCCAGGTCGGGTGCGGGTGTCTCTCGAAGTGCGCCGCCAAGCGCTTCTCGAAGACCTCGCCAGGACCACCGAGCAACTCTCCTCTGTGCGTCTGAGGCTTGCGCTCGGTGGTGAGGGTGAAGAAGTGGATGCCGCGCTTGAAGCGTTGGTCAGTGAAGTGGCCATCGGAGAGAGTGCGATGGCAGAAACCAACGCCGCAACGAGTGCAGCGTAAGTTCAGTCACGGCTTGTCGTGCGCCTCGCTCTCGGGTGCGGCGGGTTCGATATGGAATTCGACGCGGCGGTTTTCTTTGCGGCCAGCTTCGGTCTTGTTGTCACCGATAGGCTTTTCGAGACCGAAGCCCTTCGCCGTGATGCGAGTTTTGTCGACGCCAGTTTTCACAAGCCACGTCATGACGGAATTGGCGCGCGATTGGCTCAGCGCCTTGTTGTAGCCCGCACCGCCAACGTTGTCGGTGTGACCCTCGATGCGGATCTTTTTGATGTCGGCGTGATCGGAAAGTACCTTGACGACTGCAAGGAGCACCTCCTCGCTTTGAGGGCCCCTGACGATTGCCGCGCTGCCGGTCACGAATTTCACCTGATCCGTAATCTTGATCTGATTGTCTTTGACGAACGCTTTCGGACAGCCATTTTTGGTCGGGTCTGGGTCGGGCTTTCCCGCTTCGTCTGGGCAAGCGTCTTCTTCGTTTTTGATGCCGTCTTTGTCGCGGTCTGGGTCTGGGCAACCGTTGAGCTTTGGATCGTCGGACTTAATGCCGGGTACCTCTGGGCAAGCGTCTTCTTCGTTTTTGATGCCGTCCTTATCGCGATCGGAGTCGGGACACCCATTGAGCTTCGGGTCGTCTGACTTGATACCCACGACTTCAGGGCAGGCATCCTCGACGTTCATAATGCCATCGTTGTCGCGATCGGGGTCGGGACAGCCGTTGTACTTGGGATCGTCTGATTTGATGCCCGGTTCGTCTGGGCAAGCGTCGACGGCGTTCATGATGCCGTCCTTGTCGCGATCGGGGTCGGGACAGCCGTTGTACTTCGGGTCCTCTGACTTAATGCCGGGCATGTCCGGGCAAGCGTCAATATCGTCAAAAATGTTGTCTTTATCGCGATCGTAAATCGGCTTCTTGTAAGGAGAGGCAACGCCAATGGTTACCATCAAGCGCGCGGTTGGTGAGCCGATGCCGCGTGTGAGGCCCGCGCCGCCGGCGATGCCAACGTCAATTCCGTTGACGTATCGTGCGCCGAGCATGCCTTCGACTGGAGTCGAGATTTGCTTGAACGCGCCGCTGTCGACAAGAACCGTGCTTCCGCTGATCTCAGGTCCGATAGTCAGTTTGCGTTCCATCAGTTTGACGCCGGCGGCGGCGCCGAACGAGAGCTCACTGCCCGCGGCGCCTAATGGGTATCCGGCTTGCGTGGGCCGATACTCAAAACCAACGCGCGCGGAGTAACCAAAAAGGCCTGCGTCACCTGCGACGAGCACACGTGGTTGGACGCGCACCGAGCCATCGCCCGTGTAGCTGTCTTGCGAACCTGTTGGGAAGAACAACTGCGTTCCAAATGCGATCGTCAAAGGATCGCCGTATTCACCGAGAAGTCGTACGTCGACGCCAAGTCGCATATCGCCAATACGCCGAGTCGAGGGCGTTGCGTAGGGGATGCCGCCTACCGTTACCGCAGAACCCTCGTTCGTAATTGCAAACGGAGCGTTGAGCCCAACTCGGAAACGGTCAAGAAAGACGACGTTACCTCCGAGGTGCAAAAACGACTGGCTGCTGACGACAGAGCCACGCAACGTATCGTCGCCGTTGTATGCGGCGAGCGGTCTCCCGGCATAGTCGAACGTTAGACCGGCAGCCCAACGAAACCCGCCGCGCAAATCGAGGGACTCGTTGCTGTGCCAGTTGCTGCCACGCTCGGCTGGGTTGTACCGATTGATTCCAAAGCCCGTCGCAGATTGTGCGAACGAGCGCGATGTTGTCGCGAGGGCCGCAGCGGTGGTGAAGGCGATGAGCAGCAGTTGACGCGTTTTCATCGCGTGGTCCTTTCAGCGCGCCGCGACCGGCGACGCATCATTGCCAATGTGAGAGCGGAGAGCCCAAACGTGAGGCCGATGGATCCAGAAGGGGCATTGCCGGCTGCGCAGCTCATGCCGCCGCCGCCCAGTTTATCGATCGACGCATCGGTATCACCGTCAAGTGAGTTGACCGTCGCATCCTGTGCCATCGCGGCGTCGGGTGAGCCGTCAAAAGCCGTGGTTGCGTCTTTGCCTGCGTCTACGGCGCCGTCGGTGCCGGCGTCGACAGGTGCCGAAGGCTCACACAGGCTCTTCTGCATGTTGCATTGGCGACCTGGCGCGCAGTCCGTAGGACCGGTGCACCCGCAGAGTCCGCTCGTGAGACAAGCAGCGCCGCTCTTCGTCGCGTCGCAATTTTCCTTTCGAGTCGCGCTGCACTGAGAGCACGTGTTGTTCGCGCCTGCGCAAATCGTGCGACCGTCCGTCCGGGCGGCGCATTGGATATCAAGCGCACACTCGACGCAGACACTGACTCCCCCGTCGACAACGAGGCACGCAGGCTTTGCGGGATTCTGAGCGATACACTGCGCGTCATTCGTGCACGTGGTTGTGCACGAGCCGATCGTCGCGGTACTTGAGGTGCAAAATTGACCGCTGGGGCAGCCGTTGCGAGGCGTTGCCGCGCAGCCGTCGATGCACGTCTTGGTGGCATCGCTGCAGACCTTACCGCTTGTTGCGTTGCCGCAATCGCTGTCTGTGGCGCAACCACACGCCGTCACCGTGTTGAACGTGCGGCACGACGGACCGCTCACATTGCCCGCGCAAAGTGCGTTACCGCCCTCGTCGATCCCGCCAGTGCAGTTGTTGTCTTTGCCGTCGCATACCTCTGCGCCGCTCGCGACGCATCCGCAAGTCTTCGACGTTGCGTTGCAAGTTGGAAACAATCCGTTCTTGCAATGGGCGTCAGCGAGACAGCCAACACACACGTTTGGATTGGGTGTGACGTCGCACGCAGGCGTTAGGCCCGAGCAATCGGGATCGGTTGCGCACTCATCGATTGGAATCGACACACCAAACGGAAGCGTCGTTGGAGGCGCGCCCAACGCGCCGCTGTAAACCAATGAGCCGTCTGTGACGCGGCGTTGGCCCGCGCCTCCGGTGATCGTTGCTTTGAAGCGAACTTGCGATGTTGCATTGGTCGGCAAGTTGCCACCAGCGGACGACGTTGCCGTAAGACCGATGTTCACACGGACGCGTCGCAACGACGATTGATACTCCGCAACGTCGTCCCCCGCAGCATCCGTCTTCACACCTGCATTTGCACCCGTAAGCACCTCGATTGATCCCGGTACGAAGTCCACTCCAGCTGGGAGATCTTGGTTGAATGAGACCAGTGTCGCGTCGTCGGTACCCGTGTTGGTGAGCGTCATGGTGACGTCGATCACGTCGCCGACTTTGAGCGCGCCGCCATTGGTATCGGTGAACGTGATCCCTGATGCACCCATCGACGGCGCGGACGATTCGACGGCGGTAACAATGCCGCCCAGCCAATAGTTGTCCGATATGTTGCTGCCGATTTTCATGATGAGTGAGGTTGAACCCGCAGGTGTGGCGGTGAGCAGATCGTACTCGTCGAGGTCCATGCCCGACATGCTGCCGACGCCACCTGCGAGTTGAGGTAGATCACCTGCTTGACTAACCGGCAGGCCAAGGGATGAATGCGTGCCATTAACCCAATCGAGTCCGGGGTTGAGCGCGTTGCTCAAGCGCGTTGTGTTCACCCAGAGTTCATCACCTGAAGAACCGGGATCACCATCAAACGCGATGCCCCAAAGCCTCGCGCTTGTCGCGCCGTTCGGAACGCGCAATCCCGTTACGTTCAAATCGAACCCGATGTTGGTACTCATGAAGTCGAGACCGTCATAGATGCCCAAGAAGCGGACCGGATCGGCCTCGCGCTTGTAGAGGACTGTGAGCCACCAGCCGGCAAACAGTGCATTGTCGTCAACATTGTTGAACGAATCGATGTCGACGTCGCTGACGCGGTACGTGCCGGCGCCTTGTGCAAAGACGAAGCTCGTGACGTTGCCAACGGCTTGGTAGGCGCCGTTTGCGACAAAGGTTTGCGTGGAGTTAACCGCGTGCGTCGAACCATTCGGTCCGTCGAATGTGATCGCCGTATCGGGGCCTGCGCTTCGCGTGCCTGCCCAATACAGATAAGCGCCGATGACAACGGCGCCGCTCGGCAACGTGAGTACCGCGCTCGAGCGAGCGGTCGCAGACGTGATGCCAGAGTTGGCTTCGGCCAGTCCGGCGGTTGGCGAATCTGATCGCCAGAAGACGTCGGGCGCTGTGTCAACGAGGTTGCTCCCACAGGAGCCCAGCGTTCCAACGACCGGCGTTGGCGTACCTCCGGCGCAGTCGTGTGCGAGCGTGTTGCCAATGACCGTCGCGTTTCCATGAAGCGATAGCCGCAACCGTGCGACGGGTGCCGCTTCGGCGACCCCGAAGGTCGTACCGAGCCACGCAAGGGCCACGAAGCCGCTCGCTTGTAACGTTCGTTTCATATCCGCGTCCTTCCCGAAGGGCACTGGCCCCGTCATCCCGCACGGGCCGACGGTATCAAAACTCCTGCGTCACGTTCAACGAAGCGACACTCAGTTTCCGAGCGCTACCGCACTTTGCAACGAAGAAGCCGCAAATCCTCATCGAAGTCCGAGCAACTTATACGCCCGTTGCGGTTGGCTCCCAAATGTACTTGTGAAGTTGCAATTGTACACGTAGCGGCAATTTGTCATCAACGACCCAAGCGACGACGTCCTTGGCTGCGAGTTTTCCAAAGACCGTGCTCGCGAGCAGATGAGGTGTGCGGCTCGCGAGGCCGTAGTCGTCAATTATCTTACGCATCCATTCGTAATCGTTTCGGTTACTTAATACGAACTTGATCTCGTCTCGTTCGGTGATGTGCTCGAGGTTGCTCCACCGGTTGCGATGTGACTCGCTGGAGCCCGGCGCCTTTAGGTCCATAATTTTATGTACGCGCCGGTCCACGTGCGCAACGTCCGCTTCTCCACTCGTTTCGACAAGAACAGTCTTGCCAGCGTCGCAAAGCTCGCGAAGCAAATGGAACACGCCAGGTTGCAAAAGTGGCTCACCTCCCGTGAGTTCCACGAGCGGGGTATCAAGGGCGAGCGCTGCCACGAGTACGTCCTGACGTTTCATGCGGGTGCCGCCAAAAAAAGCTTGCGGTGTGTCGCACCAAGAGCAACGCAACTTGCATCCAGTCGTGCGGATGAAGGCGCATCGCAAGC
>JAHFDZ010000309.1 GCA_023248745.1 Myxococcales bacterium | reverse complement strand
AGATCGCGATTTCTTTGCGCCTCACACAACCCCAACGCCACCTTCCGCAACAAGCGAGAGCCCGCAAAAGACCGCTTTGGGGCCCGTGGGCTTCTATTCAAACTTGCGCTTCGTCGGCCAAGTGCGCGCGATGTTCCTCGTTTGCGAAGGCGAGGATGGCGTCTACCTTCTTGACCAACACGCGGCTGCCGAGCGCGTGACGTTTCATCGACTCAAGGCGTCGTACAAGGCTCGCGCTGTCGCCACCCAACAGCTCTTAATTCCCGCGGTCGTGCAAGTGTCGGCGCACGAAGCGTCGCTCATTGACGAACTGCACGAGTCGATCTTGCAGATGGGGCTCGACGTGAGCCGCATGGGCGAAACCGGTGTCGCTGTGCGCGCGGTCCCAAGGGTGCTCGAGCGTGTTCCGCCCGAAAGACTTGTCCGCGATCTGCTTGCCGAAGTGGGCTTCGACGCGAAGCGACCCTTTTCGGATGCTGTCGATCTCGTACTCGCGACCATGGCGTGTCATGGCTCGATTCGCGCCGGCGACATCGTGCATCCCGATGAGGTGAGCGCGCTTCTTTCGTCACTCGATCAGGTCGATTTTGCGGGCCATTGTCCACACGGTAGACCCGTCGTCACCCGCATGGCCTTCGATGAACTTGAACGCAAAGTGGGCCGATAAAGCCGCAGACGAGATCGCGCGATCGTGGAGCCTGCGCCCCGACGTGGTCTTGAGCGTCGTAGGCCCAACGGCGAGCGGTAAGACAGACCTCGCGATTGCCATCGCAGAGCGCATCTCAGGCGAGATTATCAGCGCCGACAGCGTGCAAGTGTATCGCGTATTTGATCGTGGAACGGGCAAGCCGAGTGCCGAAGAGCAAGCGCGGGCCACTCACCACATGATCGACATTTGTGATCCGCACGACGCTATCGATGCAGCGCGATTTGTAACCCTCGCGGAGCGTGCCATGGACGATGTGCGCACACGAGGTCACGTCCCGATCGTTTGCGGTGGTACGTTTCTATGGACGCGAGCGCTGCTCTTGGGGCTCGCACCCATTCCAGCCGGCGACCCGAAGATCCGGGAAGAGCTGCGCGCGATCGTCGATAGTCAAGGTACGGAATCACTTCATCAGATGTTGCGCGACGCTGATAAGGCGATGGCCACGCGACTGCACAAAAACGATGTTGTTCGCGTAAGCCGGGCGCTCGAGGTCTTTCGAATGACGGGAAAGCCGCTCTCGGCGTGGCACGATGAGCATGCATTCAAGGAAACCAAACATCCTCATCGGTTCATTGGCATCGATCAGCCGCGCGAGCAGCTCGACGAGCGCATCCGAGCGCGGGTCGAAGCATGGATCGGCGACGGGTGGATCGATGACGTTCGCAACTTGATCGACAAGGGCTACCTCGCGAGCCGCGCGATGGGAGCAGTAGGTTTCGCCGAGATTGCCGGCGCGATCGCGGGATCGACCCAGACAGGCGAGCCGATCGACACCCACGAAGTGATCGATCAGATCGTACGAAAAACGCGCATGTTCGTCCGGCGCCAACGCACGTGGCTACGCGACGAAAACGTAACGTGGATTGCTAGGACTTAAGGCCAATCGACGCGTCGAGCACGTCGAGAAAGCTGGTCTTTTTGAGAGCGCCTCGCACCTCAATTTGTGGCGCAAATGCGCGCAAATCCGCTTGTGCGTGCTCGAGCTCACGGGCTTCATCGCGAGGCCGCATACTGGTCGCTTCTTCGATCTCGAGGGCCTCAAGGCTGTCGTCGATTGGCGTTGGCAGTGGCCCTGACTCGGGCGGAGGCGTGTGTCTTGGGGGGGGCTCCTGCAAAGCGGGCGGCGCTTCAGACGCAATGAGGCGGCTCGCCGATTCGCTCATAAGATCGTCGAACATCATCAAGTCGTGCTGATCGGCAATCGGCAATGAGGTTGACGAAGGAAGATCGTCAACCAAATTGATGTCGAGGCCTTCTGGATCTTCGTCGTCAACAATAAGGAGGTGTGCAGGGAGCGTCGCTAGTTTGCTCTCGCGCGGAAGGCTCGGAACAGTGGCGGCGGGTACGAGACCCGCAACGCGACGCTCACCCGCACGCCCTACGACGCGCGAAAGCAGAGTTTCAAGAGCCGCAATGCGTTCCGCGCTCATGCCGAACCTCTCTTCGATAGCGCCATGATGGCTTGTTGCCACGACTCACCAGCCTGCAAGCTGCGGCTTACGTGAGGGATCAAAGCCGGTGCGCACACGAAGAATCGGGCGACTCCTTCGTCCTCGCCCAGTGAGGCGCAGCCCACTTCACGCTTCGATGCAGCCCGAAGGACGCCAGAAAAAAACGCCGCGAAAACTGACGCAGGTAGCCGCGAAGATGCGACACGAACGATGAGCGCATCGCCCCAACGCTCAAGGCTGACATTGCCATAGCCACGCAGCGCGCACTCGCCGGCCAAGTGTTCAACGAAGAGATCCGTTTCGAGCGTGATCCGAGAACCAAGCCGCGTCCCGAGTTGTTCGCCCACGAGCTCTGCAAGATGCGACGCCGCACGGTCATCGGCCGCCGCAAACTTGCAAAGCACATCGATGGGCACGAGCCATGCGGGAGCGCCGCTCGGGTCGCTCAGCACACCTGTCCCAAGGTCGACAGCGAGAGTCCCTTGAAGCTCAAATCGCGCGTCTTGCATTGCAATCGAAGATACAAGGACTCGCGGAAGAGCGTAAACAATGAGCATGGGGCGCATCGCGCTGCTCTTGCTCATGGTGTCCACCGCGCATCTCGCACTCGCCGAGTCGCGCGAAATGCGGCTCTGTTCGAACACCACGCCACTGTGCGTGGCGGGTACCCCTCCTTCGCCTTCGACACTTATCGATGCGGAAAACGTGTATCGGACGCTCTTTCTTGCAATGGACCTGCCGCCGCCAGCGCCTGACCTCGAAGGACGCATCACGTTGCACACGGGTCGTGAAACAGGGGCCAGTGTGGCCTTTCGCGATCCGCTCGCGACCATCGATCGCGGTGTCGTGCGAATTACGGTTGCACCCCTGTCCGACCGATCATGTGAATCGCGGCTGCACATTGCGCGCGCCCTCGCCGCGGGCGCCATCCTCAGCGCCGCGCCTGCCACCGACGCCACGATGACCACGGGTCAGTCCGAGTGGATTGCGCGGATGGCGGTCCCTTGCGCAACGATCGATCGTGCAATCACGTTTGCGCCGGAGGCAGCCTTGGCCGGCCCACGACTGCTGGACGAAGTGCCTCACAATACCGTTCAGTTCATTGACTTTCTCGACCGGCGCTACGCTCGGGATGTCGGCAGTTGGCTTGTAGGCGCGTGGGCGAACACGATCGTCATGAGCCCGCCTGGTGCGCCATTAGTCAATGAGCCTGACTTTTTCGACGTAGCGACTGCGAGCTACCGAACGCAATTTCCGTCGGGCTTTCGCGACCTCTTCGCAGCATTTCTGAACGAGCAAGGCACACGCCGCGTCTCGCACCAATGGGAAATCCCTTGGCCGAAGGGCCCGCGGCGCATCTTGTCGACGCGCCCTGTTTTTCCGTTGGGCATGGCGTTCGTGCGGGTGGGACCCGAAGGCGTAGTGCCACCACGACTTCGATTCTCAACCGAATGGGAAGCGCAAACCCTCATGCGTTGGGTCGCCATCGTCGTGGGTGCAGACGGACGCACGCTAAAGACGCTTCCGCTTACAGGGTTCGATCGCGGTGCCGGCGCCGAACGATCGATCGACAATCTTGCGGGCGCGCATCACGTAGAGCTGATCGGCGCGGCGATCGAGGATCGCGACTTCAAGTTTGATCCCGACATCGGGTTGCCAGAACCGCACGCTTGGATTGCAACGATTACGAGCGAATAACGGCGCTCCTACCGAACTCGCCTCGAGCGTCGCAAGAGCAACACGCCGAGCGCCGCAACGATCCATGATGGCGATCCAGGTGCGCCAGTCGTAGAGCACCCGCCGCGCGCCCCTACCGTTTGCGTCGCGCTCCAATAGTCGACCGCAACCGGTAGGACCTTCGGCTCTACGACGTCAGCGCTGTCAAATGTCACGCTTAGTGTTGCACTCTTGCCGCCATGGCCGGCGACGACGGAAGTCTCAAGACGGTAGAGGCCCGGTCCCATGCGCACGAGATTTGGGTGGGACACTTGGCCATCGAGGGACAATGACGCCACAAGCCGCGACGATTCGAAGCCATCGGCTCGATGATCGTTTTCATCCCGTACGATGAGCCACGCAATCAGCGGTGTTTGCCCATCGGCTGCGATGTACGACGCATTGGCAACCATCCAGCTGAGAAGACGGCTCGGTAGCGCTGGCTCGGTGCGACTCATGACGTCGAACGCGGCATCAACATCGAGTTCACCGGCGCCCGTTTGCTCGTCGGCAACGCTACCAACGGTCACACGCTGCGCGCTCGCTTGGAGCAATCGCGTCACTTCGGGCTGTGTGAGCGTCGGCTTCTTTTGTAGCAAGAGTGCGATCGCGCCAGCAACCACGGGCGACGACATCGACGTGCCCATGGAGACGGCATGCGTATCGTTGACCTGCAAACACTGAGGGCTCGGGCATCCTGAACTCGTAAAGATACTTGTCGCTGAACCCGGCTTCGCATGCTTACTCATCGCGGCAATCACCGCGGCGCCAGGAGCGGATATCTCGGGTTTGGGAACACCTATGGGCGTCGGTCCCGAGGAGGAGAACCAACACGGTTCACGCTCTTCCAACGAAAGGTCAATCGCCTTTCCTAGTTCGTCTGCGACCGTCTTTTTGGGCGATAACCTCGACCCGTCAATTGAGCTCCACGATGCGCGCGACACAGTGCATCCGACAGCCAAAATGGCGGGGTGAGACGCAGGAAGGCCAATCGTACGTTGGCGAACGCCGGCGGTGAAGCCAGGGACGTTACTCGCACGGTGTGCGTCACCAGTACCCACAACGTAGAGGTCGGCCTCGCCATCGCCCTCAAGAACGATGTGATACACGCCCGATGGCGTTTCACCCTGCCACACGACGACAGCACCCGACGAGCCGGCGGGAATGGGGCTATCGGTCGCGGCGCTGCCGTGAAAAATGGCAGCGACTCCATTAGTCAACTTTACTGACCGATAGTCCCCATTGCTCACGGGCGAAATCAACGCTCCTTTGGGGCCTTCAAGACCGACGCGCAA
The DNA here is from genome assembly GCA_023248745.1 of Myxococcales bacterium. Taxonomy (GTDB): domain Bacteria; phylum Myxococcota_A; class Polyangia; order Polyangiales; family Polyangiaceae; genus JAHFDX01. Next base: position 1,348 of record JAHFDZ010000309.1, on the reverse strand, counting down.
CGTCGCATCTTTGCGGGTCGTAACCCACACTTGCACGCTGCCGCTCGTCGAGCCGAGCGTGTCCACGGCGACTTTTGCAGGCCCGCCAAACACGCGCACCTGTTGGTGCATTGGCGTTTCGAAAACGCTTCCACTGTTGCCCGCCGCCGCGACGATGATGTGACCCGGTTGATTCTGGCCAACGAAGGTTGCAACCGTTTGCTCCCACAGCGTCGATCCATCATGCGGACCGAAATCCGTACCAAGGGATAGATTGACAACGATCGGCTTGTTCATCGCCGTCGCGCGATCGAACATGAACTGCACGCCGCGCACAAGATCGTCGGTCGTGATGGATTGGGAGGCGTCGGCAACGCGAACAATGATGAGGCCCGCTCCAGGAGCCATGCCTGTGTATTTCGTATCACCTCCGGTCGCAATTGAAGCGACGTGGCTGCCATGACCCGACTCGTCGTACGGCAGTTCCCCTTCGCGACCCCCTTGCAACCGGACGTCGATGTCGTTTGCGCTTAGAACACGCCCCCGAACGACGTTCCCGTTCGCGTCCGAAACGCCGAACTTTTTCTCGAGCTCTGGATACACGCCGAGCGGCGTCAACGACAGGTCAAGCATCCATGCAACGCGCGTGTTGCCTTTCGCGTCTTTGAAGTCGGCGTGAGTCAGATCGATACCCGTATCCGCGACTCCGACGAGCACGCCTGTTCCGTCGACCGCATAGTGACCACGCGCTGCAACTCCGTGCGTTTGTAACCCAACTCGATCGTTATAAAGACGCATTGGCGTCGCGGGTTCGGCGCGCACCGCGGGATGTTGCTTCAGAAATTGCACCATCGCCGTTGGACTCGCCGTGATGCGACCAAACCCTGGCGCAACCATGGTGACGCCCGCGGGCACAGCACCTTCGTAGCGAATCATGGCGGACACCGTGCCGAGTGCAGGGCGCCCACCCAAGTCGATCGAACGCTGCCCGAGCGTCGAAAAAAACGCAGATCCAGGTAAAGGCGCTGCCTGCGCGGGGACAGTCGTGGTCAATAGAACGGCAACCGTTACATATCCACCAAGGCGCGTCATCGACGTAGTGTAAGGCTTAGACCGGCGGAACGATGTGCTTCTTTGGCGGCCGCGGCGCGCGCTTTTCGGCGAATCTGGCAAAGCGCAACGACAGCTCTGCGCGAAGGCGACCTCCAGGAATTACCGCGTCGAGGGTCATCTCGTTCGCGAGTTTCATCAAATCGATGTCGGCACGATACTCATCGCGAAGCTTGGCAACGTAAGCATCGCGCTCCGCACCCGCGGGCACCTCTTGGATTTTGTTATAGTAAACCGCATTGACGGCTGCTTGAGGACC
>JAHFDZ010000308.1 GCA_023248745.1 Myxococcales bacterium | reverse complement strand
GTTGGCCTCTGGTGGGAGATGAGCATGCGCGTTGACAATAGGCGACGCGGCGACTCGTTCGATGAGGCTAGGGGTAAGTTTCTGAACCACAGAGAGGGCCGTGTTCGGAGTATCACGACCGTCGGGTGCGACGAAAATCAAGGCGCGAGCCGCACGCGTGAATGCGACGTAGTCGAGTCGTTGTCTCTCTGCGAGTGCGCGGCGAGTTTCAATGTCGTCTATAAGGTTGACGATTGGCGAATTGAGCGTGCCGACGAGCGGCTCGAACAAGCGCACCGCAACACCCAGTCCGCGTCCGAGAGCTGTGCGTGTGGTTGCAACGACGGGGCGCCGTCCCATGATTTTCGGGATATCGGCGATGTCTGTCCAGAAGACGACCGGAAAATCGAGCCCTTTGCTTGCGTGTATGGTGAGGAGTCGAATTGCGTTGTCGCGATCGGAAAATGCACTCGCTTGAAGCTCGAGCGTTTCTTGCTCGGAGCGCTCCCCGAAGTCGAAAAGAAACGCGCATGTGCTCACAAATGTATGAGCGCGCTCTTTGAGCTTCTCAATGTTGGCGCGTTTCTGTGCGCCTGCGTCTGCCTTTCCAATCACATCGCTGAGACCGAGCCGCTCGTCGGCAACGTCAAGGAATGTTCCGGGGTTTGCCCACTCACCTATCGCGTTCAGATCGTAAAGAACCTTAACAAAGTCGACAAGCTCTGAAACCTGCGTGCGCTGCGCCGCTTGGGCGAGTGCGAGCAATGATCGGGGTAGTCCGCGCTCATCACACAAGTTGGCGATCTCTTCGTCTCCAAGGCACAGCCAAGGACCGCGAAGCATTTCGAGGAGCGAGAGAGTGTCCTTCGGATCGTAGAACCAGCGGACAAGCGATATCGCGTCGCGCACTTCTTGGGCTGCGTAGAAGCCGCTGCCGCTCATGACGAACGGCAGGCCGTGCTTTCCGAGGCAATAGGCGACTGCGTCGAGTGCACGTCTGTTTGCAGCGAGTACGGCGAAGTCGGCGAACGAGAGCGTCCGATCGGCCGCAACAGCACCAGGCGACTCCGTGATCATCCGCTGGATATGCGCAACGATCGCATCACCGTTCCGTACCCGTTGCTCTGTCGCGAGCTTTGCTGAAGTCGATACGAGCCATTGCACTCGGCCTTGCGCCACATTTCCTTCTGCTGGCGGACGGAGATCTTCTGTCTCGGGGGCATATGCAATCTCGAACGACTCTTGTGGAAGCGAGAAGGGCACGAAGCGTTCATGGCTAAACGCGTTTGCCGCTTCAAGAATACGCAGCGTGCTCCGTCGATTCACCTGCAGCGCATAAAAATGCGCAATCGAAGTTACGTTTTTCGAAGGGAGCTTGAGCGCACGCGCGGCTTCGTCGCCAGCGATCGCAACCGCCAGCGCGCCAAATACGCTGACGTCCGCGCCACGGAAGCCATAGATTGACTGCTTGCGATCGCCAACGAGCAAGAGACCCGTCTTTCGAAGGCCAGTGACGCTTGCGTTCTCTCCTGGCGCGCGAGCGAGTGGTTGATCCTCCCACGCGTGCAAAATGAGATCCGCTTGAAGCGGCGACGTGTCTTGAAATTCATCGACGACGAGAATTTGTAACGACTCACGGAGCGATTGCGCCGCCCTTGGATCGCGACGCAGAAGCTGCACGGCTGCGCGCATGACCTGGCCGAACGACCACGCAGCATCGCGCTCGGCGAGACTAGCGAGACGGTCTTGGGCTTGTTCGAGGATGACTTTCGCCTCGCGCGCACAGGCATCGAAGTCATGCTGTCTTCGGGCAATCGCGAGAAATGCCGCGACGGTTCGGCGCTTGTCGGGCTTGACGAGCTCGACCAGTTTCTGACGCGCAAGTCCCGTTTCACGTGCTTTCGCTGCGTTGCTTCGCCACTTGGACATGTTGCACAACACCTCGAGCGCTTCGCCTGACTTGCCCTCACGAAGCTCTTCGATGGCTTGCCGTGCGAAGGAGCCAAAGTCAGGATCTGCGGTCATCTGCTCGAGGAGATGGTTCACCTGGTTGACGATATCGGCTATTGCGGGCGCGGTCTCGGTGGCCGTTGCAAATTCAAATGTCGACGCGTCTTCTTCGTGCACACGCAAAACCTGTGCAAGGTCGGCGACTAGTTGTGCTCGCGATCCGGCCGCCTGCGCGAGCGCACCGATGGCGTGTGTCGCTTCGGGGTATCGTTCGTCAACGACCGCTCCCACGACTTCCAGAGTTCGGAGGAGGTGCTCATGATCGTCAATAAAGTTGACGGTGTGCTGCAGTCCCAGAGCTGCGGGATGAGTTTGCACGAGGCGCGTTGCCCACCCGTGAAGCGTGCCGATGAACATGTCACCTTCGGCCAAGAGAGCGGCGCGTGCCCGTGCCTTGAGCTCGGCCTTCGAAGGGGCGTTGCTCCCAAGACGAACGAGAGCGGCTTCGAGGTCGGCTGAGTAACGCGATAGAGTTCTTCCGCCAGCAACGTTTGCAAGTTCGGCGACGATACGTTCACGGATTTCGGCGGCAGCGCGTCTTGAAAACGTCGTCGCAACGATCGCCTTTGCGTGAACCGGCGTATCGGAGACATCAGAGAGCCCCAAAAGCGCGTGCACGAGGACACCGACGAGCGCATGGGTCTTACCCGTGCCGGCGCTGGCGGCGACGACAGCATTCTGTCGAAACGCGTAGAGGTCCATAGGCGGAAGGGCACACTAGGGAGGTTCTTGGGCCGTGCAGTAGCAAATTCGCGGGAAGAGCAGGTTCTCGCCTTCTCCTTGCCCACGGGTCACAGCACCGATTGAGCTTCGGTTACTTTATGTGTAAAGGAACGTCCCGATGGTCCTCCCGCGCGTTGCACTTATCACAGGCGGAAGCCGTGGCGTGGGCGCCGAGATTGCACGAACCCTGGCCAAAGATGGCGTTCGCGTTGCGATCGTCGGTCGCGATAAAGCGGCGCTCGCTTCGGTTGCGGCAGAGTTTGGTGGCGTCGCTCTGGTCGCGGATGTGACCTGTCGCGATGCGCTTTTTGTGGCAGTCGAACAAGCCGAGCGAGAGCTCGGGCCGATTGGTATTTGCGTGCACAATGCAGGTATCGCACCAAGCGCGCCGCTTCTCGCGACCGACGATGCGATATGGGATCGCACGATGGCCATCAACGTGAAGCCTGCTTTCTGGCTCGCGCAATGGCTGGTGCCCAAAATGATCGCCGCTGGATGGGGTCGCATCGTTCATGTTGCCTCCAACGCCGGCCTCACCGGTTACGCGTACACGACGGCGTACTGCGCATCGAAGCACGCGCTCGTGGGCTTCACGCGCGCACTTGCGGCCGAGGTCGCGCGCACACCGGTTACGGTCAATGCGGTGTGTCCGGGCTTCCTAGAAACCGAAATGACAGACGCAACGATCGCAACGATCGCAACAAAAACGAAACGCACGCCTCAAGAAGCACGTGCCTATCTTGAGAGTCTTAGCCCGCAGAAACGCCTTATCCAAACCGCAGAAGTGGCTCACGTCGTTCGCATGCTTTGTGCCGACGTTGGCCGCGCGCTCCATGGCACCGCCATCCCGATCGATGGTGGACAGGTGATGACATGAAAGAGATCATTCGTCCGGCACACTTCCCGAAGCCACGCGGCTACTCGGATGGCCTCATTGTTCCGGCGGGTCGCGTATTGCTCATTTCGGGGCAAATCGCGTGGAACCAAGACGCGCGCATCGTCAGCGAAGACTTTGCGACGCAATTTCTCCAGGCGCTCGACAACGTGATTTCTGTCGTTCACGGCGCTGGAGGAGGCACGGACCATATCGTCAAGTTGCTTGTCTTCGTCACTGACCTCGAGCAGTACAGGATGGCCACAAAGGCCATCGGTGAAGGTTGGCGATCGCGCCTCGGAAAGTACTATCCCGCGATGAGTCTGGTGAAGGTCGCAGGCTTGCTCGAACCAGGCGCACTCGTCGAAATCGAAGGCATGGCGATTTTGCCAGACACATCACGCTAACCCGAGAGGTCTCCCATGCCGGCGGTCGTAAGACGTCTTGACGATGATCGAACGCAGGTGCGCGAATCGGTTGCGGTTTGGGTGCGTCTACTCGAATGCCAAAACCGGGTCCTGACCGAACTTCGGCGCGCGCTGCCCGACGAGTGCAGCCTCGCGCGTTTTGATCTGCTCGCGAATCTTGAGCGCCACGACGGGCTGACGCCAGCAACGCTGAGCCGGCACATGCTTGTCACCGCAGGCAACTTGACCGGACTCGTTACCCGAGCGGAGCGCGATGGCCTTGTTGTTCGGCGCGTCGATAAAAACGATCGAAGGCGAGTTCATATTCACCTCACCAAAGAGGGCAAAGCGCTTATCGCGCGGCTCATTCCCGAGCACACGCGGCTTTTGCACGATCTCCTCGCCGATTTCTCCCAGCCCGAGAGGCAAGTTCTCAAAGGCCTTCTCGGCCGTCTTCGCGCGGGTTTGAGAACGCGCGAGCACTAAAAGGAACGCAAGTGATGAAGAGAGAGCCACGAGGGTTTCGTTACGAGGAGAGGGATGGCGTTGCGACAATTACGCTCGCACGTCCCGACCGCCTCAATTCACTGACGTTCGCAATTTACGAAGAGCTGCGCGACACCTTCGCAGAAATCGATCACGAAGACGACGTGCGCGCCGTCATCCTTTCGGGCGAGGGCCGCGGCTTTTGCTCAGGAGGTGACGTAGACGACATCATCGCCGAACTCTTCGCACGCGACATGAAAGGTCTCGTCGCCTTCACTCGTGTGACCGGAGCGCTCATCGCCAACATTCGCAAACTGAGAAAACCCGTTGTTGCAGCGGTGCATGGCGCGACGGTTGGCGCGGGCGCGGTGATCGCGCTCGCTGCTGACTTTCGCATCGCCGCCGACACGACGAAATTCGGTTTCATTTTTCCACGCGTCGGGCTGTGCGGCGCCGATATGGGGGCTGCTTACTTGCTTCCGCGCGTGGTTGGGCTCGGGCACGCGTCTGAGCTCCTGTTTCTGGGAGACATTATCCGCGCCGATCGCGCGCTCGCGATTGGGCTTGTGCATCGGGTCGTTTCTGCCGAAGCCCTTGCAGGTGAGGCGCGTGCGCTTGCAGAGCGGCTCGCGTCAGGACCCGCATTTGCGCACGCAATGACCAAGCAAATGCTCGAGAGTGAGGCCATGATGAGCCTCGATCAAGCGATCGAGGCTGAAGCGCAGGTGCAAGCGATCTGCATGATGCATCCCGATTTTCGGGCTGCGCACTATGCTTGGAACAACAAGCAACCGCCTGTTTTTGAGGGCGCACCCTTCGCGTTTCGCGATAAGTAACCATGCTAGTTTCAATTGCGACCGCCCGCGCCCTTCCGATGTTCTTTGCGCCCGAGCTCTCTCTTTGGGCCGACGCGCTTGCGGACAAGTTGTCAGGAACATTGACCGACCTTGACGACCCCAAAACGGTCGCGCGAGCGCTTGGAACACGGGGCCTCCTCTCAGCGCTGTTTCCTGAAGTGCTTGGCGGCGCGGCCGTGGGTCTTCGCGATCGCGTTAGCGTGCGTGCGCTGTGTCTAACGCGGGAGGCGCTGGGGTACTTCTCGCCGCTCGCGGATTCGGTGTTCGCCGTGCAAGGGCTCGGTACTTATGCGCGCGTGCTCACGGGTGCGATAGACGAGGCCGGGATCAAACCGTTCATCGCCGGTGACGAAGTCGCAGGCTTCGCGCTTACAGAACCCGACGCGGGTAGCGACGTCGCTTCGATGCGATCCTTCGCCGAAGGAGAAGGATCGCGCTTTCAACTCACAGGCGACAAGTGCTTCATCTCGAACGTAGGCATCGCTCATAGCTACGTCGTGTTTGCGAACGCCAATCCGTCGCTCGGCAAAAAGGGAATCTCTGCGTTCACGATGCGCGGAGGAATCACAGGCCTGAAAGAGCAAGCCATCGCAACGGGCGGCGATCATCCGCTAGGTGCGCTCACGTTCAATCGCGCGGAAGCCACGCTGCTCGGCGAAGTGGGGCAAGGGCTGCGTCTTGCGCTTGGTACGCTCGATGTTTTTCGAACATCGGTTGGCGCGGCGGCGGTGGGCATGGCGCAACGCGCGCTCGACGAGGCCGTGCAATTTGTGACCACACGCGAACAATTCGGCAAGAAACTTGTCGAATTTCAATTGACGCAAGCCGCCCTCGCCGAGATGGCAACTGACCTCGAGGCCGCGCGCCTCCTCGTGTATCGCGCTGCATGGGCGAAAGACATGGGGCTCGTTGCGAACGTCGAAGTTGCGATGGCCAAAATGTTCGCAACGGAGGCGGCGCAGCGCGTGATCGATCGCGCGGTTCAGCTCCTCGGTGGACGAGGCGTGACCGGCGATCACATTGTTCATCGCCTCTATCGCGAGGTGCGACCGCTTCGCATCTACGAAGGCACCACCGAGATTCAAAAGTTGATCATCGGTTCTTCTTTTGCAAAGAGCCCCGTGCGCGCCGCCTGTCGAGGTGAGTCATGAGCGTTTTGTTCCAGCCCTTTCCTATTCGGTCAATGACCTTACCCAATCGCCTCGTGCTCCC
>JAHFDZ010000066.1 GCA_023248745.1 Myxococcales bacterium | reverse complement strand
GGCAAAGCGAATGCGCTCAAGGCGAGTGAGTTCTACTTGCGTGCGCTTCCGGCGAAGAAGGCGCCCGTATGCCTCGACGCAAACACCAAGGGCGTTCGCTACGTGGCCACCACCCCAATGAAGTGCGCCGTGATTATGTACTCGTGCAACAAGGGCGAGAGTGCATTCAGCGGTGAATGCGGCTGCGGCTGCGTCGCGAGCGGCGTCACGCAATGCGGCGACAAGACGTGTGCAGCTGGCGAGACCTGCAACGAGCTCGAGAGCTTTCCAGTGCAGTACAAGTGCAGCGCCGGTAAGTAAGTTGACGAACGTGGTCTCAGCCGAGCGAGCAAAATTGTTCGTAGTCTACGTACTTTGTAATGCTCGGCTTGGGTCCGCACACGACGCAGTTGGGGTCGCGGCGTAACTTGAGCTCGCGAAACTTCATCTTCAAGCTGTCGTAAGTGACGAGTCGTCCCACGAGAGGGTCTCCCTTCCCGAGGATCAATTTGATCGCTTCGGTCGCCTGCATCACGCCGATAATTCCTGGCAAGATGCCGAGTACGCCGGCCTCTTGGCAGCTGGGTGCGAGGTGAGGCGGAGGCGGTTCGGGATAGAGGCAACGGTAGCAAGGTCCGGCTTCGATCCCGAGCGTCTTTGCGGCGCGCTCAGGAACGAACGTAGTTACTTGTCCGTCAAAGCGAAAAATAGAACCGTGAACGATCGGTTTTCCGAGAAATACGCTCGCATCGTTGACAAGGTAGCGCGTCGGAAAGTTGTCGGTACCGTCGATGATCACGTCGTAGTCAGCAAAAAGTCGATCGACGTTCGCGCTGTTGAGGCGTTCGCGATAGCCGACGACTTGCACGTCTGGATTGAGATCGCGAATGGCCTTGGTTGCGCTGTCGACTTTGGATTCGCCGATGCGACTTGTTGCGTGCAGAATTTGGCGTTGAAGGTTTGATGCGTCGACGGTGTCTGCGTCGATGATGCCAAGTGTGCCGATGCCGGCAGCTGCGAGGTAGAGGCCTGCCGGGGAACCAAGGCCACCTGCGCCGATCAGAAGCACTTTGCTCTTCAGCAGCTTCGATTGCCCCACTTCACCGACCTCTGGAAGCAAGATGTGACGCGAGTAACGATCGCGTTGTGAGTCGGTCAGTTGGGGTGGCGTATCCATCGGATAGCCGAGATCTTTCCAACGAACGAAACCGGGGTTGGCGGTCTCAACATGGGCGTAGCCAAGCTCCGCCAGGGTTGCCGCGGCGAGTGCCGATCGCGTGCCACCAGCGCAGTACGCAACGATCTTGGCGCTCTTGTTGGGGATCCGCTGCTCAACCTGAATCTCGAGAAAACCTCGCGGGATGGACACCGCGCCGGGAATGTAGCCCGCGCGAAATTCCTCCTTCTCGCGCACGTCGAGAAGGACAAAGTCTTCTTTGGCCTCGAGTCTCCGCTTGAGCTCGTCGAGAGAAACTTCACGCGTGGCCTTTCGAACGGAGGCGATCAAATCAGCGTAGGTCGTGGGCATTGGTGTTCTCGTTTAACGAAGTCTTGTCTTGCATAACAGAGGTTAGTCGAACTTGCGTATTGTCAAGCCGAACAACTCAATTCGCTACCCCCGCGATGGGTCAAGAGTCGGTCAAGAGGCTCAAAGGCTGCTCGAGGTAAAGCGAAAGTACGATCCCACGAACTTGTTCCGTGTGCATCATGGCGTTGGGAGCGACGCTTAGATTGAAGCGCGTGGCGGTTCGTCAAGTTCTGGAACAATCGTAAGCAACGCTTGACCGTCGACTGGTCGCGTTCCGCTCGGTGCAAGGCAATGGCGGGCGAGCGCATCTAAGTGTGTTGCCACACCGCTCGGCATCGTAGTTCCGAGGGCAACGATCGTGTCTTCGACGAGGCGACCGAACCCATAAATGTCGTCATCGGGATGGGCATGGCGACCGGTGAGGCGTTCTGGTGAAACATATCCGAGGCTGCCAGTACCTGTGGGCTCGTCTCGTCGCTTGGTCGATCCGAAGTCGCTGATCATCGGGACTGGCGATTCCAGATTGCCGAGGAAGAGAACGTTGCTCGGCTTCAGATCGAGATGCACGAAACTTGCGGCATGAATGCGGGCCAAAGTTTTCGCGAGAGACATGAGCCATTGCGCTGCGGTGATGAGGCGTTGATCCTTTGCGTCAAGCCGAGCGCGAAGTGAGCCACCTTCGGCCCACTCAAGTGCGAGCCACCCATCGTCCGGACTGGCGTCGTACACGCGAATGACACCGGGGCCGGCTAGCTTGCTCGTCATGTGCGCTTCATGCAAAAGGGCCACGCGATCGGACCGGCCATTGTGAAATGCCTTAAGCGCGACCTGTCTTCCTAGCTCGGAATCTTGAGCGGCGAAGAGCGTTGCGGTGCCACCACGGCCCGCTTCGCGCAGAATCGTGAACGGCGCTTTTGGTCGATCGCCGACAATCGTTGCAGAGCCGTGCGTGCGTTCGACCGGTGAGTGCACGATGCCGAGGCGGGCGCGCAACCGCGCGAGTCTTTCCTTCGCGCCTGGGTATTCGTAGTCGACAAGAAGAACTTTCTCGACACTCACAAGTGCCACCGCAAACTGGCCAGACTCTTCGTGAATGTCGGCCGACAAGATGCGCCCCGCAGATGTACGCACGCGCTCGAGCATGACGATCGATTGCGTGACTTCGCCACGGTCGTAGAGCGCGCGGCACACTTCGAGGGCGAGGTCGTCAGGAAGTGGAACTACTTTGTCTCGCGCCATGAGAGTCGCGATTGCGCTGCCTTCGGTGGTCGTTTGGCGCGCGACTCGAAAGAGCGCCATTGTTTCGTGCAACGAAGGTCCGTCCTCTTCGCCGAAACTCGCGAGGCGGTCGGGCGGTATGGGTGCGGAAGGTGAATCCACAGGCGCTGCACTGTCAGGGCTGCGCGAGCCAAAGGTCTGCGTGAGCCAATCGCCGATGCCCACTACAGCACCACGAGCGCGGGCTCGTCGCCACGGTTGCGTACAAATGTGTCTCCCGAAAGGAGTGTGACGACCGGATTGGTTTGATACTCACCGTCGCCGTTTTGCAGGATGACTCCGCTCGGTGAGTGGAGCTCGAGCCACTGCCCATCGCTGCTGGGTTGAAGCGTGCCGATGTTGTCGACAACGTACGGGCCAAACGACGCAAACGCGCATTGTCCTGCCGCTTCGACGCGCAGCGAGCCATCTTCTTCGGGTGTAAGCACGACGATGGCTTCGCGCCCGAGCGCGACTTCGAGGCGACCTTCGATGGCCATAGGGCCCGCGATGGGTAACCCTTGTACGTATGTGCCGTTTCGCGTTTTGAGGTCGCGAATTATGGGGCGAGCGCCTGCTTTTGTGATTTCGAGGTGACGCCTGCTGACTGCGGCGTGAGGTAAACGAAGTTGACCTTCACCGCGTCCAATGACGAGTAGCGCATCGAACCAAATTCGTTTCGGGCTGCCATCGACTTTGAGCGATGCGGGCGCGACCTGTGCTCGCCCGCGAGTGAGGCGATTGACGAGCGTCGTCACTGCAGACGAATCTGCCTTGGTGGCGACGAGCAACGCAAGAGCGCCACGGCGATCGCCTGCGAGGATGAGGCTCTCTGCTTCCTCGAGGCTGGTGCGCAGGGACCGAGCGCTCTCCCCGTTCGCTTGCTCTTCGCGCAAGAGATAGTCGAGTTCCTCAAACGATCCTGATGCAGTCAGTGCGCGTTCGATGCCTGTTCGATTCTCGGTTCGCTGAAAGACGGTGAGTGCAAGATCGTACTGCGCAGCGTCGACCAAGAGCGCCGCTGTCTCATCGAGATCGAACCGCAACGCGCGATCGAGGGTGCCGTCTCCCGCGATCGCGAGGAGGAACTGCGCTCTCTTGGTCAATACAGTTGACTTTTCGGACGAACCCACTGGAGCGCACAACGAAGCTCGCGCGAGCCAGGCGAGACGCTTTTGAGGATCGCGCTCGACTTCTGCGGCGGCCAGCAAAACTGCGCACGCCTCGCTGGGGTTGCCGGCTTCGAGCCACAATTGCGATGCGCGCTCCCATTCGCCAGCCAGCGCAGCTTGCTGCGCCGAACGTCGTTTGCCACTTTTGAAGAGGGTGTCCCACATGGCAGTCCGAAGAAATGATGGCACGTTTCTGCGGTCACCCAAAACAGGACACCCGCGTCGCGTTGAACGTATCATCGCACCAATGAGCCTTGAGCTTGTCGACTCTTGGCGCGCCTGCATTCGTCGTGGTGAAGGGGAAACAGTATGAGCAGCGGGACGAATCGCCTCGGAGAATTGCTCGTTCGCGAGAAGCTCATCAGCTTAACGCAGCTGCGGCACGCGCAAGACGAGCAACAGAAGTCAGGTCAAAATCTCGGCTACACACTCGCGCGACTTGGCTACGTGAGCGACGACGAGATCACGAGCTTCTTGTCGCAGCAGTACAGAGTTCCGACCGTCAACCTCGACGAGTACGAGATCGATCCCGATATTCGTAAGCTGGTGCAACGCGAGCAGTGCGAGCGGCATCGCATCATCCCAGTTTCGCGATCAGGCAACTCGCTCATCGTGGCGATGGCAGATCCCACGAACCTCAATGCGATTGACGATCTTAAGTTTTTGACGGGTTACAATATCGAGCCCGTTATCGCGAGCGAGACCGCGATCTTCGGCGCCATCGAGCGCTACTACAATGTTGGTCCTTCGTACGAAGAGGTGATGGCCGGTTTCGACGAAAACGAAATCGACTTTACTGGCGACGACGAGGAGCTCAATCTGCTCGAACTTGAGCGAGCGAGCGAAGACGCACCAGTTGTCAGGCTGGTGAACATGATGCTCCTCAACGCGATCAAGCAAGAGGCGAGCGATATTCATATCGAGCCTTACGAGAAGAAGTTGCGCGTTCGCTATCGCGTAGACGGTGTGCTCGTTGAGGAGATGACGCCGCCGCTCAAGCTCAAAAACGCGATTGCGAGTCGCGTCAAAATCATGAGCTCGCTCGACATCGCCGAACGTCGATTGCCGCAAGACGGTCGCATCAAGCTGAAACTTGGCAAGGGCCGCGAGATGGACTTCCGCGTCAGCATCATGCCGACGATGTGGGGAGAGAAGATTGTTCTTCGTCTTCTCGACAAGGGCAACTTGCAGCTCGATATGACCAAGCTCGGCTTCGACACCAAGCCGCTCGAGGACTTTCAGTGGGCCATCCACCAGCCTTGGGGAATGGTGCTCGTTACCGGTCCGACGGGTTCAGGAAAAACGACAACGCTCTACTCCGGTCTGAGCGAACTCAATAAGCCTGGGCACAACATCAGCACCGCCGAAGATCCGGTCGAGTACAACCTGCCCGGCATCAATCAAGTGCAGATGCACGATGACATTGGTCTCAACTTCGCAACTGCGCTGCGATCGTTTCTGCGTCAGGATCCCGACATCATCATGGTCGGTGAGGTTCGCGACTTTGAAACCGCCGAAATCGCGGTCAAGGCCGCGCTCACAGGTCACCTTGTTCTCTCGACGCTCCACACGAACGACGCACCTGCGACAATCTCGCGTTTGCTCAACATGGGCGTCGAGCCGTTTCTCATTACGGCAAGTGTCAACTTGGTGCTCGCGCAACGTCTTGCGCGAAAGGTGTGCGCCGAGTGCAAGGCGGCGGTCAAAGTCGATCGAAAGATCCTCGAAGACTGCGGCTTCAATGCCGAGCAAATCGCAAAGAGCAATGGGAGCGTCCTTCGCGGTGAAGGCTGTCGAACATGTAACGGGACAGGTTACAAAGGCCGAATCGCGCTTTATGAAGTGATGCGCTTTACCGACAGCTTGAAGGAGATGGTGCTTCAAGGTGCGTCAACGGCCGAGCTGAAACTCGCAGCGATTAGGTCCGGCATGATGACGCTGCGCATGAGCGGTATTGGCAAGATACTTGACGGTGTGACTTCTCCAGAAGAAGTGATGCGTGTTACAATGGCCGACTGACGTTTTCGCGTTGCGATGGCGCAGGCGGAATGTCGAGCAGGTAGGTGCAAATGAGTGAACTGAGCTGGCCCAAAGGACACCGTGCAGCGGGGGTTGCTGCGATAGCGTTCGCGCTGCTTTCATTGGCCATTTTTCCGGCAGTGGCGCCCGACGTGTTGCCGCCGCTTGGCGCAAGTCCTGCGAGCGTTTCTGCGTATTTCGCGTCCCACCGCATGCCGTTCTTGATCGGGAACTACCTGGGGATTGCCGCCTTAGTTCCGGGGTTGGTGACGCTTTCGTATCTCTGTGCGCTCTTTCGGCGTGCCGAAGAGCCAGAGGGTTGGTCGTGGCTCATCGTGATGTCGTCGGGTGTGCTTTTCTTCGGCGTAGCGGCGGTTGATCTCATCGTGTTTCAGGTCGTTCCGTTCTTGTCGACGCCGGGGCTCGAAGCTTCGGCGCGCGTTGCTTCGGACATAGCGGAGGCGGCATTTGCGCTCTTAATGTTGCCGGCCTTAGCGTTCACGTTATCCGTCGCTTGGTCCATCCATCAAACGAGCGCTCTGCCTCGCTGGATCGCAACGTCCGGAGTTGTCACTGCGATCCTTTCACTGGTTGCGAGTTTCGGCGCAATTTGGACTCCGCCCTGGCTCGTCGCAGGGGGGCCGGTCACAAGCCTTGTGTTGGTCGTCCTTGCGGGCTGGTTTGTGGCAATTGGCGTGGTGCTGGTGCGAAAGCGGTAATTTGACGGCGTCGGGCCGTCATTTGTGACCCGTTTGGGGCGGCGCCGGCAGCGAACTCGGCTACCGTGGCCGCATGCGCAATTTTTGCTTAGCAATCGCGATTACAGTTGTTGGTGTGGCCTGTTCGTCGCCGGAAGTCGCCTCGCAGAAACCAGGGGCGTCACCGGGGGATAACAAAACGTCTTGGGGGGGGCCTCAGCCAGCTGAGTCTTGTAGTGGTCGCGTCTGCGGCAGTGACTCATCAGGTACCTCTTGCGGAACGTGCGGCGGATCCCAAACGTGCTCCGTCACAGGTCAGTGTGAGGCGGCCGTTCCCGCGGGTGTCACCTGTCCAGCGACGGGTTCCATCGGCCCTGCCGTTGGCAAAGTGGTGAAGCCCGGAAGCTTCTCGCTTGCACAGGGCGGCGAGTACACCATCGAGAACAACTGCGCGAAGCCTGTTTACATCCTGAGCGTCACCGAGACTTGCGGTATCTGCATGACGCACCTCGGGCAGTGGACCAAGGCTGGTGGTTTCTTTGATCAGCTGAAAGCCGCTGGCGTGGACGTCATCTTGGTGTCGAGCGAAAATCCACAAGGCGCCAACGGTTCAGTCGAAACCGCAGAGGCGGTCCGCAAGCGCTTCAACCTGGGCGATCGCTTCATCCTTGGGTACGAGCCGCTCGGGCGCGATAGCTTCACGAGCTTTATCGCGACGCGAACGCGCTATGCCGGCGCCCGCATCGCGCTCATCGTGAAGCCTGGCAACATTATCGGCGCGATCGGCCAAGTCGACGAAGAGTCAGAGATCCGCAAGGCACTCGGGTTGCAATGACATTGTCTCGACCCTCGCCGAATCGCCTTGCGCTCGTACTTGTCACGCTGGCGGGTTGCTCGTCACCCGTTGTTGCTCCGCCGGCACCAACACCGCAAGAGACGAACACACGCCCTGTGCCGACGCTGACCGAAGAAGACCGCGTGACGCCGAGCGAGTGCAAGCAGGCTTGGGTAGCAGCGGTTACGGGGCGCGTCGTTGATGGAACGGGCGCGCCGATTGAGGGCGCCAGTGTAGGCTATTGCATCTTTGCCGATGGCCTCAGCACCTGCTTGCCGGACGTGAAAACGAACAAATACGGCTGGTATAACAAGCCGATCGACAAGGCCTTCCGTTGCGTCGAGAAGATGGTGGCGCGCGCGTACTCAGGCCCGACCGCAACATCAAATCTTCGGCTTTCAGAATCGTATTGCCGCCCCGCGCTCACGCCGAGCCGTGGCGTGCTCGATAATGTAACAGACGATGTTCTATATAAGCTTGCAGCACCGACGTCGCTGCCAGGATTGGACGACGCAAAGAAGGCGCGTACGGTTACATTTCCAGGAAACATCGAAGTGACGATCACGCCGGACTCAATTGTCGAGAGCGATCAGTACAATTATCTGAGCGCCGCCCCGCTCGATTTGGCGACGCGGCCATGCTTCGTTCCGAAGGACCTCACACTCGACGGACTCGTTGCGTTTGCCCCGAATATGAATGTGGCCGTATTCAGTTCGAACCCAGTGAAAATTGGCTTCAAGCTGGGTACGACGTTGCCTGAAGGCACTGCGGTCGACCTTTACGTGCTCGGTGGCGTAAGCACCCAAATCGACGCTGATCATGCCGTTGAGGAAGGTGAGCTTGCCAAATTTGGGACGGGCAAAGTGACCAATGGCGCCGTCGTGCCGGATACTGGTAGCGAGCTGCCAGCGCTCACCGCGGTCGGCTACAAGCGGCGTTAGGGCGATCAACCGATCGCCCACCGTTTTTTGGGTGAGCGCGCGTATCATGGGTTAACGATCCCATGAACCATTCCGGCGAATTCAAGGTCAAACTTCGTCAGTTGCTTGCGACGATGGTCGAGAAGGGTGCAAGCGACTTGCACATCACGACCGGAACGGCGCCCATGTTGCGCATCGATGGCGCGATGGTGCCGCTCAAGCTTCCGCAACTAAGCCCCATCGACACGAAGGCACTTTGCTTCGAAGCGTTAGCGGAAGAGAAGAGGGCCGAGTTTGAGAAGTCAAACGAGCTAGACCTCAGCTTCTCGGTACCTGGGTTGTCGCGTTTTCGCGCGAATATTTTCACGCAGCGTGGTGCGGTCGCAGGAGCGTTCCGCACGATTCCGTTCCGCGTGTCGACTTTCGATGAGCTGGGTGTTCCGGCGATCGTGTCTGACTTTTCAAACAAGCCAAACGGCCTCATTCTGATTACGGGGCCTACAGGGTCAGGCAAGAGCACGACGCTCGCAGCGCTGATCGACAAGATCAACACCGAGCAGCGATTGCACATCATCACGATCGAAGACCCGATCGAGTTCTTGCATCCGCACAAGCTGAGCATCGTCAACCAGCGTGAAGTTGGCGCCGATACCGAGGGCTTCAAGCACGCGCTTCGATACGTCTTGCGCCAAGATCCAGACGTTGTCCTCATCGGCGAGATGCGCGACCTCGAAACAATCGAAGCCGCTCTGACGATCAGCGAAACGGGTCACCTGGTGTTTGCGACGCTTCACACCAACGGCGCGATATCGTCGATCAACCGCATCGTTGACGCGTTCCCTCCACATCAGCAGTCGCAGGTACGTACCAAGCTGTCGCTGGTGCTTCAAGGCGTCGTTTCACAGCAACTGATTCCGCGCATGGGAACGCCGGGTCGCGTACTCGGCGTCGAGATTATGATCCCAAACGCTGCAATTCGTAACTTGATTCGTGAGGACAAGGTTCACCAAATTTACAGTCAGATGCAGGTCGGCCAAGAAAAGAACGGCATGCAGACGCTCAACCAATCGCTCTACTCGCTCTACTCGCGAAGGCTCATTTCACTCGATGAGGCGATGACGCGCGCGATTGAACTCGACGAGTTTAAGATGATGGTTGAGGGGCGCACCACGATGGCTTCTCATCAATCGCGACCTCCGGGGCGCTAAAAACGTGGTAATCGCGCGTCAAAGAGTTATCGAATCCCGCCATCGGCTGGAAAATGCACCTAGGTGAGGCATGACTAACGAGCGAGAGGCTGGGGAGAAGTCATGCGAAGGTTTACGATGCGTGCGAAGGATGCAAATCACGAGGAGCGCGCGCCAGAATCAGAGCCGCCGCGATCGGATGCCGAGCAACGGCCAACGGTGCGGGTGATCGTTCCGTTCGTGCCGCAGCTCAGCTACGCGAGCGCGTAAGTACGGCTTGCGCGCCTCGCGTCAGACTTTTGGTGGCCGCTCGAGTCCGAGCTCTTTCATCACGGCTTGCAAGTCTTCCCAAGCTTGACGCTTCGACTCGAGCTGTTGGGGGCCGGGTCTGAGGAGATAGGACGGATGATACGTTGGCATCATCGGAATGCGTCCACGGTAGAGCTTCCATTGCCCACGGAGCCGCGTAATGCCGAGCTTCGTGTCGAGCATGGCTGCAACCGCACTGTTCCCCATCGCGACGATGACCTTCGGCGAAACGAGGTCGATCTGCTCGTTGACGAAGGGAAAGCAACTTGACATCTCCTCCGGCGTCGGTCTGCGATTCTCCGGTGGGCGACACTTGACGATGTTGCAAATGTAAACGTCACGCTCCGGGTTCAGCCCCATGGCCTGAATCATTTTGTCGAGCAGTTGCCCAGCCTTGCCAACGAACGGCAACCCCGATGCATCCTCGTCGGCTCCCGGCGCCTCACCCACAAACACGAGCGCCGCATCCGGATTGCCGCGCGCAAACACCGTCTTGTTGCGCGTCGCCGCAAGCCCACACTTGGTACAAGCCGCAACCTCAGCCGCAATCTGCGGAAGCCTCACATGCCGATCCTGCCTCACCGCAACAACCCGAGGCGCATCGCTCTTCGCTATCGCCGCAACCGCCGGCTCATCAAAATTGGGCAAGGCAAAAGTAGCTGCAAGTTCACTCTCTTGACCACCCGCTGGCGCTCCCGCCAGAGGCCCCTCACGCCGCGCCATCCGCGGCACCCCACTCGCGCCCGTCTCGACCTGCCATTCAACGTAAGCCCGAAGCGATCGCACCAGCTGCGTGGCTTCTTCCCGCAGATCACTCATCGGTTGAAGCGAACATTAAAGGGATTCGTCGTTCCTGCCTGGGCATTGCCCTCGCGATCGAGTGACGTTCGGAATCGTTGTCTCTTCGCGCAACGAATCGCCGCGCCGCCAAACCCGTTGCCTGGATCGGAAAGAACCTTGACGGTCTGTGGGAGACCCTCGGCGTTGACACTTACCTGAACTTTGACAACCGCTTCGTCGATTTGCGCGATGTCGGCTTCGGTCGGCCAGAAGCTGCTGCAGTTCCACTCGTTGCCGCCGAGGAGGCCGGCGCTGCGCGAGTGGTCGACGCCCGTGGGTGGAGGCGCAACGTTGTTGCCCGTTCCGCCAGGAACACCGCTCGCGCTTGGAACTGTCCGCACGGGCACGGTTGAGGTGCCGTTGTTGGTGCTGTTGCCACCGGCATAGTCGGCGCCGCTTCCTGAGACGATTGTATTTCCGGTCAAGTCGAGCGGCGCGTTTGGATCTTCTTTTGCCGTGAGGGCTTGGGCGACTTGCGCTGGGGCTGCGGCTTGAGGTGGAGCTTCTTTCGGCGTCTCTTTGGTGACCTCTTGCGGGACCTGCTGGACCTCTGGCAATGCGGCAGGTTTCGGCGGTTCTTCGCGCGCGATGTCGATTTCTACCTCAGCCAGACGCATCCCCACATGGCTGCGAACGTCGTCGCCGAACATTGACAAGCCGATGAGCGAAACGAACACGAAGAACGCACCAAGCGCCGCTTGAGCCACGCTCGCGCCCACAACAAACATGGCGATCAGCGCCCTGTCCGCGTCAAGCGACATGACGCGATCGTACGGACTTGCATCGCTTGCGCGTGCGAGACGAAGTTCGTCGCGTTCCGTTGGAGAGAGCACAGCTGTTGACATAGACCTGGAGCGTTTCTGCGTTTCGAAAGAACTACTTGGGCGCTGTTGCGGGCGCCGCTGGGGGTCCTGTTGGTGTAACTGCAAAGGCTATCTTCGCAATGCCCGCCGACTTGAGAACGTCGAGCACGTGAATGACGCGTCCATGATTGACGGATGCATCGGCTTTAATAACGGCTCGAAGCTCCGAATTTTTTTCTTTTGCGGCTTTCGCAAGAGGTCCGACGGCCTCGTCGTTGGCGACTTGGGTCGAATCGACGAGCACTCGGCCATCTGCTGCGAGCGACACACTGAACACGGTCTGCACTTCACCGGCGTTCGCGGCTTTGGGTAACTCCATAGACAATCCCGACTGCGCAATGAGTCGAGCGGTCACCATGAAGATGATCAAAAGCACAAGCGTAACGTCGACGAGCGGCGTGACGTTGATGCCGACGATCTCGGAGTCTGCCTCATCTGCTCCGCCCGCCATGACTATTCTCCTCGCCTACTGCGCGGAGGAGCGGTGGCTTCGGCGTGGCTTTCGTTGGAGCGAAGGTGGGCAAGCAGGGCAAGTGCAAGCGCGTCCGTGTTGGCGAGCTTGGCTTTCACGATGCGCTGAAAGGTGTTGAAGGCAGCGACAGCTGGGATTGCGACGACGAGGCCGACGGCTGTCGCGACGAGCGCTTCTGCGATGCGCGCCATGACGAGCGTGGAAGCGGTGTTGGCTGCGGCCGAGCCAGCGGCGCCAACCTGTGAACTCTTTGCGAGCTCTTGAAAAGCGCCGACGATGCCGATGACGGTACCGAGGAGACCGATGAAGGGCGCGTTGTTGCCGAGCGTGCCGAGGAAGGCGAGACGCTTTTCGAGCTTGAGCTTTTGCAATGCGCTTGCGCTTGCCATCGCGTGTTCGGCGGAGTCGGCGCCACGATCGGCTTCGACGACCCCCGCAATGACGACGGCCGCTTCGGCGCTCTTTGATTGCTCGAGCCGCTTTCGTGCTGCCGGAAGATCGTTGTTGCGAAAGAACTTGTTGAGGTCGCGCATGAGCCCTTCGATATCGTCGGAAACCGACAGATAGAGCCACGCGCGCTCGAGCATGATCGCGAGCGAGATCACGCTGAGGATGAGCATTAGCCACAGCACCCAACCCGCACCCAGGCCGACCATCACCCTCTGGATAAGTTCGGTGGCGCCCTGTTTTTCGTTCATCTATCCCGGTTCCGGTTCTGATTCGAAGGTTGCGGTTTCGGTGCGTGCGAAGGTGAATGCGGATGCGAGCACCGTTGTTGCATAAGCCCCTTTTGGTAGCACAAACCGCACTCGAACGGTGGTTTTGGTGGGTTGTTGCGTACCCTCGAACGGCGGCATTTCGGCTTCGGCGGTGAGCTCCTCCACCCAAACGCGTAGGGCGCGACGGGTTCCTTCGCCCCACTTTGATGTTGCTTCGAGGGGAAAGTTCTCGCCGAGTTGTTGCAACATAATTGCATCTTCGAGAACCTTGGTCAAGCCCTCGGCCGCGCGCATCTTTGTACCGAACATTGGACCCGTCGGACTGAGCTCGCCGGCGCGCGCGCGTTCGCGATCGGTCTCGACGTCGACACACGTGAAGAGCCCACCGGTCTCGTGCTTCTTGAGCACGTCGCCCTCAATCGGCGTGTGCCAAGTTCCGTCGGCGATGCGCGCATCGAGCACGTGGTTGAACACGTGTGATTGCAGCGACGAGAAGAGAAACTGACGTTGGCGCATGTCGCGCGGACCGCGCTCTTCACCTCGAAGCCACGCGAGCGCGCGCGCGGCGTTGTCGCCTGCGCGACCGAACCGTTGTTCACCGAAGAAATTGGGTACACCCTCTTTGCCAACGCGTCGCAGCAGGCCGATGGCACGCTCGGCGTCAACCATGCTCACGTCACGAATGCGGATGTCGAAACGATTGCCGCGAAGGTGACCGGGTTTGAGCTTGTTTTCGTGCCAGCTGACCTCGGCGATTTCGATCCCTTCGAGTTGCAATTGGCGCGCGGCGCTCTCAAACTCTGCGCGGGCCGTCTTAGGAGGCCGCAGCAACGTGAGGGCTTGGGTGGTGATCGCGAACTTGTCTTTCATCCCAGCGTGACCCGCTTGTCGAACGTCGGCGCCGAGGGCGTTTGCAATCGCGCGAATTGCGTCGAGCGTGTTCTTGTCGCGCTTTCGGATGTTAAGCCAAAGGTGCTCACCCGTGCCGCTAGGGCCATAGGAGGGAATTTCGTCGACCACGAAGTCTTCGGGCGCAGCTTTGATGCGGCCGGCGGCGAGTTCGATCATCCGAGGTGAGTAGCGACGCTGCGGAGCGGGGGCAATATTTGTTGATCCGCATTCGTGCAAATGCACGAAGAACCGTCGTCAACGCATGACGTGGGCTGCAATTACGCTCTCTGATCGATACGCACGCAGCGCATCGCCCATTTGATAGGTGTTCGGCAGCCCAGGAATGTTGTTCCTTGGCGTTGCATACTCAAGCTTCAAGTTGTCGTCGGTGGATAGAAACTGATCGCGTGACTGACCCGTCTCGCGCGCCACATCGTCAAGGAACCGATCCATCGTTTCGTCGCCAAGAACGAGGTCGTCCAAGTGCTCGGCGAGATGGCGCTTGCCCAAAATGGCGCGAAGCGGTGTGCTGCCGTTGAGCTCTTCGAGTCGCTTCATCGGCGCCATTAACGGAGTCATGCTCGCGACCAAAATACCCTGCTCGCCGCGAATGAAGAAAAGCGTGTACGGAAATGAGGCGCGGCATGTTGCTATTTGCGTCGCGATCTCGCGACGTGTTGTGTGGTGTAGCTGAATCCACTGCTGCAAGATGCCGCCTTCACGCAGACGCGTCTTTGCCGTTTCGTAGAACTCTCGATTGTAGAGGTTGGCGGCGCCTGCGAACCAGATGCTCGAGAGCTCGATGCTGATGAGATCGTAGCTGCCGTTGCGAACGAGGAGCGCGTTGCGTCCGTCTTCATACAGAACGTGCACGCGCTTGTCGGACAGGACGTTACGGTTAATGTCGGTAAAGTATGTACCTGCTGCGGTTACGATTGCGGGGCTCAATTCGGCGACGTCGATTGTTTCGAACGGGTAGGCCGCAAGAGCGCCGAGCGTCGTGCCGGTACCGAGGCCAATGACGAGCGCGCGATCGAAGCGCGAGACGAACATCGAGGGGATGTGCGCGAACCCGTACTGCGCTGTCATCTGAAAGCCATTGTCGCCCTGGAATTTGCCGGCGGTGTAGAGCGTTCTAAGGGATCCTGCGCTCGTGACTGTCGTGACGCCGCCGTGCACGTCTTCGTGGACCCAGATGACCTGTGCGTTCGTCGGTAACTGCTTTTCGAAGTAGACGTTTGCGCCATCGGAGAGGCGAACGAGGTTCCATCGAGGAAGGGCAAAGAGAAGAAGTATCGCGACGGCCGAAATGACGGGACCCATAAAATGCAACTTTGATTGCGATACTTTGGCGATTCGATCGCTCGTTGCGAAAATGAGCATCGCAGCGAGGGCATAGCCAATTGTAACAACGCGTAGGCTCTTTTCAGAACCAAGCGTCGGCAAGAGCGCCCAACCGCCAAGGAGCGATCCTCCAATCGACGCGACCGTGTTCAGCGCGGTGAGTCGCCCAACGATTCGTCCAACATCATTGCGTTGCGAAGCTGCCTGCAAGACAAGCGGAAACGCGGTGCCCATGCAGGCGACAGGACATAGGAGAGCGGCGAAAGCAACGAGCGCACGAATCGATTCGCGCCCAGCCCACGACGTGACCGATGGTCCGATCGTCTCAAATAGTGACGGCAGACGATCCCAAAGTGGAATGGTTGCAGCGAGCGCGATCGCCGAAAGGGAGAGGCTTAGCGGCAACGCAGCACGTCCTGCACGTCGCGCAAATACCGGTGCGATGGCTGCGCCGATCGATAGCGATACGAGAAAGATAAAAAGGATGAGGCCGAAGACGTAGACGCTCGTGCCCACGACCAGCGCGAGCAAGTGAACGAAGAGCACTTCGCTCGCAAATACGAAAAGTCCCGACGCAGCGGATGCGATGACGAGTGCGCTTGTTCGGCTATCGAGGGTATTAGTCTTGGGCTTTGTGGTCGTTTGAGTGGCGTCCGTTGTTCGGGACTCGTCGCGATTGAGGGCGAGGCTCACGACGCCGACCAGAACGCTCGTTGCCGCGGATGTGCGCATGGTCGTTGACAAGCCAAACGCAGGAATCATCCCGTATGCGCAAACGAGGGAGCCGAGTGCGCCACCGGCCGTGTTGAGGCCGTAGAGAATCGAAAGTTGGCGTTGTCCGCCGAGGGCTGTGACGTAGCGCGCGAGAATAGGCAACGTGGCGCCCATACCGATTGCCGGCAACATGACGACGGCTGACGCAAGTGCGCTGCGCACGAGCTGAAGCGTCGCAAGCGAGCTTGTCTCCGATGATGCAAACGAAACGTAAACTTTCGTCACGTACCCGAACATGGCTGGCGAGAGCCCACAGACGATTCCGACGCCGATTTCGATCACGCCATAGACAACGAGTGGTTGCTTAACACGCCCCTCGAACGCACTCGCTAGGAACGCACCGATTGCGAGCCCGCCCATGAACGATACGAGGACGGCGCTCGAGGCGTGCGCCGTCGCTCCAAACGTGAACGAGAGATACTTAAAAAACGCGACTTCATCGATCAGCCCCGCCATGCCGGAGGCAAAATAGAGAAGTGCGAGGAGGCGGAAGTTGCGGGCCGACATGGATAGCGGCGGCACGCTACAACAGTTTTCATGTGCGAAGGAGCTGCATCACCGAGTCGCGGTTAAAGCGCGCTTGAGCAGCAACTGCGCCGCCGCCAAGGGTGGTAATTTGATTCGCCGTCTTGTGTGCGATCTCTTCTGCAATCGCGGTGCTGAGCTCACCGGTGGGACGGGGACCGGCTTCGGATTTGACGCGCGCCGCGATAGCGCTCGACAGTGACAAAGAGGAGCCTTCGTTGTCCTCATCGCTGGGTAAAGCTGTCAAGCGTTGGAACCTTTTGGTCAACCAGCTTGTCGAAAGGTTTGGCGCGTTTTCGATTGTGATGGGCATTGAGGACACCTCGCATCGAGAGCGCGGCCTTCGATGGATGGCTCATTGACGAGCCAAGGCCTGCCCATTTGCGTTCCGTGTCCTTGGACCTCACAAATGGCGTTGCGCTTGCCGGGATGCTGAACGAACCTAGCCCTTTCAGCGTGGTGGGTCGCGTTGCGAGAGGCAAGGCGACGGCCCACTTTGATGGGATCGCGTCACACGTTGCGGCACAGAATGCGGGTCAGCTGTTTGTGCCTTATCGTGGTCGATCGGTGACGGTGGTGGTTTCGCCCGCCACCCACTGAAAGTTGTCGAGCAGGGTTGACGAGTCGAGCGCGCTGTCGCCCGTGTCCCAAATCATGAAGTCGAGTTGGATCTCTTCGCCTGGCTCAACTGGAGCTTTGGTCTGCAACCAACCTGTTGCGCCGCCTCCGGTGCTCTGTTGGCCGCAGTAGGTGTTCTTGCAGTAGTAGCCTGTGCCCTTGAGCTCGTTCTCACCGCCGGCGCATGTCGAAATGCCTGGCTTGCCGTAACACCCAGTCGCTGCTTTTGGCGTGCAACGGTCGAAGAAGTCGTTGTTGACGCTGACGGGGTGCTTATTGGGATCGAACGAAATGTTCTCGGGAACGCCGCCGTTGAAGGCCTTTGACTTGAGCACGGCCAGGAACGCGTCGTTGAACGTCGAACAAACGAACGCAGGCCATTCGCTGGTGAAAAAGTTGAAGTCGAACGAGATGCCCTTCGCGTTTGCGGGCACACGGAGCTTCAGCCGCACGACAATGACGTCGTTGACGACATTGCTCGTCGAGCATCCGCTCACAGCCTTCGGATAGCCGCTGAGCACACTTGCGCCCATATTGCCCATGGGCCCGCCCTGCATGAAGCACTCTGACGTGCCCTTGGCGGAGTCGAACTCGCGGGCGAAGCCGGAGCTGATCACGCCTAATGCCGAGCCTTCGCGTGGAACAAGGGAGCTGCCAAACTTTGTCAGGATACCGTGCTGCGCATCGTTGAGCTTGCCACCGCTGCCGTAGGAAGCGCGGTACTCGGCGCTAATGATTCCCCAACCGCCGTCGCTCGCACTGCGGCAAATGCCAAGCGCCTTCGCGAACTCGGTCGCGTTGCCCGTTGCGCTGAGCGAGCCGTCGCACTTTGCGGCGTTGTCGGCTTGACCATCCCCGTCGTCGTCGCAGTTGTTTCCGGGAATGTCGTAGTTCTTGGACGAAGGAATGCACGCTGGGCCGCCGTCAATGTCCGTGTTGAAGCTTGGGCCCGCGTCCCCAGCCGCGGGATCGTTGGGGTCGGCATCGGTCTTGAATCGCCAGGCGATGCCGTTCGAGCAGGCAACAAGGAACACAAGCGCGGAAGCTCTAACTCCAATGCGAGGTGCATTCATGGGATTGCGTTTGCCACAGGAGCGATACGCAAGCTACCCGCAGGTGCCTTTATGGAGTCATTTGGGACGATGTGTGATTAGGGGACGATGTCGTGACCACCCAAGAATGCTGGGCAATTTGTGTCTTCTGATTCCTCGATTCACCCATTGACACTTCGCTAACCAATTTCGTGTGCCATCTCGTCGCGCGGGCTGCGGAAGAACTGCTGAGGTGAGTACGCGAGGAGGTTTGAAACACGCGATGTGTATAAGCACGCGTACTCGTCGACCTGTGCGCCGAAGCTCGACTGTTCGTTGCCCTCTTTGAGGAGCGACCCCCAATACGGGTGAAAGCGCAAGTCGATGCGGCGCTCCATCATCCCCATCTCAACGTCAACTTGCTTGAGCCTTCCGCGCACGCGTTCGAGGGCGCGTTTGATGCGAACGCGTTCGGCGTCGAGATCGACCGCGCCCTTGTTCTGCTCGATACGTCGCGTGAGCTCTTTGAAGCGGCCTTGGTAGAACCGAAGCTCGTCTTCGAGACGCTCGCGCATTTCTTCGAGTTGCTCGGTCCGTACGTAGTCCTCGCGGCATGTTTCGTGGGCGAGCACTTCGGTCTCGAGCTCTTGGATGATCATCGCGGTGCGCCACGCGCTGTCTTTCTTTGATCGCAGGATGTCGCCATAAATGTGATCGCCGACGTACAGAATTTGATCACCATGAACGCCAAGGCCGCGCTCGAGATCAGCGAGATTGCCACCTTGGTAAATGTGACCGCGCTCGAGCGGAAATTGGGCCGGCTTCAGCGCGTCGTTCTCGTTCGCCATCATTGGCCTGCGCTCTTGAAAGAACGCGGGCTTTGAT
Organism: Myxococcales bacterium; assembly: GCA_023248745.1. Taxonomy (GTDB): domain Bacteria; phylum Myxococcota_A; class Polyangia; order Polyangiales; family Polyangiaceae; genus JAHFDX01. The sequence continues at coordinate 4,530 of JAHFDZ010000066.1, read as the reverse complement.
GCTGCGACGATCGTGACGTCGAAGAAGTTGCGCCACGATGGGTATTCGCCCATCTGCCCGTCGAGCAGATAGGTCATCATTTTTTCCGTGTACCAACGGTGAGAATTGGTGAGGACGAAGAGCTTCTTTCCGGCGCTTCGCAATTTGTGCAAGGTCGGAGCCAAATCGGGATCGCGAACGACATAGCGCGGAAGATCGGACGAGACCGCGTTCAAGATGGTGCCGTCGCGATGCGCTTCGTCGATGCACTCGCGAATGTCGTGGAAGATGCGGCCGAAGTCTGTTGCGAGACCTCGCTGCTCGAATGCTTCGACGATCGCAGAGTAGAGAGCCGCTTCGCTGAGTGCGTAGAGCGTGTCAATCCAGTGATAGCGCGGCGTTGCGGCGCGGACTTTCTTCGCGTGGTACAGCTCGCGCAACTCTTCCTTCGGGAGCTCTCTAAACCCGTGGTAGCCCTTCGACACGTGCTTGTAGCGGTCCATCTTGAGGACGTGGCCGTAGCGCTTGTCGATGAGCAGCCCGCGCACCGGGAACGTGATCGAGTACGGAATACTCGTCAAGAAGCTTGGATATCCGCGCGCGAGAAGCTTCGTCATGGTGGAGCGAATCGAGAGCTCATCCATCTCGGCTTGGTTGTAGATCGCGAGCGTGTAGTCCATGTCGAAGCCGACCCACGCGATGTGATGCATGCGAAGGTTGCGATTGCAGAACACGCGTTTGGATCGTCCGATGGTCGGGACCAGAAGGCGCGTGTAAAATTCCTCGAGCGGAAGGGAAAGCTGCGGAGAATCGGGTGGGCTCACGTTGCTCTTTGTCGATCGCGACGGGCGATAAGCGTTAAGTGTCCCACGCAAGATGATTGCTCGCAACGTGGCCAGAAAGAACGCCGGATCATGTGTCTGCTACGATGAAAAGTTATGGTGCTGTGCGTTCTTCGAACAGGCGACGCGGTCGCTTCCGTATCTGCAAGACGCGGTGAGTTTGCCGAGTGGATTCAGGCTTCATCCGAGGGTGCTTGGCAGGGCGCATGGATCGAACACGATGCTCGAGCCGAGGTCCCGTTTCCGGAAGTGACTTCGCTTTCCGGCGTGATCATTACAGGCTCCTCGGCGCTTGTGACCGAGCGTGCGGCGTGGATGCTTCGCACCGAGGGCTACATTCGCGAGCTCGTGGCGGCGCGGGTTCCTATTCTCGGGATTTGCTTTGGGCATCAGATTGTGGGTCAAGCGCTTGGGGGCCTTGTTGCCAAAAATCCTCGCGGCCGTGAAATTGGAACTGTCAATGTTACAATTGAAGGGCAAGACGTGCTCCTCGAGGGGTTTCCCGCAGAGTTTCATGCGAACGCTTCGCATCTTGAGAGCGTCGTCAATTTACCTGACGGTGCACGACTGCTTGGCCGTACCGATCTCGAACCTCACGCGATGTACGCCGTAGGCGATTGCGTTCGTTGTGTTCAGTTTCATCCTGAGTTCGATCAAGACGTGACGCGTGGCTACATCGAAGCGCGGGCAGACCGCATTCGTGAAGAAGGTGGCGATCCTGATCGCCTGCACGCGTGCGTTCTCGAAACACCGCTCGCAAGGTCGCTCGTTAGACGCTTTGTGCAGGAGTTTGTGACGCGCGCGAAGTAGAGTGAAGCGGCTATGACTGCCTCCGCGCTCGACCTCGCTCTCGTGCCGAAAGACGCGATCGGTATTTGCAATCGTCTGCGCGAGCGTGGGAAACGCGCGTGGGTCGTGGGTGGCTGCGTGCGTGACCTGCTCCTCGGTCGTGATGTGAACGATTGGGATGTCTGCACCGATGCGCTTCCTGACGAACTGATGCGCGCATTTCCCAAGGCCATTCCGACGGGCATCGAGCACGGCACCGTTACCGTAGTGGTCAACAAAGTTCACTATGAAGTGACGACCCTCCGCGGTGAGGAGGGGTACACAGACGGCCGGCGACCCGACCAGGTGTTCTTCGTTGACGATCTGGTACGAGACCTTGCTCGCCGTGACTTTACCGTGAACGCAATTGCGCTCGATCCAACGACAGGGCAACTCGAAGACCCATTCAATGGTCAAGGTGATTTACAACATAAGGTGCTCAGAGCAGTTGGTGTCGCCGAGGAGCGTTTCTCCGAAGATGGCCTGCGTGTTTTGCGTGCCGCTCGTTTCGTCGCAACCCTCGAACTCGAACTCGACCCGGCGACGGCTCAGGCCATAAGACCCACACTACCGACGTATCAAAAGGTGTCGGCCGAGCGCATTCGCGACGAGTGGGTGAAGACCATGAAGGCCGCTCGGCCTTCGCGTGCGTTCGAAGTAATGCGCGAGCACGGGCTTCTTGAGCTGACATGTCCGGAGATGCTCGAAGGCGTGGGTATGGAGCAAAACAAGTGGCACGCGTTTGATGTGTGGGGACACGCGATGGCGTGCCTCGATGCCAGTCGCGGTGATGCGGTGCTGCGCCTCTCTGCGCTGCTGCATGACATTGGCAAACCGCGAACGCGCGAGTTTCAGGAAGAAAAGAGCGACTACACATTTTACAACCACGAAGAAGTCGGCGCCGACATGCTCGGGCCCATTCTCGAGCGCTTGCGCTTTTCGAATGACGAGCGAGCTCGCATTGTTCACCTGGTCAGACACCACCTCGTTTGTTTCACGCCCGACTGGACCGACGCGGCACTAAGGCGATGGTTGAAGCGCATCACGCCTGAGCGGCTTGAGGACCTCTACGCGCTCAACGACGCTGACATTCGAGGGAAGGGAAGGCCCGTTGACGACGAGCTCGAGAACGCACGCGTGCTCAAGGCGCGTGTTGCAGAAGTACTCGCGGCGGGTGCGGCGCTTTCAACGCGTGAGCTTAAAGTGAACGGTCGCGACCTGATGGCCGAGCTCGCGCTCAAGCCGGGGCCGGTGTTGGGTAAGTTGCTTGACGCTTTGCTCGAGCAGGTGATCAGCGATCCGCAGCAGAATGAACGTGAGCTCTTGCTTAGGGCTGCGCGTGAAATGGTGGCGAAGGGGCTCTAGCGCTGAACGTCGTTGGTAGTGACGTCACGAAAACGATTTTTCGTGTGTCTGGCTTGCTGTGAGCGGTGCTCGCAGCATCGACGTAAGGCCGACCATGATGTCAATAAGTTTGACTATGCGGTTTCGTAAAGATTCTTGAACATACGGAACGCCGTGGCGCTCGCACACCGCCTTAACCTCGGGCTGTATGCGTGCGTACGCGCTTGCGGGTAGTTCAGGAAACAGGTGATGCTCAATTTGATAGTTGAGGTAACCGTAGAAGAAGTCGCGCAGCCCTCCGGTGTCGTAATTCGCGGAGCCTGTGACTTGCCGAATGTAGAACTCTCCCCGTGTGCGCGGTGAGCCTTCGTACCGATAAAGATCGTCGCCTGCGTGGTTGGGCGCGATCACGAGGAACGAATACACATTCGCGACAACCTCAGCGCCTACCGAATTGAGCCACACGTTGAACGCCGCAAGAGGGCCTAGTGGAAGGAAGCACGCGGGCGCTGCGACGAAGCGTGTCAGCGCATACGGAAGGACACACTCGCGCCAAAACGCTCGACCCTGCTCGGTGCGAAAGTCCCACGCGGCGAGGTACGCTTCGGATTCCTCTGACGATTGCGCGCCGCCTTTTCGCTTCGCACGCCGCATCACCTGAAAGGTGTTCGGCGCGTAGTAGGTGAATTTCCACGTTGCGGCGTAGAAGGCGACGGCGCCGTATTTGAGGGCAAGCGGCCACGCAGCGCGTCGCACAGTCTCGGCGTTTTCTTCGACCAAGTCGGGATCTTTCGTTTCGCCGGTGTGAAAGTGGTGGAGCATGTTGTGCTCAAGCTTCCATGCTTCGGGCGAAATCCAGTCGAGCCAATCGAGGTAGCGTCGCTTCCCGATTGCAAACGCGCGAGACGTGAGCTCGGCGGGCGCGCCGGGCACCTTGTCGTAACCTTTGTGAAGTACGTGATGCGCAACGATGGTCCACCGCGAGGTGTTCGCTACGCCAAGCAGCAACACCGACACCGGGTTTGGCATCGTCCACGCTGTGGCGTAGCCCGCGATCGAGAGCCACGTTTGCAGCTGCTTGGTGCGCTTTAAGTGGCGCAGGTCGTCGGCCCCCAGCTCGCTTTCCGCACGCAGGCGGATTGCGTCGAGCTCACGCGCGAATGCCTGCACGTCGATGTTGGAGAAGGCGTCGGCCATGGAGGCCTTACCTATCGAGGTTGTCAATTGGCTTCAACTTCTACCAGCGCAGCTCGACGGCGGCGGTTCCGATGGCGCCTGACGCCCCGCCGGGCGTTGCGCCTCCTGTGCCACCGGCCTGAGGCACACAGCTCGAATTCGTAGTCGCGTAGACGACAGTTTTTTCGAGTGCGGCGCATGCGCTCACACCGCCAGCGCCGCCCCCGCCGCTTCCGCCAGCGCCGCCCTTACCGCCAGCGCCGCCCTTACCGCCCTTGCCGCCACCTTGTCCGCCGTCGCTACCCGCGCCGCCCGTGCCGCCGGGGCCGCCGCCGCCACCCAGTTTGCCGTCGCCGCCTTT
>JAHFDZ010000065.1 GCA_023248745.1 Myxococcales bacterium | reverse complement strand
AAACAACACCCGTTCAATCGACTACAAAGTGCTCAATAAGGAGCTTATCCCGCAGGGGGACTCGGTCGCATTTCATATGTCGCTCTGGGAAGAAGACAACGGCTTGCAGACGGCGTGGAATCCCGACGACGAAATCGACTTCACCTATGTCGTCCTCGATTGGAATGAGGCCAAGAGTTTGGTCGGTAAGGGACCACAGAAGCGCACTTACGATTTTCGACTCGTCGACAAGACGCTCGCGAGCTGGCCGATCACGCACTACCGGGTATATGCGACGGTTGAGTTCTCGCAGGCAGCCGACATCGGGACGGCGCCCAGTACTCTTCCCCTGGTGCCCATTGCGCGCTGGAGTGGTGACTACGAAATGAACCTCGACGGAGATCTCGGCACCGTCCACCTGCAAGGCAACCAGCCGACCGGGAACGAAGGGTTGATGGGGGAACTCTACGGGACATGGATCGATGCGAAAGGAACCAAACGCACAGTCAATACAGAGCGACTTTGGGGAAATCTCTGGGTGTTCACCGTTGCGCCGGATGGGAAAGGGTCGTGGCGGGTCGAGGACCAGCTGAGGTTCGTGGGCTATCTCATGGGCAACGAGGGGCAAGAATCGATCGCCGGAACTGCGTCTTCGTTGGCCGGAAATGCTCCTTGGAACGACGACAGCACGAGACCTTTCTTCCTTCGGCGAAAAGTAACCAAGGGAGGCACCAAATGAATTCGCTTCGCTCGACAAGTGCTGCAATCGCGCTCTGCCTATTGCCAACGGCCGCCTTCGCTTTTTCTGGCGGTCCGCATCACGCAGCAACCTATGGAGGGCTTGCCGGCGTGCTCGAACCATCGGCGATCAAGATGGCGTACATCGCCAATTTTCAAGTCGACTACATGTACCAAAAAGATAATGCCGTGCACTGCTGGCACCCCAGTGGTGGTGGTTGTCTCGGGAAAGACTTCAAAGACGCATTCGCCTGCACCGACAAGTACTGTCACGCACCGGGTCATCACGCCCAGTACTTTCATTTCGAGAACTACCCAACAGGCGAGTGGATCGAGCGAGGACTCATTGGCATTGAGAAGGCGTTGAGGTCGATCGCACTCGAAGCACGCGATAAGGACGATCCCGAGTGGCTTCTCAACGGTCTTGGTATCGCGCTGCACACTATCCAAGACATGTACACGCACTCGAACATCGCTGACCAAGCTTGGCGTGCGTGGCTCGGCTCACCAAGAGTCACGCTCAACGATGTTCCTCATGAGGCATGGACAACGAAGAAGATGGGACTGTTGAGCGATCGCACAAGCACCGGATGGGACGTACCCACGGACAAGGTCGTCGAGAATGTTTGGAACATGTGGTCGATTCCAAACAGACCTCCGCTTGAGAAGTGGCCAAAGCACGGGCCAGGCGCGGAAGGCTGCAAGCCTGGAACAACGGCCACCAACGAAAGTTGCGGCATCAACCACGATACTGTTCTGCGAAGTAGCCATCTCCGAAGTCTGACGATGGCGGTGGACGCGACGAGGCAGCTCGCGTGGAAGGTTCGTGTCTGGTTGAAGAACGACGCGTTCTGGAAGAAGGTGCAATCGTTCGATGGAGGCGATTGGGTCGAAGAGTGCAATTGGCGCACGCGACGTCTATCGAACCTCACCGGCGAATGGGGCTACCCTGCGCGTGATCCGATCAAGGGTGCGATTTTCTGGGAAGCGATCACCGACGATTGCAGCGATAGTTGGCAAGATGATCGATGGCGGGTCGTCATTGAAAAGATGTACAACTCGGTCATGGCGGTGGCAAAACCGAAGGTCGCGGTCACCGACCCTGCCGTCTACGGAACGTACAGCGTTGTGGTGGGTGACAAAGTTGGGGTTCTCGAATTCAGCAAGAACCCGACGTGCCAAGCCACTGTCGAAAATGGCGGCGTGTTTCTCGGTAGCGCTGCGTCACTTACGGTAGATGGCAAGAAGACTGAATTGTGTGCCAAAGGTGACGGGCTCAAAGTGAAGTTTGTTGCGTTCCAACCGACGATCAACCTCGATGGCGAGGTCACGCTAATGTCCCAGGGAAAGAAATCGCTGAGCGGATTCACACGAACTGCGGGCATTCCGAACGGGATTTGGGGGCACAAGCAGTGAGGCGTATTTGTCTTGGTCAAGTTGTGCGCGCTCTCCAACGTTTGCGATTTTAACACACCGTTAGTTACATTTGAAGCATGCGACGGCGGAGGGCATCATTCAAGAAGGCGAACCTTGACGACTTGATCGTCGAGGCGCCGATGAACGAATCGCCGAGAAGGTACTGAGTGGCGTTTTCGTGCGTTTACACTCGCCTACCTAAATCATCCGCGCGTCTGTCCGTTTATCGCTTGCAGGGAGAGAGAAAATGTCACGTGCGCGATTCGCCATTGCCTTCGGTTTGCTTGCCACCATTTCGGGATGTCTAGGCACCCTTTTGCCAATAGACAGTCCCCACGTTCGAGATGCGAAGGAACGGAAGGACGTAGCCTGGCTCAAGCAAGTGTGCGATGGCGAGATGCGCGTGAAGTACGACAGCGTCAAATACGACGCGTGTCAGTACCAGAAAGAGCTCGAAGCGACCGGTGGGCCTAGTGGTAAGACGGACTGCGCGACGGTCATCGAGCGATACAAGGCAGCTCCAAAGCAGGACGACGGCTTTGTGATCACCATGTCGAAGGAGATGGCGAGTTGCGGCAAGTACACCGAGCTCTTCGAGCTTGTCGCTCACTGGGGAGACGACGGTCGCGTGCTGACGGCGCTCGATAGCCCAACCCTCGACGACGAGTTCGAAAAGTATGCAAAATCGCACATCGGCGCGTCGTTTTTGAACGTTGAACACGGTAACCACGCGATGCGGCATATTGCGCATTGGCTCGAAAAGAAGCGGCACTTTGGCCACTGCGAATCGGTGGCTGAGGCTGCGAAGGATGCCGACGAAAAGGTGCGCGCGTGGACGTTGCCCTATTTGCGCGAAGCGAAGTGCAAGACCGGCATTCCCATCGCGGTTGGCCTCTTGACGAGTGACACGCCGTTGCACCGCATGTGGGCGTGCCAGGCACTTTCTCACTTTGGTGATTCATCGGTGTTGCCAAAGGTAAAGATTCTTGCCAATACGGACGCGTTTCACGAACTTCAGGAAGTTCGTGGGAACTCGGGAGCCATGTACGCCACCAAGGTTTATCCCGTGCGCGAAGCGTGTGTTGCGGCAGCTGGAAAGATCGAACTTCGCCACTAACCGAGCGTCAATGCGCCACGGTGTTGATCAGCAACGACCATCACTGCTTGTAGCTGATCCGACGCGCGCATCACCTGCGAGCCTTGTTACGTCTTCAGCCGCAGCGAGCGCTTGAGGCAGCTCTCGAAAACCGAGACAAGATCATTCTGATCAAGGGCTTCCTCGAGAGTCATCAGCATCCGCCGAACCTGCGCTACGTCGAACGCGTTCTTTCGCACCGCAAGGAGGACAACCACGTCTTCGAGGTCCTTCGGCCGCGCCGCCAAGACTTTCATCACCACGAGATCTTCCGCGCGCGCGACCGGAACCGAAACACCATCAACGTCGGTAGGTATCGCAGCGTCGAGAAAGACTTCTTCGAGTCCGGGCCCAGAGAGCACAACGTCGACGGGAATCGAAGTGCTCATGTGCACCAACGGCACAACACGCGTGTTCGCAATAAATGCGTCGTCAGCAATTCGCACTTTGAATCCTTCGTCGGCGAGCGCGTCGATCAGTGCACGTGTTGGTCGCTTCCCAAGTTCGACGGTAACGTCGATGTCTTCCGTGAATCGCGTTACGCCGTAGAGAATCGCCGCCTGCGCGCCGAAGAGATACCAACGCACTCCGAGCGCCTCAAACGCGCGACCGAGCGCTGTGTAAACTTCAGCGTCGGACTGCGGCATTGTGGGCTCTGTCGAGTTTCTCTTTCAATGCTACGTGCGCTTTCAAATCGGCCTCACGATCAGCATCTGTAGCGCCCTCAGGATGCAAGGCGAGCCATCGTTCTCGAAGGCGCCGTGCAGCGCTTCGTGATCCGCTAATCCCTGCGGCCTCAAATCGCTCGACGATGAAACGCAATTTCTCGTCAGCCACGAGGTCCCATCGCCGCGCCGCGAAGCTACGAATGTCGGCTGGGGAGAGTGCGCGGGTCATGAGTTCAGTATGGTGCGCTACGGGTAGACGAAGCCAGAATCTCGCGTCTTCATCCTCGTCGTCCTGAGCGATCTCCCGATCAATCGTGATTCCCACTGAGCGCGACGATGGGCGGTCAGTCATGAATGATAGCACCGTTCGCCTTGACCAGCATTTGTAGCCCCATAGATTCGCGCCTTCGCATGCGCGCGCGGTCGAACGGAGCTCAGCAATTTCCAGTGCACCCTTTTCCCGGAAAATCGCTCACGGCGCCCAATAAATAATGGGAGATCGCGCTATTTCCGGCGCCGGAAACAACGCGCCGCTTGCACCGATACCGGTCAGCATTTTTGCGGACATTGGTCATCGTGCTGCTCCGGGACGTCCAATCATGAACCTGCGCTACGTCGTCGACGGTCACGACGTCACCACGGTCACGCCACTTCCCATTCGACACGCGCGCCCCGTTGACCTTTACGACACCCACTGCGGCCGGTGCGCTCACGGTGTGGTCCGGCTACGACGGATCACTCTTCTCCGTGCCTATCGCGTGCACAAGGCGATGATGCAGTCGATCGACGGGGGCCGCACTCGTTGACGTTCGCGTGGAAGTGCCTGAGGGAATATAGTCAATTGCATTGACATTGTCGCGGAGGGCTTACAGGCTAAACACCTTAGGTCGAATGACCCAATAAATTTGGTACGTGTTTTTGTACGTCATGAAATTCTTAATGCCGGTCTTACTGCGATGTTGCGACACCCCGTTGTGACCACTCGAGCCGCCCCAATCGGTCATCTCGGAAATGGCACCGTCGGAGTCTACTTTGACGACGATCCCAATGTGCCCCATATCGCCGCTCGATTTTCCAAAGAGGAGCGAATCCCCAACTTTCGCTTTTGCCTTTCCGATGTCGTCAACTGTGCCGCTGCCGACGTATGACCAGTCCCGATCGGTTCCTGCGCGAATGCCTGGCAAATTCTTGCCGTCAACGTCACCCAAGGCTGTGCGTACGTATGGGATCGGGACACCCGCCTCGCGGTAGACCATCCATGCAAAGTACGAGCAGTCGATAACGTGAGCCTCGCCGTATCGCTTGGCGAGTGAGTCGTAAACGCAATTGCGCAAATACGGCTTACCCCTGAGCCCGGCACACTTGTCGTTGATAGGGGTTTCATCGATAGGCGTCGTCCAGAACGTTCTGTTTGCAATGTCGGCGACCGCTTGCCCGGCCTTCGCAGGGTCGCCCATTTGCTTCGGAGGGACCGCTGGAAATGGCGCCGCACTTGGTGATCGATCGAAGTACTGAAGCACGCCTACGGAAGGGCCCGCGGTGAGCTCCGCGGCGGTGCGCTGTTCCGTCGCGATGGCTGAAGGATCGACAAACGATGACCACATCACCAGCGCGTAGATCGTGTGCGTAGATTCGCCCGTGGTGTCGAACTCATACGTGAACGTGTTGTCGCCGCCGTCGGTGGTGAGTTGCGCACCCATGACGTGCTTGCGATCGAGGTGAACCGGGTCGGACTCGCCTCGAATTTCGTAGGTGCATACGGTTGCGAAGACGTTGAATTTCCCAGGGGTCTTTCCAAAGAGCGGACTCCACGCACTGGGTCCGAGCTTGGCGTGAATTTTACCCGTTATCGCGCCGGGTATTGGCTTGGGCACGAAGATTGTCGCGCGCGTGCTCGTGCCGGTCGCGCCCGGAGTGAGGGTCGTGCGCATTTGTGCGTGGCGATCCATCGTCGAAAGTCGGTGAGCGTTGAGGATACGCGTGCCGATCGTGAACGTGCTCCGGGGTTGACCTGGCGAACCTTTTGGCAGCGCTCCCGAAAAATCGGTCACTTCCTTGACTGCCTGCACGACCGCCTTGTCTTCGCAGCCCGGCCCGGTCTTGAGTACCGGACTGCCAGGGTCGAAGCCTACGGCGAAGGCGTGGGGGCTCACCGTTGAGATAAGAAACAACGCCACACAAAGATGCTTCATGCGATCTCCCCGCCAGAACTGAACGGGCCGCGCCCTCGAAACATGAGCAAGTCTCGGCTTTGCGACCCAAGTCCCGCGTGCCGCTTTGCATGTCGAACGGTTGAGCTTGGGGCGTGTCGGAAATGACATCAAGGATGTCGAATTTGATACTGGCGCTAAGTGTCATATTGAGCACACTGAGTCTCCAACCGCTCATCTAGGAGAAGACACAATGGCTAAAATTCAAGTTGGTTTGTTGGTTCGCGTCGTTGCAAAAGAAGGTCGCGGTCCTGAGGTCGCGGCGTTTCTCGCTTCCGCGGCGCCCCTCGCCGAAGCTGAAGCCTTCACCCCTGCGTGGTTCGCCTACCAGGCGGACGAGCGCACATTTTACATCACGGACGTATTCGCCAACGAAGCCGATCGGCAAAAGCACCTCACGGGCCCAATCGCGGCCGCACTGATGGCGAAGGCACCCGAGCTCTTCGCGCAAGCGCCCGAGATCATTCCCGTGAACGTACTCGCGGCAAAACTTTAAGTTGAAGGAGCAGCACGTGAGTAACTCAGGAAGACACGGGCATGTGCACGTCAACGGGCGCGACCTCCATTTCGTCGATGAAGGGAAAGGCACGCCGATGGTCTTGCTCCACGGTTGGGGTTTTGATCACACCTGCTGGCGACCGTTGGTCGATCGCCTCGCGACTCAATACCGCGTGATCACCGTGGATCTGCCTGGTCACGGGCGATCGCGGCCTTCTGCATCGGCGTACACGATGGAGGATCTCGCCGCAGACATCGCAGAGCTGATCACCACGCTCGATCTGCGCGAGCCTCCAATCGTCGTGGGGCACTCGCTTGGCGGCGCAGTCGTACAGCAGCTTGCGGTAAGCGATCCGCAAGCCGTACGGGCGATCATCGTCCTAGACTCGGATCTCAACACGGGACCAAAGCGGTTCGTGATGAGCGCTTCGACGGTCGTGTTCGCCTGGTGGATGCGCCTCGCGGCTCGTCTTCTTGGCGTAAAGCGCTCACTCGGCCTCTACGGCCCGCTACTCGAGATCGCAACCTACAGTCGCACGTGGCGAAAAGCGCATCCCAAGCTCGTGCAAGAAGCTGGTCTCAAGTTCGTGGACAACAATCTTGACGATCTCATATGGAGCATTGTCGCTTGGGCAACGCGTCCTGATCTCACAAACCAGATCGCAAAGTTCACACGCCCCGCCTTGCTGATCCGCGGGTCGAAGGACCTGATGACAACAGGCGGTACGATGCGAACGCTTTCGGAGGCGATTCCATACTCGCGACTTCAGAGCATAGCAGGCGCTGGACATGCGACCATCGTCGAGCAGCCCGATGCTGTTGCGGCAATGATCCGGTCGTTCGTCGAGGGCACGATGTCAGATGACGAGGCGACCGTGGTAAGCCCGCAGTTTGTCAGCGTGTGAAGCTCGAAACCTGCGCCTGCTCGCTCGGAGGGCAGGCGCGCGGTCAAGTTGCTCATCGCAGTAGGAGGTGTCCTTTGCTCATCACTCAGAATGCGTGGCTCGTGGGTTTCGTTCGCAAGATCGTCGCATGGCCGAATCGTCGAGCCTGGCTCACATTTCTTTCGCGCCCGCTGATGCGTCGCATGGCCAACATTGCGATGGGGCGCGTTGGCACGCAGCCGGCCGATAATCTCGAAACGCTTTTCGAACAGTGGAGCCGTGCCTCGCCCGCGCTCGCGGATTACCGCTTCATCGAGAAGCGCGACAACACCGTGTATGCGGAGATTCACTCGGCGTGTGCGCTGCGTGGCACAAGTGACGTCGAAGCTTGTCACCGCATGATGGAATACGATCGAGAAATCATGCGCTCGGTTGGAGGAAAGCTCGTTGTTCTCGAGTCGCAAGCAACACCGGGGAGAACATTCTGTCGTGTCGCTTTGCGGACGAGCGACGCTTCGACATCGGACCTCATCCCTGCTCACGAGCTTCGAAGACGATCACACGGGCCGAGATGAGGGCAAGAACGGCGAAACCATGGCCCTAGTCCCTCGACCGGGGCGCAGAACGGTCATGCGAACATCAAAATGTGTCAATGAAGTCGCACTGCGACTTTCATCGCGAGGCGACGTTGGACCGACCTTCCTGCCGCGATCGCTGCAAACGCGACGCTTCCGTTTGGCTGCCACCCAAACCCCCGTCTACAGTTCCCCCTTATGTCTCGTCGTTCGACACTTATGCTCGCATGCGTCGTCGTGGCATGCGCACCAAAACCGCTCAAGGCACCGCGCGAAGCGAGCGCCGATCGCAAGGAACCATCGAAGCCTGCGTCACCGCTCGCAACACTTCGTCAATCAGCTTACCTACCGTTCCATTTTGCGGGAAGTTTTAGCTGGCCTTGGATCTCATCGTGCAAAGTGCACCGCCCGGCACACCAACCGACGACCTGGTGTACTTTGCGATCGGTTGTAGCATCGGGCCATTTTGGCGAATTGGGTCAGGGTCGTAGTTTTAGTCGCGCACGCAGCGCACGCTGATCGCGAACGTGGCCGGCGGATTCGTAAATCGAAACACGCTCGGCGTGGCGGATGCGATCCTTCGGCGCCACACATCGGTGCCGCGCGTCGTCGAGGTCCAGAAGTACGTGCGGTCGTTCAGGGCTTCATACGTCTTGCCGGTTCGGTAACCGGCCATCGTGGCGCCGAAACCCGAAGCTTGCTTCAACGTCGCGCCCTCGTCCTTTCCGCGTGCGGTGTCATAGCCCTCCAACTCAAGCTGGTCTGCGGCCATGCCGACCGCTGTCTCGAGCGCCTTCCATTCGTCGTCGCCTGGCAGATGTGCACCCGTCGGACAAGCGGTGTTTGCCACGCTCCATGTGTACAGGCGACCATCTCGGTTGCAGTTGCTGACGTCGTCACCATAACAAAATGAGCTTCCGGCGATCTCAAAGTTAAGATTGCGCGCGAACCACGTCTTGCCTCCAAGAGTGACCGTTGCATAGCGCTGTTGGTCACGCAGATCGACAAAGTCCGTCGAACCAGACGCATCGCTTCCGCCGTCTGGCACCGTGCCTGTGTCAGCGGGCGTCGCCGCGTCGTCGCTTATGAAAGTAGGTTGACTACCGCATGCGGTTGCCAGTCCGAGTGCAAAGAGCCCTAAGTATCGCATGGGCTTACAGCCTAGGCGGCTCCTTTGTGCCAAGTGTCGATATGATCGATACCATATTATAAATCGTGGATATACAGTCTCGAGACGCGCCTACGGCGAAGAGGCACGCACTGTTCGGCGTTTTCGAGCCGCTCTTCTGGACGGAAAGTCATGTCGCGACAGGTTACTGGCCGCGGCGACCCTTTCCTTACAAACACGAAGGCGCGTCGATGGGGACTTTCCCTGTCACTGCTGTGAGGGAAGCATGAAAAACCTATTTCTTATTTTGGGACTTGGGATTGCTGCGAGTGCGTGTTCATCGAGCGAAATGTCAGCGAGCGAAGTCGCCGTTGGTGATGAGGAGCAGGCCGATTCGCTCAGCTCATCCGGAACTTTCTACGTCTTCTCGCGTGAGGGACAGATGCGCTGCCAGGGGTCGGCTTGCAGTGGCGACTATTTGAAGCACGTAAACTCCTCGACGACCAAGTGCAGCGACGGAAGATACGCGAAGGACTGCTATGTTCATAAACTTGACTATTCGAAGCTCGCGCTAAACACGGCCGATGAGGTCAAAGTCGGAGTCACGTTCGAAATGGGATCCGCAATCGTTCGCGGAACTCTCGGATCGGGCAAACTCGACGACGGCACGACCGGCACTGTTTTGAAAGTGTCTGAGGCTTGGCTAGGCACCACCGGAAAAGCGCAAGGCACGTTCTATCGTGTCTACGACAGCGCCTTGGTTTGCGTAACGGCGCCGTGCCCAACCCTTCACGAGGCCAAGCTCAACAGCACCGTCGATGACGACATCGGCGACGTCGTATTTCCAAGCGCGAGTGCCACCGCGATTGCCAGCGCCAAGGCCGCGTTCAAAACGAAAGACGGCGTCTTGTTTGTCGGCACGAATGCAACCAAAGGCGGCCTGATCTCGTTGAAGGCCACCGAATTCTATACGCGCGTCGTTCCTTCACCCGTGTGCCCGGCGGCGTCGAGCACGATCCGCTACATGTCGACAGAAGCGACGGCGTGCGCGTCGATCGTGTTCTCGTGCACAAAGAACGAGAAGATGTTTTCAAATTCGTGCGGCTGCGGCTGCGCTTTGCTCGAGTAGCCGCGTTCACTTCCTCAGAGCGCGTTCGGCAATGTGGGCCTTGTCCAACGACCTCGCGTTTGATCATGGCTTGAGTGCGTATGCAGTCCACTTCTGGGTGCACCAGCACATGTCTTTTGTCGACTGAATCGAAAAGCGCATCGGCGCGGCGCCGGACGGATCGAACTCTGCGAACCAGCCAGAGAAGTGTGCAATGTGGCCATGAGCATCGCGTTTTGGCAATTGCAAGTGGTAGTCGTGACGTAGCCGACTGATGGCGTGGGGGGCCTTTGCGAGGACAAAAATCTGCTTCTTAATGGTCTCTAAGTCCGCCTTCGAGGGCGCTTCGTCATGGCTCTGCGCGAGCCGGGTTGCGGTGCGTTTCCCCGTACCCAATGCTGTGACAACGAGATTTAGCGTGGCGCAGTCACAAGCGTCGGAGCCAGCGTCGATCTCGGCCGACCACATGCCTTTGTGATCGTACCCGAGTGCGATGAAGGTGTTGCCGCGATTGCTCGCAAACGCGTTCGCAATGAAGGCTGCCATCGGTCCATCTTTTGGTTTCCACTCGAGCACGGTCGCGTCAACAGCGGTGCAGTCACCAGCGCTTGCGTTCGCGGAGCGTCCCGAGAGTTCGGTGGCGGATGTCGCTGACGCTACGAGCAACGATGCGGCGAACACGGCTAGACGAGCAACGATATGCACTGAGGCAAGACGCTGGTGGAGGGCGGGCTATTCCTGACGATTCGAGTCCGACGAACGCCGCCTATCCAAGAGTCACCCAAGAAGACATCGCCCTGCCGTGTCTATCGCTTCAATGAGCTCAGAGTGGCGGCCGCGCGGGCCCTATCGCACGGCTGACGTTGAACCCGACGTTGCAATACCGAGTCTGACCAAGAGCCGTGCGGGCGTAATATTCGCGTTCGCGTCGTTGCTCGCGCTCGCCACGTTCGTTCTCTTCGGTCATCACGGCGAACGTCAAGCACGATTCAAAGTTGTGCGATCGCCAGAAAGCCTCTGGTTCGAAGTCGAGTCTTGCTTGCTCGGCTCTTCCGGATCGTTTCGAAGTGAGCAGCTTCGTCAACTTGGTGAACATACGACCTCTGCAAGTGAAGCTTGGCCGGCGTCTTGCGGATCCATACTTCTATCGCTTGCTGGCACAATCCCCGATCCTCCGTGGGAGCTCTCTGCGCTCGGCTATGAAATGAAGAAACCCGCGATGCGGTTTGCCGAACCCGTGACGCTTGCCGCAGGGCTTCAAGCGGGTCGCAAACGTTGGGGAATTTCCGTCGCTGACAGAAAGTCCGTCAGCTTGACGATTAGCGATCTCGAGCGAGCAACACCTCTCGACAAGGATCCCGGAGCGCTGGCCAGACTCAGCGTTGAAGTGGAACCGACCGATGGTTTCTGGTTGATGGTTGCGAACGACACAACCACGCCAAATTGCAAGCAACTCACGCGTGACGACCATGACCCTTGGCCTCACGTCGACGGCGGCAGATGCGATTCAAGTTTCCGCGCGTGCAAAGTTTCCGCTGACGGATCAGACGTGCGTTGCTTCCCCATTTCTGGGGTCGCTTTTGCCCCCGACGACAAGCGGCAAACATTGCCGAACCAATGGCACCGAGTCGTTCGATGGACGGTTGCGATCGAGGGCAGAAAGAGAATCTTCGAGCGCTCATGGGAACTCGAGCCGCGCCCTGGCGAGCAATGCGGTGGCTGGGACTACCCTCCCGACGTGGCCATCGGATCCCCCATTCGAACCTCCGAAACGAATCCTCTTCGCGACCAGCGCGACACTGCAATTCGCTCGACACCCGTATCGAATCTGGATTTGTGGTTCGGCCAAGGCGTCTTTCTCCTTTGGCCGACGGAACGCGCCG
Source organism: Myxococcales bacterium (assembly GCA_023248745.1). GTDB lineage: Bacteria > Myxococcota_A > Polyangia > Polyangiales > Polyangiaceae > JAHFDX01. Next base: position 11,231 of record JAHFDZ010000065.1, on the reverse strand, counting down.
GCGTGCGGTATCGCGTCGGCAGCCTCACGAAATTTGAGACTGCAAGCGATCGCATTCTCTTCGACGACCTTGCCGACGAAGACGGGCGCCTCGAGGTTTCATCACTCGTGAATCTCCGCGCCATAACGCGCTCGGCGGCCTTCGTGTTGGTGCTGCTCGCAACCAAAGACGGGATCTATCCCATCAGCGTGAGTCCTGACGGTACGGTTCGCGTCATGAAAGTTAGGGTGACGACGTTGAGCCAATAGCGAATCGCACCCGAAGGCCGCGCGCGGTGTCCACGATCAACGATTGGCTATCAGGGCCGCACCAAAGCGCTTTGCCATAGTCAAACGGTAACAACGCGCTCCCGACGACCGTGCCGTCTTTCGCGTTGAAGATGAGCACACGGCCGTCTTCGGCAGCGCTTGCAATGCGCGATCCATCGGGGCAATAGGCAATATTCTTGACTTTCCCGTTCGGAGCCTTCTTGGTCGCAATCTCGCGACCGCCAATTGACCACAAATGCAAGCCGGAGGTGCCCACACTGGCAATCGTTCGTTCGTCGGGTGACAGGACGAGCGGCGTGACGTTCACGTTGACGACCATGTCGATCGTCTTTTCGGGCACCACGAGATTCCAAATCGACAACACGGCATCTTTGTCGAGGTAGTCGGCCATGACGAGTGTAAGGCCGTCGCGGGTGACAATGCCACCCCGGGCACGTGATGCGCGATCTCCACCTGCATCGCGCACGTCCCACGCGAAGCTGCCGCTGTCGGCGGTGCGCGGCGAGCGGCCCACGCCAACGAGCGCACCCGACGCGGCGTTGAACTTGCGGATCTCGCCGTTCTGGCCTTGAAACCACACTTCATTGCGACTTGGGACCAGCACGTTCATTGCGCCTGCAAGCGCATGCATGCGATTGACCAGAGCGCCGTCGGTCGTTCGCCAGGCGCTAAAATGGGCGGTAAGTTTCTCGAATTCACTTAATTCGCCTGAGTTGAGGAGCAGCTGTCCGTCCCTCGAAAATGCGAAGCGACCTCGTGCATCGTCGCGAATACGGCGACACGATCCATCGCGTTCCAATTGAAGCGCGCCATCGGCGCCACGCGAGGCCACAAGGCGTCCGTCCTCACTGCGCGCGAGTACTCGGCTCGCGAACGTCATCGGCATCGCGACTTTCTGCGTGCCCGTGTCGTACAGGCGCAGACCGTTCTCTCCCTCCGCGATCGCGCGCTTCGAGTCGGGCGACAGCGCAAGAATTTCCGCGCCCAGTTTCACGTCCTCGCCGGTATCGACGCGAGTCAAAGAACCCGCAGGCCGAGGGGCCTTGAGAAATTTCGCGTCGCGCGTGAATACCCACTCACCGACCGGTTCTCTATCGCCTGCCCAAAGGCGCTTCGCGCCCGCAAGGTCCCACATCCGCATATTGGGCTGGCGCATCGTGGGCGGGCTAGGCGGTGGAGGCGCAGGCTTGGTTACGACAAATTTCTTGCGACTCGCATTCTCTGCAACTGGAAGATCCCACGCGACCGCCTTGGTGCCGTCGTAAGAAAGCGCAAAATTCGTTCCGTCGTCTTTACCCTCGTCGATGCTCGCGACCCGCGCACCGGTGTCGGTCGCAAATACGTGAAGTTGCTTGGTCAGTACGCCAATGCGAGATCCATCGCCCGAGATGCTCGCGCGCCAGCCGCTCGCTATCTCTGTGAATACGCGAATCACGGCGCCCGTCGCGAGGTCGCGCAGCTCAACGCGAACCCGGTCGCCGCTCGAAAAAATAAACGCGCGTCGACCGTCAGGGTGAAAAATAACTTTTCTCTGTCCATGAACAAAAGGCGCGTGGGCATGAAACGTGCCGCTTGGCACGTCGACGACACCTTCGGTTGACAGTAAGTGAGTCCCATCGCTTGTGAATCGCAAATTGGAAAGGGCACGCGGTAGCTCCACGCGCACACCGTTTCCGAACGGCGAAATGACTCGCATCTTCCAGTTTGCATCCTTCTTTTCGAGCGACGCCGTCGACCCCTCGACAAACTGTTCGAAGGACACCGCGGCAAGCTGGCCGTCATCGCTCAGCACGAGTTCGCGCGGCACAAATCCGTCGTCGGCGAAAGGAACTATGGCCCGCGCGCGACCCGTTTCGGTGTCCCACACAATCAGCCCACGCCGCTGCGCGGTTATCCAGTAGGCACCATCGGCCGACCATGCACTGACAGACCAATGCGCGTGCGCGAAGCGGTCGTCACCACGCACATCAACGAGCGAAAGTTCGCCTGCCGCGGTTGGAAGGGGTAAGCCCGACGTCGCTGAGGGCAGCGTAGGCGTCCAGTCGACACATTGCGAGTCAACCGGTGCATTCACCGACTCGATCGTCACTGCAAGGGGCCGAGGTGGTAGACTTTCGCGCCGGTTGCCGAAACACCCGGCTGAGCCGATCGATGCGATGGTCAACACGATTGACCATAGGTCACGCGATCGGTGCGAAAGTCGAAGCATGAAAGTCTCTCTAGCCCCGCAAGCCCCAGCCCCACGTCGAAAGTTCGGGTTAGACGGGCGCTACGGCAGAGCTATTCAGAGAGGTGACCATCGACGATGGCGTGCCATTATTTCGAGCCCTGCCTGTGCGGCGCTATGAAGTAGGCTCACGTTTTCGTTGTTGATTGGCGCCGACAAAGGAGCGCCGCCACGAGACTTTTCGCGACGGATAGCCCTCCCCGAATCAACGAAGGTTACCCGCTTGGGGCGACCTCGTGCACGCGATGCTTGCGCTTCACCGCGCTCATGACGATGATCGAGCGCCCAAGTATGTCAGTCTTCGAAGTAACTTAGATCGGACACCTTCCGCGGAGAACGCTTTGACCCACACCGCAACCCGAACATCGATCTCCACGGCGCAAGGTCATTTCGAGTGCCTCATCGACGGTGACGCCAGTGCACCGCCCGTGTTCTTCCTTCACGGCTTTCCGGACCACCCGAGAAGTTTCGAACCGGTGCTTGCCCACTTTGCGAGTGCTGGCTTTCGCGCGATCGCTCCATGGCAACGCGGGTACGATCCATCGCCCGTCTCTGGCCCATACAGCGCGAAGCAAACGGCAAATGATCTGGACGCGCTGGTCGACGTTCTTGCGCCACACAAGCCCGTCGTGGTCGTCGGTCACGATTGGGGCGCAGCCGCAGCGTTCTGTGCCGCGATTCGTAACCCGGCGCGTTACTCGCACTTGGTCACGCTCGCTAGCCCGCATCCGATTCAGTTTTCAAACAGTTGGTTTCGATCCGCCGCCCAGCGAAAGAAGAGCTGGCACTTTTTCTACTTCCAACTGTTCGGCATTGCGGAGCGACGGGCCGCCGCAAACGATTGCGCGCTCATCGACGAACTGTGGCGCGACTGGTCTCCCGATCTCGACATCAGCACCGCACCACTCGCCGAGATTAAGTCCACGCTCAGTGCGGGAAACTTCGCGCCGCTCGGCTACTATCGCGCGGCGTTTTGGCCGCCTTTCGCGATGCCGTGGCAGCTGCGAGGAAAGGTTCGAACGCCGACACTTCACCTTCACGGACGCAACGATCGCTGCATCGGCCATGAGATTGGCGAGGGGCAGGAGCGCTTCTACAGTGCGAAGCTCCGTTTCGAAGTGCTCGATGGAGTGGGTCACTTCCTCCACTTCGAAGACCCATCGCGGGTGGCCTCTCGCATCCTTCAATGGTTGCGACCCTAACGACGGGCGGACAAGCAAAGGCCACCGGCGGCGCGTTGTTTCCGGCGCCGGAAATAGCGCGATCTCCCATTATTTATGGGGCGCCGTGAGCGATTCTCCGGAAAAAGGGGTGCGCGGGAAAGTGCTGGTTCGATCCCTTCGGTTCGAACCTACGCGTGACTCTGCTCGGCGCTTGTGCGTTGCCCCGTACGCCATCTGCAAGGCGTGTCTCCGACCCAACGCGTGAACGCACGGTGAAATGCGCTCTGATCAGAGAAGCCCACGAGATACGAAATCTGCGCGACGTTGAGGGTCGACTCACCAAGGTAAGCAAGTGCGAGGTCGCGTCGTAAGTCGTCGAGGACGGACGCAAATGAAGTGTCGCACTCTTGAAGCCTTCGCTGGAGCGTACGAGACGAAACACGGAGTATGCGTGCGGCTTGCGAGACAGAGACCTCGCCGTCGCGGATGAGGTCTTTGAGTACGAATCGAAGATCGCGCACCATGGTCGATTTCTCGCCGTCTTTTGGTGCGTGCAGTTTAGGGAGTGATTCGAGCGCCTGCTGCGCAAGCGGCTCAAGTATGCGCATGAGCGTGGCGTCAGACGTGTGGAGCGGATGGTCGAGCCACGAACTCTCGAATTCGAGCGAGTTGCGTTCGCTATCCCACTCGATTTTCGGGCCGAATGTTGCTTCGTAGGGCGCCAAGTTAGCCGGCGCTGCATGCCGAAATGTAACGCGCGTTGGTCGTAATGCGAGTCCGAACTCTTGCGTTATCCAACGCAGTTTTGCTGCGAACGGAAACTCCATGGCTGCGGGTGTGACGTCTAGATCGCTGGTGTACGATAGGCGTGCCACGGCGCCTTCAACTTCGAGCGTACTGTGCAGAACGTCTTGGATGAGGCGCTCGTATCGAAGAAGGGAACGGAGGCCAGCGCCATAGGTCGGACTGGCGCGAAAAATGTAGCTCAGAACGTGATCTTGTATCGGGTTTACGACTTGCGCGAGACGCAGCGCGATACTTGCGTCGCCTGTGATGTCAACAAGCGCCGCAAAGAGTCGCGAGCCCGTTCCTCCCGTAAGTCGCGCGTCTTCATCCGCGAGCGTGGTTTCGTCGAACCCCGCAGTGCGAAGAAGTGTGTCGACCGGAACGCCTAGACTTGCAGCGCCAAAAACGAGGCCTCGAGCGAAGGCGACGGTGACGGTTCGATCAGTAGGTTGCGCCATGCGTGGTCATAGTATCATCGGCACACATCCGAGTGGCCAACCCGTAGGGTGTCCACACCGGCCGCGTGCGCCAGGCACTCGTTCGCGTAGCTCTTCCCGTCACATGCACAAAAACGTGGACCTCCGTCCGCGCCGACGGACGAACACAGCGTGGGGCGCTTGACACAAACGCCATCCGAGTGACTGCACTGGACACGGTTGCAATACTCGCCGCTCGCGCAGTGCACGAGCCCGCAAAAGCGCTCGACCTCTAACTTCGTATAGTCAGGTCGCGGTGGGTTCGCGATGCAGACTTTGTCACCTGCGTCGCAACCGGATACTGCGCTCGAAGTGTCGTCGTTGTCGTCGGCGAGCTCAGCGGAGCTACACGCAACGGAAACAATCGCCGCAATGAAAGCGCTCGCGCATGCCGCGCGAAAATAATTGGAAACCATCTACGCCTCAGGTTTCCCAACAACTGTCCGCCCCGTGTATGTGTGCAACACAGTCGATGCACTGTCAAACGCCACCGTATCGATCGGCGCCTTGACGTTCCTGACCTGTGGCGGCGCTCGCGCGTTGCGCACCGCCTGCCAATCGCGCGCTATGCTCTTTTCTTCCTCTATCCTCTGGAGTTCTCTTGAACATACGCATCTCGACATCCGTGATTTTCGGCGCGCTGCTCGGCTGCTCGCAAGGGAGCTCTACCGCGGTTGATGGTACTGTCGACGGCGCAATCGATGGGGGACCGGCAGAGGCGATGGCTGCGGAAGGTGGCCCCGTGGACGCCGATGGGAAGATCTCACTCGCGATCGAAAAGACGATCAAGCTCGATCGCGCGAGCATCTGGAGCGGCCTGTCGACCGATGGATCGGCGATTCAATTCACGACGATGTTCGATCGCCACATCCAGCTCAAGCGGTTCGACACGGATCTCGTCGAGACCCAGCCCAATGTGCAACTGACGCTCGAGAGCGATCTCTCGGTCGGCCACATCGATGACCACCAGCATCTCTTCATCGGTGGCGTCTACTACGTCGCCTTTATGTCGAGCCAAAACAAGAATGGCCTCTGGCTATTTCGCTCCGGTGCCGATGGGAAGCGCATCGGCGAGCTCGTGACGGAGGTGGCCGGATCCAATCTGCCGACGAACGACCCGCACTTGTTCACGGACGGAACGAGCGTCTACGTCATGTACGGCATGTCAGGAAACTCGCGCGTACTCGCGACGTACGACCTGTCGCTGAAGCGCAAGTCAGTCGTCACGCTCACGATGAGCGAACGACGCGGTCAGTTGGGAAGCACGATGTTCCACGACGGCGGCTTCTACATGTTCACCGGTGATGAGACTCAACAGAACCTGACGCTCTCGCGGTGGGACAGCGCATGGAAAGAGGCTTCTCCGTTTGGGCAGAAGCTCATTGGAGGGGACCCTTCTACGTGGAACTACTTCGCGTCTGGGTCGCAACATGAACCCGCTTCCGGGCGATGGTTCATCGGCTATCACGTCTTTCACACGTCTGTGCGCGACTCGGACACCGTCACACTGGCCGCCTTCGATCGAAATTTTGCGCTCGTGGGCAACTTGACGATCGGGCAGCAGGGCACGTTTCGTCCTCACGTGTTGCTCCTCGGCGGTGCGGCCTTCGTCGCGTACGATTCGATCGGTTCGGTCTACCTGACGAAGGTTCGGCTTTCTGAGCCGTAGGTTTGAATGCACTCAGTGTAGTCACAAAGGCGAGTTGCCACGCGACGAACGTCTCTTGGGAACTTCTGGCGCAGCGGACGTACCAACACGTTCGATGACGAGCCGTGGCACTCAACGCGTGGCAGCGCTGCCTTGGATGCTTTGTTTTCTCAGCGTCGCCCTCACGACGCGCGCACGCGCTGATGAGCTGTCCGAGAAGCGAACGTTTGAAACGCGCCGCATGGAAGTGGAAGCACTCGTTCACACTGCAAACGAGAAGAAGTCAGGCAACGCGGGTCTCTACTTGAGGGCGGCCGAAGCATACGAGGGCGCACACAAGACGTACTGCGGTCACGCCTCACAATCCGCTCAATTCACTCCGAGCGAAGCGCTCTGTCACGAGCTCGCCTTCAACGCGGCGCGCACGTTCGAGTCCGGGCATCGGAGGGACCTTGCGATCCCCATGTACCGGCTGATCGTTGGCGCGAGCGCGACCAATCGCTCGCCACTTGCAGTGAAGGCGGCATTCTCCCTCGGAAATGCCTATCAGAGTCTCGCGATCTACGACGACGCTGCGCAGTGGCTCGAACACGCCGTTTCGCTGGATCCAAGAAACGAACTTGCGGAAGGTAGTTTGCGCGACGCGTTCATCTTTCGCCTGGCCCTCGGACAAGTTGACGCGGCGTTCAATGACTTCCGCGCGTACAAAACGCACTTCCACAAGCCGCAGTTTTTGCTCGTGGCAAAACTCACGTTTGCGTTCGCGGCAGTCTTGGTCGAACGCGAAAATTGGGAACGCGCGCGGACCGTGCTCGCGGGATCGATGACCGACTTCGATCGCTGGCCGTTCGATTTGCGCATTCAGGCCTACGACCTAATGGCACAAGCGCTCAGCCACGGCCCGCGTCCGAACGTGAAGGCTGCCCTACAAGCAAACGAGAAGGTCGTCGCGATTTGGCCAAGCATGCCAGGTGCCGCAGAGGCGATTGCTCGTGCGTGGCCGAACGAGCCCGAGGATAGGCAAAACCGGCGTCTTGGATCGGTGCTCAATGCTGTCGGGCGGTCCATGTTTGAGATCGCTGATCACGCACGCGCGACAGATGTCGATTCACTCACCATTCCGATGCACATGGTGCCGGCCGCGATCACGATTGCCGGTCACGTCCCGGGTACCGTGACAGCCTTGATGGAGAGGAAGAAAAGAGCGATCGAACACGTCGAGACACAGTTCAAAAAAATCCTGGAGCTTAGACCGCTTGCGCCGCCCCTTTGGGTTGTCAGCGCAAACGTAACGATTGCTGCGATGTGGGGTGACTTGACTGACGGTCTGCGCCGCAATCCCGTGCCGCTTATGTGCAAGCGCAATCCTGGATCCTGCGTCGCGTACCGCGCTTCAATTGAGAGTCTGATCCGTTCGCAGGAAACACAGCGCGTGAAACCCGCGATGAAAGAATGTGTAAGCGCGATCTCGAAGTACACCATGCAAGTTCCGCATGGGCGCCTTTGTGAGAAGTGGCTCGCCACCCATTTCAAATCCGAGTTTCACGTCATCGACGAGTTCGTGCCTGCGTTTCGTGAAGCCGTCACCTGGTCAAAGCTTGAGGCGCTCGCTGCCGAAGATTACCCGAAGTGAATACCAACCCGAAGTCGGCCACTTCCTTCAAGCTTCAGATCGCTTTTGGCGCCCGGGAAAAGTCAATTCTATTTACTACCGATGTGGAACTTCTTCGTTCGTCAGAACGGTGGAACTTCACATTCCCCGCAACGCGCACTTTTTCGCAGGTGTGTGCTTCGGAGCCGCCCCGAAGTGGTTCTGCATAACCTTCTCGGGCCTCATTTCAAATAGTGGCACTGAAGCGCAAAAATGCAATACTGCCTTCCATGCTGAGAAAAATCGCGTTCGTGGGGGCGACGCTGACGTCATGCTCTGTGGCATTTGCCGCGTCGGCTGAGAGGGCAAAAGGCTTTGCGGATACCCATCTCCACCAGATGGCGGACCAAGCTTGGGGCGGCGGGTTCATTTGGGGACATCACGACGGGCCGCAATCGAAGGCGCTCGCGCGATGCAGTGGTCAAAACGATCATGGTTTCTTGCTCGGTGAAGGCACGCTCGGCCTTCATCTCAAGAGACGAGACGGCTTTCCAACGTTCGAGGGCTGGCCGCGTTGGGATGCGGTGAGCCATCAGACCGTTCATGCAGATTGGTTGAAGCGTGCACACGAGCGCGGACTCACGCTTGTCGTCATGTCAGCGGGCAACGATGAACCGTTCTGCGAGGCGATTCCCAAAAAGCACCGCAAGGCGGAATGGGGATGCGACGATATGGCCGCCGTCGATCGTATGCTTACGGCTGCGCATGACTTTGCGCGAGAGCATTCGTGGTACGAAATAGCCCTGACGCCGAAAGACGCGCGGCGAATCGTCGCTGAGGGAAAGCTCGCCGTTGTTCTGTCGATCGAAGTGGGCGAGCTCTTCGGCAAACGCGATTTTGTTCAGGAGCTTGACCGTTACCATAAGCGAGGCGTCCGCACGATGGGGCTGACCCATTTGCTGAACAGCCGCTTTTCGGGCACTGCGGTCATGCCGCGCAATAGCGCTGTGTTCGAAATGCTCGAGCGCATCGAGAACGGTAAAGTGGCTTACCCAATCAAGCGTGACGAACACGGTTTCAATTCGCAGGGGCTCAGTGCCGAAGGGAAGAAGCTCATTTCGGCGATGATGCAGCGACACATGCTCGTCGATACGGCGCACATGTCGCATCGCGCGTTCAACGATACCTACGCACTTGCGCAAGGGAACCACTTCTATCCGCTCTACCGATCGCATGGCTACCTGAAGGAGATCATGTTGCCGAAGAACCAAGATGCCGACGAGCGGCTCGCGCCCGCGTCAGTTGTGCAAAAGATCAAGAAGACCGGCGGGACATTTGGCCTTCGCACGGGTGCCGAAGAGATGCTCACTTACAAGAAGTCGGGTGTTGCAAACAATTGCCATGGCTCATCACGATCGTTTGCCCAACAATATCAACTCGCATCCATAGGGATGAAGGTCCCGGTGACGTTTGGCAGCGATCTCAATGGTCTTATTGCCCAGATGGCGCCACGCTTCGGAGATCCAAAGGAAGCGTGCCACGATGCCTACGACTTTGAACGCGAAGGTCAGCAGCGTGCACAAGGATCGGTTTCCAAACAAGGAATTGGAACCGAGTTTGATACAAAAGGGTTTGCTCGCGTCGATCTCATGGCAGACGTAATTGTCGATTTGAAAAAACTTGGCGTCGACACGTCAAACATTGAAAGCTCGACCGAAGCATTCATTTCGATGTGGGAACGCGCGCATGACGAATCGCGCAAGGCGTTATCCGATGAAGTCGACGTGACCGGAGTCGAGCCCTACGACACCAAGAAAGAGCGCAAGAAGGCTCACCATCACGATCACGAATAGCCCCCTGCAACTTGGATTCGGAATTCCTACCTGAGAGCTTCCAGTGCCATCGTTGCGTTGCGGCGAGCGAACACGGCTCGTTTTCGCGCCGTGTCACGTCACCGCTTGCGGCGCATTCGTGCAGCTTGGAGCTCAGCGACGTCCACCAAGTCTTGAGGCCGACCCGACGCGATTTTTGCGAGGATGAGATCCTCGGCCGATAGGAAGTTCGCATCAATGCCCGCCCAGCGTGTGGTTACACGTTGGCCCACGCGGCGCGGAAGGTCTTAGGTCCGTCCATGTGCGTGAGAATGTCGATGCGAATAGGCGGGACTCCAAGAACAAGCACGGTTCGAGGATTCATCAATTTGGGGATCGTCGCGCACGAGACAGCACTTCCAAAAAACGAGCGCAGCGCCAAGATGACCCGCCGCGCGTTGGTGTCGGTGCGGTCAATCCAAACATCGAGGTCCTTCGTCGCGCGAGGCCGCGCGTGGAGGCCCACCGCGTACCCGCCGATCACGAGATATCGAACCTTATGGTCGTTCAACAACGCGACAAACGCGACGAAGTCGGGGAACACCTTGGCCTCCTCTCAGGTGGTACCAGTCGAGCGAGGCGGAGGCTACGGCCTCGAGCCGCTCGCTTGGCGAGAGTTCCGCCCACCAACGTCGATCGAAATCTGGAAGGTCGTCGCGATCAAGCAGCGTTACGGTGAGCTTACGACTTCTCGGTTCTGCGGGCCGTGTGCGCATGGATCAGGCGGAGCATACCATGAGCAAATTTCGGGGAAGTCCCGTCGGGCGGCCGGGTCGCACAACGTTATTTTCAGTGCGCGTTCCACGGCCCTACGCCTACGCGAGGAGCCTCTTCAGGGAAGGCTCACGCTCACTTCGTGAGATAGTCGAGCAGCTGCTTGGCTTCGGTCGGTGTCTTTGGAAGAGACCCATGCTCGCCCTTCGGATCGCGTAGCAGCACACTCGTTCCGCCGTGCGTGTTGACGTACGTCTGTGCAACGACGGCTGCGTCGCATTGAACCCATGTGCCTGTAATGTCCTTCTCGCCGCAGTACATCCACGCAGTCGCGCCCGCGTACGAAGCCGCGTTGCCCTTTGCGCTTTCGACGGTCGGATGCATCGCTGTGCCCGAGGCCATGGGGTTCCACGCCATCCCACTGTTGGCAATGTTGCCGAGAAACAACTTCTTGTCCGCGACGTCTCTGACGATGACGGCGAAGGA
>JAHFDZ010000307.1 GCA_023248745.1 Myxococcales bacterium | reverse complement strand
GTTCAAACACACAGCCGCACGTGAGCAAGAGTCGCGTCGAAAAGTCGAGGTAGTACTCGAGCGTTGGGCGGTGCACGAGGCTGATGCCCGAATCACCCACTTTGCCGGTGAGCGACAGCATGTAGGAAAGCGCTGCAGGGAAAACAAAGTAGTAGGCAAAGACGACGCCTGACACGAAGAGCGTCGTCGAAAAAAAGACGAACGGAAAGACGAGTCGCTTTTCGCGCTTGTACAGGCCGGGGCTTATGAACGCCCAAAGTTGATAGAAAATGATCGGCGATGCAACGATGCCTCCAACGACCAGCGAAAGGTACATGTACCCAACCAGCGCATCGCTCGGCGCAAGCGTTTGGAGTTCGAGCGCGCCCGTCATGTTGCGATCTGCGAGCGCCGCTTTGTAAGGACGTAGCAGAACGTCGAGGGACTTTTCGTGGACTCCCCACGCCGCGATCGTGCAAAAGAAGAGCGCGATGAATGCCTTCAGAATGCGGTTCCGCAGCTCACCCAAGTGCTGCCAAAGCGTCATCGAAACGTCAGCTTCAGGGCGCGCGACCACCTCGGGTTCGTTGCTCGCATCACTCATGGTTTGTCGACGTCCGCATCGGCAACTGCAGGCGTCATCGCCCCTGTGGTCTTCGGAAATTCGATGCCCTGCGCATAGATAGGATCGCTGGCGTGCGAAGAAAGCGGCAACGCATCCGTGTAGAGGATTGCCGTGTCCGGTAGTGCTTCGTAGCTGTCGGGCGACTCTCGCGGGTACTCTCGTTCGCGATCGATCGTGGCTTGCGTCACTTGTGGATAGGGATCGTTCTCATTTGCGATGGTCGTCGGACGCGTGTCGAAGCGGACGCCACTGGCGATGTTGTCGATCTCTCCGCGCGCGAGGGCCCGAATTTCGCGCAGATCGTCTGCGATTCCTTCGGCGTGCATCACTTCGTCGATGCCGCTCTTGACTCGCAAGTCAAAAGCCATGCGACGCATCTTTCCTGCGAATTGACCGGCCTTTCGTAACACTTTCGGCAACTCTTCGGGACCGAAGACGACGAGTGCGACGATGACGATGACGATGAGCTCGCCGAAACCCAGGCCGAACACGAATGTGACCCTACTCCTTATTGAGATGAAGCGCGAGAGGCGCGATCGCCTTGAATTCTCGACGTCGCAGGCGCGGTGCGCCGGTGCTATGGCGCGTCAGAGCCGATGAACGAACACGCACTTCAAGCTTTGACGCCGGCCGTCCTCGCGCAGCTGGTTCCGGGCCTTGATCTTGCCGAGGCACGCAGGATTGTGAGCGACGTGCACCGTGATCGCGATTTTCGTCTGCCACGCTCCGACGTTCGTCGAACAAGCCGCGAAGCGGTCAGCGCTGTGGGGTACGTGCCAAAGCTGGAGACGGTATCGGTTCAAGCAAGCGCCTTAGATCCCTTTATGAAGCTCGCGCTCCGGACGTTGTCGGGTCACGTTGTCGAGAGCGTGCGCATTCCGCTCGAGAAGCCTGGCCGCTTTAGCGTTTGCGTGAGCTCGCAAGCTGGCTGTGCGCTCGCATGCGCGTTCTGTGCAACGGGGCGTCTTGGTCTCTTGCGCAACCTTGAAACGTGGGAAATCGTTGAGCAGGTAAGGGCCGTGCGTCGCACGCTCGAAGAGCTGCCTCCGATCGAGTCTGTTCGAAACCGCATCACAGGCGTCGTGTTCCAAGGCATGGGCGAACCTCTCGCGAACGTCGATCGCGTACTTGAGGCGATCGACGTCTTTTGCGAGCCAAGCGCCCAAGCGATTGATGCACGCAACATCACCGTATGTACAGCAGGTTTACCATCAGGGATCGTAAAGCTCGCTGACGATGCGCCGCGCGTTCGCCTTGGCCTTTCGATTGGAAGTGCACGGCCGTCCGTACGCGAGCGCATCATGCCCATCACCAAGAGTTTCACGCTTGCGGCTGCGATCGATGCCGTTGTCTATCACGTGGCAAAAACAGACCTTTCACCAATGTTCGCGGTCACCTTGCTCGCGGGCGTAAACGATTCAAACGAGGACGCCGAAGCGCTTGCTGACCTTGTACTGGGGTTTGGAGCACGCAGTGGTAGAAGGCCTCGACTGAGCCTCATCCCGTACAATGAGATGCGATCCGACGATGATCCATTTCGGCGGGCCACAGACGACGAAGAGTCTCGTTTCGTTCAGGTTCTGCGAGCGCGTGGTGTTCCAACACATCGCCGCTATAGCGGGGGGGGCGACATTGCTGCCGCATGTGGGCAACTTGCCGGTGGGCAAGAGCCCTCGCCTACGAGACTGCCAATCGTTTCTGCTCGTTTGAAACAATTCGCGTAGAGTCTTGTGCCCATGTCGAGCGACATTGGGAAAAGCTGGACGCCGCGCAAGTCCTACTGGGCTGCACTTGCCGTTGCGATCGTTTGTGCCGCGCGAGATGCGAGTGCGTCGCCAGAGGATCTTTTCTCGTACGGCCCGCGTTCTCCCAGCATGGGCGGAACGGGTGTTGCTCACTCGCGCGACTTTGAAGCAACGTATACGAACCCCGCGCTTCTTTCTCGAATGCGCGATCGAACATTTACGCTTGGTTACGAATCAGCGACGTTCGATCTCGCGGCGACGAAGGCCGATGGAACGCGCGAAAAGTTGATCGCTTACGGTCCTTTGAAGTCGAGCGTTATCGGTCTCGGTCTTCCTCTTCCGTTCATCGGGCCGCTCCGCGATCGCGTTGCATTTGGCATGGCGTTCTCGACACCAATCGATGTCATTGTCCGTGGTCGCATCGTCTATCCCGAAAAAGCGCAATTTCCTCTTTTGCCCGATCGCGCGCAGACACTTGCCATTCGTTTGGGCCTTGGTGTCGATGTTGGCCACGGCTTTCGCGTTGGAGCTGGGTTTGCGGCGCTCGCCGAGATCATCGGTAGCGTTGTTGTGGCGACAGACGCATCCGGAAAGGTGGGTTCGCGCGTCGAAGATCAACTCGTCGCAACGTATGCGCCGACGGCTGGACTCTCCTATGAGCATGCCTTTGGCAATGACCCCGTGCTGCGCGTTGGAGCTGTATTCCGTGGCGCACTCGACGCGCGATTTGCGATCGATATCGATGCGACAAAGTTAAGCAGCTTACCTATTCCGATCCTCAACATCTCGGGCTCGGCTCAATACGATCCGATGCAGATTGCGATAGAGGCTGCGCTCGAGAGCAGGCGGAGCGTTTTCGCTATCGGTGCAACTTACAAACGCTGGAGCGGTTACGGCGGGCTACTCGAACCCACAATCGTGTGTCCTCCCGAGGACTGCAAGGCGCTACGCCCACCGGTGATCACCTTCCGAGACATCGTGGTGCCGCGGGTGGGTGCGGAGCTTAAGTTCCATCCGCACAGGCGCGTGCACACAGCGCTGCGGGTGGGATTCGCTTACGAAATGTCACCGCTTCCGAGCACGCTACCCGCGAGCGACGCGTATTCGTCGGCGTCCAATTCGCTTGCACGCGTTCGAACGGCTTACTTCGATTCCGACCGGTTGCTCTTGACAATAGGTGGAGGCGTTGAACTCAAGCGCCCTTGGCTACCGCTCAAGATCGACGCGTTCGCGCAAGTGCATCACTTGTTACCAAGAACGATCGAATTCGAGTCTGCGAGTTCGGGTAAGGCATCTGGAACGGTCCTCGCGGCTGGCGTGATGGCAGGGGTGTCGTTTTGAACCGCGCGCGATGCTTGGGGGCGATCGTCGGGCTCTGCCTTGCTAGCCCTCGCATGGCCAAAGCCAATCCACTCGACACGTTTGGATTCGGCTCACGAGGGGCCGCGATGGGCAGCGCTTCCACGGCAGACTCCGCTGATCCGAGTGCGAATTACTACAACCCCGCAGCGCTTGCTTCGGTGCGCACGATTCAGCTCAGTCTGGGGTACTTTCGGGCTGACCATCACCTCGCAATCAACGGCCAGGACAACCATGTCGATCCCGTCAAGGGAGTGAACATTGCGATGGCCGTACCGGGTCGCGTGCTCGGCGTGCCCGTTGCGTTCGGCCTCGCGCTTCATCTCCCGGACGATCGCGTCTCGCGCGTGCGTGCCCTCAGGCAGGAGCAGGTGCGATGGGAACTTTACGACAATCGCAACCAACGCCTCTATCTCGCTGCGAACGTCGCCATTCGCCCTGTGAAGTGGCTCGAAGTCGGTGGCGGAGTTTCGTTCATGTCGTCAACAACAGGCCGTCTCGACATTACGGGTCAGGCGAACATTTTTTCGACGAAGGATTCGTGGATGCGCCACGAGGTCGACGCTGATCTCACTTCGATCCGCTATCCCCAGCTCGGCATTCGTGCGCATTTGGGCAAGCGCGCGCGCGTTGGGCTCACGTACCGAGGCGAGTTTCAACTGGGCCTCGATCTCAAAGCGCGCTTGAACGGTAACATTTCGTCCCTTACGACAGCCCTCTACGACTTGTCGACGAGCAGCGTGAATGCTTTTCTGCCGCGGCAGATCGCGCTTGGTGGATCGTTTGATGTGACCGATCGCTTTCGGGCGAACGTGGATCTCACTTGGTTCAACTGGTCTGCATACATTCCGCCTGTCGCGAAGCTCGATGTGGTCCTTGATGTTCCGCCACCGTTTGGAGGCTGGCCAGCAGGCATTACGCCGCCTGCGCAGCCCGCAACGACGATCGTGTTACCGATCAACATGAGCGATCGGTTGGTGCCCCATTTGGGACTGGAGTGGCACGCGATCCAAGAAAAGCGCGTCGATCTGTTCGTGCGCGGTGGCTACGAGTTCGCACAGAGCCCAATTCCCGATCAGACGCGCACGACGAACTATGTGGATCTGGATCGACACACCGGATCGGTGGGGCTTGGCGTCGCATGGCGACCGCGGACCTCGTTCTATCGGGGCGAGCTCAAACTCGATGCTCACTTTCAATGGAGTGAACTGGTGGCTCACACGGTGAAGAAAGACGACCCGGCTGACTTCGTGGGCGATTTTCGAGCCAGTGGCCGCATCATCAACTTTGGCACCACGCTTACGGTGGGGTTTTGATGGATAAGTCAAGATACTTGATTGCATCACTTCTGCTTTCTTGTTCGACGCTTGGTTCGGAAGGTGAAGGTGATCGCAACTTGCCAACCGCTGGCGTGGGACCGTTTCGCAAACTCGACGGCGACGAGCTTATTGGCGTTCCTCCCTTTGTCTTCGCCGATTCGTTTGCGAACTATCGTGAACCCTCGGTTCTGTCGCTCAGCGAGAAAGACCCGGAGGTGGCCCTCTATGCGGTCGCGCTGCAGCGAATTGCGGGCTCGCAGCGCGATGTGTTTGTGCGCAGTCACGCTTCCGATGGGCGCTCTTTTTATGGTTCTGCGGGCGACAGCGGTCACACACCTCCTATCGTTTTAGAGCCGACGTTGCCATGGGAGGCGGGGCAAATCGCGTCGCCTTCGGTGCTTGGTTACAAGGGTGAAGTGTGGCTCTACTACGCGACGCCTGCCGGCATAGCGCTTGCCACATCGTCAGATGGATTCACGTTCAAGAAGCGAGACAATCCAATTTTCGTTCGCGATACATCCGTGGCGTGGGAAGCCGATGCGCCCCACGCGCCGAGTGTCGCGCTCTTTCCGGACGGAAAGTTCCACCTCTTCTACGGTTCGGGCGGCGCGATAGGCGAAGCGATAAGTGCAGATGGAGTTACATTTGAACGTCTGGATTCCGATCAGGCAACGTCCGCGATTGATCCGGTGCTGACGCCTGTCTCAGACATTCCTGCGTCGCAGCTTCCTACCGGTGAGAAGCCGCCATTCGATGTGATTCGCGTGGATCATCCGTGCGTCGTGTTGCGCACTACGGTGGCCGATCGACTTCATGTGCGGGTGCTCTACACAGGATATCGTAACACTGATGGTGTCATTTTAAGCGCCATTGGTTTCGCCGCTCGCTATGGAGATCGCGGCAAGCTGGTGCGAAACACCGCGCCCGTCTTCTCGGTTGGTAAGCACGAAGAAGCGCCCACGTTTTTCTCGTGGCAAGGCGGAGCATTTCTATATGTGCATCACGATGCGGGGCAGTCGAATGCGCCATATCCAGCGGTCGCCGGGGCCTTCGCGCCTGCAAATGAAAAGCTTCCGAAGCCGCTGACATTCTCGACGTCGCCTTAGGCACGCGCCGTTTGCGAGACGCGTTCGAAACTCTAACCAGTTACCTAAAGCTGGGCCGCACCGCACCGTTCTGCCTCTTCCAAGGGGTACGGCGCTTTGCCAGAGGAGAGGTTATGAGCTTAAGAATAGGATCTTCGATAGGCGTGCGCCCGACGCCGCACAGGGAACCCGCGCGCGACTGTCCGCCGCCGGGAGGAAAACCGCCTGTGGCGGGAGGCCCGAATGGACCGCAAGGACCGAAGCCGCCGCAAGGCCCGCCGAATGGTCCGCCACCATTTGGCTTCGATCCATTTGGTCCGCCACCGGCGTTGAGGCCGCCGCCACCATTTGGTCAACCCGGTGGACCCCCACCGCAAGGACCGCCGCCGCCATTCGGTCAACCCGGTGGACCCCCACCGCAAGGACCGCCGCCGCCATTCGGTCAACCTGGTGGA
>JAHFDZ010000064.1 GCA_023248745.1 Myxococcales bacterium | reverse complement strand
TTTTTCCACGTGCCGACGTCGCCGTTGACGTAGCGAACGAAAGGCATCGCATAGTTGTGCAAGTCCGTGATCACGAGCTCGCCAGATTCGCCTGGCTCGGCCGAGCGGACCTTGCCGTTCTCTTCGACGACGACTTCGAGCAGGATGTTCTCCATCTGCACGTGCAAGCCGTCGTGTGCGCTGCATTCACTCGCCATGAGCATGACTTCGCGCGAGCCGTATGTTTCGAAGATGCCCCGTCCGAAAGCCTCGACGAGCGCGGCTCGATCGTGGACGTAGAGCTTCTCTGCGCCACAAATGACGGGAATATCTCCCCACGTTCGAAGACCTCTCGCATTGATGAAGCGGGCGAGATCACCCCCGGCCTGCGCGTAGCAGATGATGTTCTCTGGGCGATGTTTGTTGATCGCGTCAACGACCCGCATCAAATCGGCATCGCCGCGCAGCGTTGAAGGCAATACGACCTCGCGTCGAACGCGATGATCAACGTCGATCTTGAGGCGCGTGCGAAAAGGAGGCCTTGGATGGATCGGCGCACCCCAGAAGTGAAGGGATCGCGCGCCAGGTTGATAGCCTGCCCAGCCGTATCCGCGCAGCCGCACTGCTTGACGCCAATACTCGCTCTCCCATTCGTAACCGAATGTGAGAGGTTTTCCCGTAGAACCGCTGGTTCCCTTTCGGATGACGGGCTTGGGTCCAACTTCGCTCACGCGCGAATCCGGATTCTCAGAAGCCTCGGGGCGACGGACAAGTGGCAAGCGCATCACGTCATCGAGCGACTTAAGGTCACCCGGTGTGATGCCGGCGCGCTTCATGCGGTCGCGGTAAAATGGCACGTTGCGATAGGAGTGATCAACTAACTTGATCAAATTGTTCCACTGTACCGAACGCAGTTCGTCGAGTGAAAGCCATTCGGTGCGCTCGAGTTCAGAGAGGCGAGCGAGCGTGGGGCGCTTGCGCAAGTGCGTTTCCCAAAGGGGGTTTAGGACGCGTCGAAAGATCGAACCGTAAATGTCCATGACTACCACTTGCCACTTGAGAGTGAGGCCACGCAGTCCTTCGCCTCGTGTTTCGGATGAAAATCGAGTTCGTCGCGCGAACGTCGATCGTCGACCATGCACACGAATCGAATGTGATCGAGCTCGGGCGCGGGAAAGGTCGTGAGGCGAAAGTTCCACATCTGTCTAAGGACTGGAGCCGCGATGGCGTACGGAATTGAAACGGTTGGCTTGCCTGTGAGCGCAACGAGTCGAGATAATGGAAGTGGCTCAGTGCCTGCAAGATTGAACACGCCACGCTTGTTGGGCGCGAGTGCGTGCACGATCGACTGAACTACATCGTCTTCGTGAATGATCTGAACCATTGGGTCAAAGCCCATGACTGTTGGAATGGTCGAGAGACGCAGGAAATTTGAGGCCGCGTTTCGGACGGTACCGACGATATGGACAGGACGAAGTACGACGGTTTCTGTCGATGGAACCTTCCAAAAGAAGCTTTGCGCGAGCATGTCGACCTCGATGAGGTCCCGGATATCGCTGAAATTTTGCCCGCCAAGTAGCGGAGAGTCTTCTGTTAGAAACTGGGCATTGCCTGGCTGCGGCCCGTACGCATTCGCGCTCGAAAGAACGACAAGTTTTGGAACGCTAAATTGTGAGACATAGTCAAGAAGTTTACTGAATCCGGCTACGTTCCACGAATGATGTTCGGCGGCCGAGGCACGTGGGTCGTGCATGATGCCAAGGTGGACGACAGCGTCGATCTTGAAGTTACGAAAGACGTCTTTGAGTTTCTTACGTCGCATGTCGAGCTGCTCGTGCACGACGTCCTTTGGCTTATCGGCGAAAGGGCGACGGTCAACGCCAACGACATTAACGTTGCGATGAAGCGCGCGAACGAGACGTTTGCCGAGACGTCCACAGACGCCAGTGACAAGGACCGTTTGCCGGCCATCACTTGGCTGCGTGGATCGTGGTGGTCTTACGCTTGGTTTCATTTCGATTACCAGAAGATGTGTTTGCGTTCTTTGGTGCCGCGATTGAGCATCGATTGGATCGTCTGCTTGACGGATTGCACGCGCTCTTCGATAGCTCCATCCTCCTCGTCGGCATCACCGGTGAAGGTGAGGGGTTTGCCAAAGTAAATCCGGTATCGAGTTGGTAAAGGAAATTGACCACCTGGGATGAACCATTGCGGAATGATCGGAAATGCCGGCATGCGCAGTAGCTTCGCCAGGCGCTCGACGTTTGCGATGCTAATGAATTGCTCCTCGGCGCCCACAATCGCTACCGGAACAATTGGGGTATTTGTCTCCATCGCAAGCCGCATGAAACCGAGCCCAAATTCGGTCAATTGGTAGCGCTGATCAAACGGCTTCGAAATGCCGCGCGAACCTTCTGGAAATACGAGCAGTGCCTCACCTTGCTCAAGCAAGCGGCGCGCGTTTTCTGGAACGCCGGTAACCTGCCCCACGCGCGAAAAGAAGAGCGAGATAAAGGGTAAGGTGCTTGCCCACTTTTCGACCATGGCTCGCACGATGCGCGGAGGCTCTGCGTCCATGAACATTGAGGCACCGATCATCATGCCGTCGATGGGTACCTGACCCGAGTGGTTTGAAATGAGAAGCATGGCGCCCTTCGGCACGTTTTCAATGCCGAACACTTCGGAGCGGAAGTACTTGCGATGCATCCACGCAACCCACAAAAGTGCATACTTTGCGAACTGTGGATCAAAGCCAAACGGATCGACACCGGCGTCTCCGAGGTGGAGCGGCATTCTTGCGACGCGCGCCGCATAGCTCTCGCCGAGTAATCGCTCGAGCGTTTCGTCAACCGCGAGCTCAGCAGCTTTAGAGGCGCGGTTCTTGAAGAATGGCGCCGCCTTCGCAAAACTGCTTACGCGTGCGAGGGCGCTCGTGAAGTTGGATGTCGTTGCCACGCGGCGAGTATCGCATTGCCAGGCCGCCGGCCCAACGCTTTCCGTGAAGTCGTGGCTTTGCAATGATCACGTTTGTCGCGCGTGCGGACACGGGCGATGATCGCGAGCAATGCAAGCCTCCGTGTTTCCTCCAAGCCTTCGGCCAGGCGATCGCGTGGCGATTGTGGCCCCTTCCGGCTTTCTCCCGCGCGCGCGTTTTTTTGCCGGGCTTGCGTGGCTTCAGGGCCGATACCGCGTGGAGCTTTCGTCCGCCGTGTTTGCACGAAAAGGCTACTTTGCGGGTGACGATTCGGAGCGTCTTGCGTCGCTCAGCGAGAGAATGTGCGATCCGGGCATACGTGCCATTATTGCGGGTCGAGGCGGCTATGGTGCGACGCGTATCGTTTCATCGCTGCCTTGGGCACGATGGGCAAAGTCGCCCTCTTGGATCGTCGGCTTTAGCGACGTGACTGCGCTTCATCTCGAGGCGCACGCGCATGGAATTGCGAGTGTGCATGCACCGAACGTAACAGGCTTCGGGTGTGCCCGTCCGCTCGACAGACTGCGTGTGATGCGCGCACTCGAGGGTGGAGTGCTTGAATCGTGGCCCGGTCTTACCGCCGTTCGCGATGGCGATGCGGACGGTCCGCTTGTAGGGGGAAATCTTGCGCTCATGTTCGCGCGCGCAGCGTCAGGAAAGTTGACGAATTGTGAAGGCGCTATTGTCGTGCTCGAGGACGTGACCGAAAAGCCCTATCAAGTTGATCGGATGCTCCAAGCGTTGCTCGAAGCAGGCCTCTTCGATAAAGCCGCAGCCGTCGTGTTTGGTGAGTTTTCGCAGTGCGACGCGGGTCCCGACGGCGTTTCCGTTGCTTTCGTCATTGAAGGCTTCGCGACGAAGATTCGATGCCCTGTTTACTCAGGCGCTCCGTTTGGGCACGGGACTCGTAACGAGGCGATGATCCTTGGCGGTAAGGCGAGCCTTCTGCGTGGCGTCTTGAGTGTGCACACGCGCCCTTTAGCTCGTTGTTAGGTTCGAGGAAGCGGTGGTGGCACGCTTGAGCGCGGGCGCACTTCTTCGAGGTCTCGCGTGCCGACTTCGGACACCTCTTCAACGACCATCACGTCTTCCTCGAAATCGAGATCGAGTGCGGGGGTGCTCTCACCAGCGGCGATCATGAGCGCTTCGGATGACACGTTGTGCGTGCGATCGAGGTCGTCGAGGAGGGACACTGTCGGAGTGCGCTCAGCGTCTTCGTCGTACGCTTCCTCTGCCTCAATCACGTCGACGCTTTCGGCGGCCGTTGGAACGTGAGCGGGCGTGAGAGCTGACTGCAAATCGCCCCTCGAAGGCGACAAACTATCGGTTGCTTTTCGAAGGAGCTCGCTCGATGGCTTGACCTCGCGCGTGGGAGGGGGCGGCGTGTGGAAGGAGCGTGGTGGTGGCGTCGACGCAGCCTTTGATACCGGTGGCGCGGGGAGATCGAACATGCTCCCCGGAATGTGATCCATCATGATCGTTGCGCTTGGAGGGTGGTCCTCAAACGCTGCGTCTTCGAGAAGATCGTCGTCGCTCGCTTCTTCTACTTCGTCATCAACACCGCTCAAATCGCCGCTCGTTGCGTCATCGCTCGCATCTGAAGAGACTCGAGCGGCGGCCACACGCTCGCGCTCGGTTGTAGAACCGGAGCTGCTTGACGTTGGTGCGTCAGAGACTGCCTCGGCTTCGCGAGCCGCTTGTAGTGCGCTGCGTAGGCGTTCGATTTCGCTTGCCGCTTCTTCGTCGCCAGGAAGGTAGCGATTAACGCGACGCCATGCCTCTATAGCGTCTTGCCAAGCCTCGATGGCGCGCTGGCGATCGGAAGCGCTTGAGCGAAGTTGAGCAACGCGCCTTGCGAGGCTGGTGCGGGCGTCGCCTTCGCGCAGCCGCATGAGCTGTCGTTCGAGGAGCGTGATCAGCCGCGTATTTTCTTCTCGGCGCTCGAGATCGGCGATGAGCGCCTGTTCTAACGCCGTGTCATGGGGCGCAAGGTGGTAGCGAGCCTCAAGGACCTGGCTCGCGTCGTCTTGCAAACCGGCCGTCAGAAAGTGCTGATAAGCGATCGAAAGGACCTTCTGTCGAACGCGCACGTCTTCTGCGGCTTCGGCGGCACTTCTCGCAATAGCGCCCGCTTCGGCTGCCGATGACGTGACTGCGTCGAGAACGCAAATCGCTTCGTCTGTTGGGTCGAGTGCAATTGCGCGAGCGATCAAAATTCCGGCTTGCTCGGCGTCGGCGAGCTTGGAGAAGGCGAGGGACGCAGCGGTGGTCAATATTCTTGAGAGATCGCGATCCGACGCATCATCGCTGCCGACCCTGACGAATCTCGCGAGTAAGAGGCGAACGACCGCGCGCTGAACGTCGAGTGAATCGGGCCCCTCGAGCACATGTGCGATCGCAACTTCGAGCTGCGCTTGCGGAACTGCATGAAGTAACGCGTCATCGATGATCCGCTTGCCTTGCGTCTGATCACCACTCGAGTGCGATCGAGCGGCCCATTCAACCGCGATCAACAATTGTTCACTGGGTGGACTGCGTTCGAGCTGGCGCTGCATGAGGGCCGTGAGCGACGCCCCCTCCAATTTGCTCAATCGTTCGATGAGCGGTTTCGCAATGGTCCACGGTTGATGGGTAAGGCCAAGTTCACCGTGTGCAATTGCCTCCTCACCACCGCCAAGGGCGCTGCGAACTTCTGCCTGTCTTACGTACTCGGCAGGTCTCTCGGCACTGTCGGTTTGAGCGAGCTTCCAATCATGAGCGACGCCTAACGTGTCGTAGTCGTGAGTCTGCTCGGCGAGCTCTTCGATTGTGTCCGCAAGCACCCGTGTGGCAAAGCGTGACGCAAGTAGATGAGTGCCAAGGGCGATCGCATCCGAACCTCGCGACATCTTGAGCCAACGGCTGAATGCCGAAAAGAGTTGATCAAAACGGCCTTGAGAATCAGGCGCGTCACGCCACCATGCAACAATTTGATTGCCGACAATACCGCTCCACCCAAGACGATCGCCAAGTTCGGCATACGCATCGCGAATAGCGCTGTCACCGTTCGCTCCCGCGCTTGCGAGAAGCGCGAAGGCGTCATCGCTTCGATTCAGTCTCTCGAAGGTCGTCGCAAGTTCGAGGATTGCTTCGCCTGAGTCGAGCTTGCGTTCGATTAGGATTGCAAGGGCAACGTCGTCCTTTGCATTGCGCGCAAGTGTACAAGCGCGGGGAATCCAATCTTCGTCGAGTGTGTGCGGATCGCCGAGTGCGTTGAGCGCGCCTGCGTAGTCGCCAAGCTTCTCTCGGGTCGCGCTGAGCTTTTGTCGCACTTCGATGCCGCCGTAGCCATACTCGAGCATCGTGCGCAGCGCGCTGGCGACGCCTTCGTTGTCATTGAGCATTGTGCTGAGGTCGATGACCTTGGTGAGCCACTCATGCGTCGCGCCCGACAGATCGACAAGTTTGTTGACGATATCGCGTGCACGTCTAAGATCGCCTGCTCGTTCAAGCAAATCGGCTTCGCGTAGTAGGAGGAGCGATGCTTGATCTCGCTCGCCTGCATCGAGCGTCTCTCGCAGCGTTTGCACATTGCGCGCGGCTTCAGGGTAGTCACCAGTCTTCTCGGCGTCGTCGGCAAGCCATGAGAGTGCTTCACGATCGGCGGGAGCAATTTTGAGAAGGTCACGCCACGTAGCGCGCGCGGCCTCGACCGAAAGGTGCTTCGCTTCAGTGTGTGCAACTTTCTTGAGTAACTTGATGGCCGCAGTGCCGCCGCGAATTTGGGCTTGCTTTCGAAGCATGGCCACGAGGTCCGTGAAACGGCCGCGAGACTCATACCCAACGGCGAGAAGTTTGGCTGCTGCTTCGTGACGCTCATCACTCGCGACAATAGGCTCGAGCAGTGTGATGGCTTCGTCGAGGTTGCCTGCGCGCGTCCAGTGTTCTGCAGCACGATAGTGATGACTTGCGGCGGCCGTCGTGTCGACGTTGGCAAGCGCAACCGCCGCCTGTGCGGCGCGATTCCACGACTCGGCAACGATGAATGCACTCTCGGATCGCTCGAGCCGTGCAGCACTTGGTGAGAATGTGCTCGCGGTGAAGTGTGCCTCGGCGGCTTCTCGAGAGTCTCCACGACCTTCGAGTGAGCTTGCTCGTAGATCGGCGAGCTTTGCCTTGTCTTCGTTGGTTGTTGCAAGCGACTGCGCGGATAACCCAAGTTCGAGAGCGCGGTCCCAAAGGCTCGCCTTCGCGAGCGCTTCGATGGCTTCGGTGCTGAACGCGAGATTGTCGGGTGCGATGCGCGCAATGCGCTCAAGGGCTTCGGCTGACGCGAGTGAATCGTTTCGCTTGCTGTTGTGCAATTCGAATACGAGACGCTCGAGTTCGATCTTCCGCGTGGTGTCGCTTTCGGCGAGTGCTTCTTGCTCGTAGAGGTTTGCAAGATCGTCAAAACGATTTGCACGTTCGAGCAAACGAACAAGATTTGCTCGCGCGACGGCATCGCGGCGATCGAGAGACAACAGTTGCTTGAGCGCGGATACGGCGCCGTTCGTATCGCGAAGCGACAGTTCGCACAGGCTGGAAACTTCGCGCAGTCGTTCCTTGCGAAGCTCAAGCGTTTCGGGCCCTTGCATCGCGCGCACAGCACGCGTGATGACGTCGCGTAAACGTGCATAGTCGCGTCGCGAACGTAGTTCGTCCTCGGTCCAGACGAGCGCTTCGGGATGCGCAGCATCGCTATCGAGAACAGACATGTAAAGCTGTAGCGCGTCATCGCGACGCTCGTTGCGAGCTAGTTCACTTGCTTGACGAAGTACATTTTGGAGGGCATTCGCGTTTGGTCGCGGTGCAGGTTCGGCGTCTTCAAACGCAGGGTCACGAATTTCGGTGCGCGCAGCTTCGCGTTGCGAAATCGCACTGTTTGCTTTAGTCCGAGCGATATCTGCCAAAGGGCCATGGGGGCTTTTCCGAAGGTAGCTTTGTGATCGCTCCGCCACGTTGGCCGTAACGCCGCTTGTGTCTGCATAGTGAACGAAGAGTTGAAAGGCACGATCATTGCCGGGCTCGAGATCGAGTGCGCCCGCGGCATAGGCGAGACCGTGATCTCCAGGATAAGTTTCGGCGAGTTCGACGAGGAGCGTCGTTGCGCGCACGCGCGTGCTCTCAGGTACGGAAGAGCCGGCTTCGATCGTCTCGAGTACGAGTGACGAAAATTCTTGCTTGAGGCCATCGTCGTCGGGATCGATGTCGCGTGCCTGCTCGAGTGCTCGCAGGCTGCCGGGTACGTCTCCGAGGCGCCGCCGCACGGCTGATTCGTCACGGAGCAGGATTGCTTTTCGAGCGAGGTTAGTTTCAAGCCAAAGCTCTGCTTCGTAAAGGGGCAGGGCCTCCGCAAGCTGTCCGAGATCTTTACAAAGTTCTCGTGCACGATAAATCGCCAAGCGGCTTGACGAATCGACTTCGATTGCGCGTCGGAAGTTCTCGAGCGCCTTCTTTTGGTTGCCAAGTGTGTCGGCCCAAAGCGCGCCGAGCTCTTCGTGCATGCGCGCGAGCTCGGTGCGAAACTGCGGGTGTTGTGGCAATAGCGACACGTACGCGCGTGCTCGGTGCTCGAGAAGGGCGACAAGCGCCTTGTCATCGCCCCGATCGCGGTAGAGCTGCGCTAGTCTCGATGCCGCAAGCGGATGCGTGGGGTCCCGCTCGACGGCGTGCATGAGCAGCTTCGCTGCACGTCTTGGATCGGACAGCGACGTCGACCACACATTTGCGGCTTCGCTCAACCAGTGGCAGGCGACCGCTGGGTCTTGGGTACGCTCGGCGACACGTTCAAGCAAAGTAGCGTAAGCGATTGGATCGCTTGCGCCGCGCGCATGTGCGTTTGCCAGCGCTTGCTCATCGTGGGGGTTGCGAACCAGACGATCAGCGAGTGAATCCATCTCGCTCGACTCCATGTGCGGGACACGCTAGCGCTCGAACGCCGCAAAAATCAACGCGAGATTTGCTATTCGAAACGCTCGTACGTCGGTTTCTTTGGGCTACTCGTCGGAGCGGCCGGCCTTGGTGAGGACGGTACTGTAGGTGGTTGGGTGCTCGCATTGCGTGATGGCTTTGCCAGGCGGTCCGATTTCCGAGCGGGCGCTAGGGGTGCATGTTCCTTTGGCGCGGCGTTGCTCTCGAGCGTCGGTTCGTCAGGAAAGTTGATGACTGAAGGAGTTGGCGCCGGCGGAACTGCCTCGATGGGACGCGCGGGAACGAGCTGAATCGTTGGGGTTTTCGATGCGGATAACGCAGCTGCGCCCCCTACAGCCGCTGCGATCCCAAGTGCAACGCCTGCTGCGACGAAAATCGATCGCCTGTTCTGAAGCTTCGTCGCGGCGGCTGAAGAAACCGGGGGGAAACTGCCGTGCGAGTGTGGCGCCAAGCGCCGTGCGCCCGAAAGTGGCGCGTCGGGATCGTTTGCAGCGGCAAGCAATCGCTCTGCGAATACGGTTGCCGTGGAAGGCCGAGCGCTCGGACTTTTTTCGAGGGCTTGCATAAGCACTCGCTCAAGCGATTCGCTGAGCGAAACGCCTAGGTCGGATGGCGATGTTGGTGCCGTCTTGATGTGGTGCGCCATCACGACAATCGCGTCGTCGTCCGTGTAAGGCGGGTGTCCGACGAGCATATGATAGAGCATGACGCCGAGCGAGTAGAGGTCGCTTCGGGTATCGAGCTGACGGCCCTGGGCCTGCTCGGGCGACATGTATCGAGGCGTTCCGAACACGGTTCCGGCAGCCGTTTCGATGGGGCTGAGACGCTGATGCTCGTCATGGAGCACCTTGGCGATTCCGAAGTCAAGAACCTTGACTATTTCGCGATTCGAGCCATCTCGGGTGCGCGAAAAGAACAAATTGTCGGGCTTCAAGTCGCGATGAATGATGCCCTTTTGATGTGCCTCGGCAAGGGAGCTGAGCACCTGAAGTGCCACCGATACCGCTTCGCTCGGCCGAAAAGCGCCGATCCGTTTGAGGCGCGCGCCGAGTGATTCTCCTTCGAGTGCTTCCATCGCGAGGAAAAGCTCGCCCGAGTCGGACTCGCCGAAGTCGTAGACGGTGACGGTATGCTCAGAGAAAAGTGAGCTGGTTGCCTGCGCTTCGCGGAGGAATCGCGCCTTGCTCTCTGCATTGACCGCGTGTTCACGATGGAGAATCTTGAACGCGACCTCACGACCCATCGGCAGTTGATGCGCGCGGTAGACCGTTCCCATCGAACCGGCGCCCAGGCAATCACGGACAATGTACCGGCCTGCAATCGTTCGGCCGAGCATTGGATCGACTGCTTGCGCCCGGGCCGATGGAATAGACCCCCTCAGCCGAGTCTCGCTGGGCGTATTGGCGCCCGATAAAGGCGCCCGAGATGAAGGTGGGGAAGAAGGCGACACGCGCCGTATCAATGGATCGCAGAGTGGTCAAATGCAAGGTTGAAGCGCAGGTAACCGCCGGAAGTTTGGGGGCTCATCTCAGCGGGAGCACATTGCGTGGGTCGCACACAATGGTGCACTCGTTGGCGACCAATTTGTAACCGGGTTCATTTCGAATATTCACGCCTGCGCGCACCCGCCGTGCCTCAAGGTGAAGGTGCACAAGTTCGGGTGACCCCGTGTCGCCAACCGTCCCGACAAGGTCACCGACGGCAAGATGTGCGCCTTTGGCAATGCCAGGGGCCGGGGTGTCGAGATGCCCAAATAGTAGAACATATTCGCGCACTTGCCCCGCTTCGCGAAGGGTGTGCAGCGTGATCACGGTTCTGCCAAAGAGATCGCCGACAAAAAGGACCTCGGCGTCCCCTTCTTGGTGCTCGAGGGCAGCCATTGGGATTGGAGTGCCCTTTTTTTGGGGCAAATCGACGCCGCCATGCCCAACATGGCTCAACGTCGGGCCTCGACGTTGCCGTTCATTGGGTTGATCGAGGTCGTATCCACTAATGACCGCGTGCCCACCGGGCATGCCAGGCGGAATCGGATAGCGATAGAGATCGTAGTCTGCAGGGCGCTCCGGTAGTCGAGGTATTTGGTCGTACCGCACCCAGTTTCCTTGCCGGTCACGGTGCGCATTCGCGACGTCCTGCAGTTCTGGTCCGTCGGCGATTTCGGCCGGCAACGGCACGCAAACGTCGACGTCGAGCAGCCAACCCGAGGGGCAGGGAGCGCTTTCGGTTCGAGCGGGCTGAGCTGCCTTTCGTGGGGAGACGGATTGCGCGGTTGCGCCAACCGTCATCGTGCCGAGCGCAATGAGGGCGATTGCTTCGAGCCGCATGCCCATCGAGGTGACAGCAAACATGCGCATGTGTCCATTCCGTGTCCGTGCGCCGTCGATTCCCTCGAAGGGCCCATTAGCGATTGCGCGCTGCCAAAGGCAAGCTTATTGCCGCCCCCATGAGTGCAGCAGCGATTTCTGGCCTTATTGATCAGTTGTTTAGCGCTGAGCGCCAAGTGCGCGACGCGCAATCGAAGTTGGCCGATCAGCCTGAGGAGCTTGTTGTCGAGCAACTTGCCAAGCGCACCACGATGGCTCTGGGCAAGAGTGGCGAGGAAGAAGCCATTGTCCTGTCGTGCATTGCCGAAGCGCTCGGGCAGTTTGAAGGTGGGCCAAAGATCGTCGATACCCTCATTGCGATTCTTGGAAGCGAAGAGCCTGAAGCCCGATTTTCGGCGGGCGAAGTGCTTGAAGAGCTCGTCTATTCACGCTTCAAGGACGTCGCGCTCGGTGTTGAACGTGCGCTCGAGCGCCTTCCAAGTGGCAACCCAGCGCTTACGGAATTGCCATACCTTCTCGCCGAAGTACCCGAGCCAGGCGTCGTCAAGCTCCTTGGAAAGTTCTTGCGCCACGCGGATGGCGAAGCGGTCGCGGCGGCTATCGCGGCGGCAGCGGCGGCTGGTGATCCGGCGCTTCTTCCCGAGATCGACAAGTTGCTTACCGATGGTCGAACGGTGCAACTGGACGATGAAGAAGAGGAATCGACCGGCCAAGTGACGATTGGCGAGCTTGCGTCTGAGGCAAAAGAGCTTCTGTCCGCCTCAGTTTCCCGAGGCGAATGACCCTACGGCCTGGCTTCGACAGCGGGGTCGCATGGGCATATCTCGAGCCATTCGTTGCTCATGCTCTCGAGGCGATTGTTGCGGGTGGTGCGCCCCAGATCGTGCAACTGTTTTGTGGCGACGGCTATCTTGCGCCTGCGCTATTTCAGCGTTTCCCCGACACGCATCTCTACGGTCTCGACCCGTCACGCGACGCACTCGCGGCGGCTGCGGGAAGGGTTTCAGAGGCTTCGATGTTCCAGCCCTCAGTTATTGAGAGCTTTCCTTCAACGTTGCCAGCGGCGTCATTCTCACACGCGATTGCCGTTCATCCCCCGGTTGCACACTGGCAAAATGTTCTGCGCGAGTCAGCCCGACTGCTCGCGCCGCGTGGGCAGCTCGTTGTTTGCAGTCCTTCAGGCCGCGCTTTCATCGAGCTGTTCGATTTGCTTCGCGAATGTGCGCTCAAGCTTGATCGCACCGACGTTGCAGCGAACTTGGCCGGTCACGCTATTGAACGCAACGTACCTGCTCATCTTGAGCAAGCCTGGACGTCAATCGGATTTACCTACGTTGAGGCCACGACGCACACGTTTGAACTTTCGTTTTCAGACGCGAATGCGCTGTTTTCCGATCCCGCTTGGTTACAATATATACTACCGACCGTGGCGACTTCGGCGGGTCTTACCCAGGTCGACCCGGCATTTCGCTATGTGCGAGACGCCATTGATCGCTATTGGAGCGACCGCCCCTTTGGACTGACGGTTGAACTCGCGTGTGTGTCTGCACGGCGAGGACAATGAAGTGCGTTCACGTACGCCAAGTTCGCCGGCCTCGCCGAAGCGTGTAGTGTAGGGAGCGACGTGGACGTCCAGTGCGAACGCTGCAACACCCGTTACGAATTCGACGACGCGCTCGTAAGTGCGCGCGGCACGAAGGTGCGTTGTACGCAGTGTGGTCACCAGTTTCGTTTGCAGCCAGCTGCCCTTGCCTCTGATCGATGGCGTGTGATTCGCGAAACGCTGCCGCCCATGGAGTTTGGTTCGTTGCGCGAGCTTCACCAGGCCATCCGCCAGGGGCAAGTTACGCCGCGTGATCGTCTCATGCGCGATGGGCGCGAGCGCGTTCTCGGCGAAATTGCAGAGCTTGCGACGTTCTTCGCGATCGCGTCGTCGCCTCCTCCACGGAACGTCCCGACGATTCCTCCGACGCCGCACACGTCGCGTGTTTCGTCGGTCACTCCGCCGCCCGTCGAGGCAAGTGCCGCTCCGCATCGCCCAAGAGTACCGACAATTCCGCCGCCGCCCGCCATTGGTACCCATCGAGTTCCAACAGTTCCGCCGCCAGCTGTCGTTCCGAAAGTCGGCGCGACGCAGTCTCCAGCGGCGGTCAATCGCACTCCATCCGTTCCGCCGCCTGCGATGCACGCGCCGGTCGTTCCGACCCGAACGGTGGGTGTTGGCACGCCGCAGGTAGTACCAAAGGTTGACGACGTGGCTCCGCAACCAACGTACTCGCCGTCAGCGCCGCCTGCTGCCCCGCCCACATATGAGCATCGGCTGTCCTCGCCGATACCACCACCGGTGCGCCCAAGCTTGTACACCGACCGACCGAGCGCGATGGACGACTTGGGTGGATCGCGCACGCGCGTTGGCGGTTGGGTGATCGCCGGCGTTCTCCTTGTGGGGGCCGGTGTTGCGGGAGCGCTCGTTCTTCGCGCTCATAAAGCGAAGGAGATAGAGACGCCGGTCGCCGAACGTTCAGTTGATGCTGAAGCGATCGAAAAGTTGTTGCGCGCTGGCCGTCTCGAAGAAGCGCGCACCAAGCTGGAAACAGCGTCAAGTCCGAGTGCGCAAGCCATCGTCACGCTGCGAGTTAGGGTGCTGACGGCTATCGCAGACGAGCAGTGGCTTCTTGGTCGGCTTGATCCGTCGCGCAAGGTCGACGACGCCGCTCGAAACGCCGGTGAAGCGACGCAGAAGGCGTTCGCACTTGCACCCCAAGACCCTGACGTGGTGCGTGCCCGTATCGATGCCCTTCGCATCTTGGGTGAATTCGGAGCGGCCCGGGCGTTGGTCGAGAAGGTGCCCTTGCGGGATTCTGATACGGCGTATTCCCTCGCGGCGCTCGACGTAGCACAAGGTGGATCGTTGCCACCCTCGGTTGTGGAACGCTTGACCACAGCGTCAACCGGAGAAGGCGAACTCGGTCGAGCCCGTGCGCTCCTCGTGAGCGTGCTCATCACGCTCAACCGCAACGCCGATGCGCGTACTGAACTTGATCGTCTTTCAACGCTTCGCGCGAAACATCCCGCGATCGAACTGTTGCGGCGTGCGCTCGATAGTAAAGATGCTGGACCAACTCTGAAGGCCGATGCGGCGCCTTTGGACGCATCGCAAGTTGCTGCGTTCGACGGCTCCGTTGAAGCCACGAGTCACGAGGCTTCGCGTGCGATGGCGAAACGCGATTTTGGTCAGGCGCGGTCGATCTACGAAGCGTTGGTCGCAAAGAGTCCTGGTGATCCCGAGGCGCTTACAGGTCTCGCTAACGTCAAGCGCGCGACCGGGGATAGTGCAGGTGCGATCGCCGACTACAAGCGCGCGCTCGCTGCGAACGGCTCGTATTTGCCTGCGATGATCTCGCTTGCCGACATCTATTGGTCAAGTGGTCAGCAGGGCGAAGCAATGCGAATCTATCGAGAAATTGTCGACCGCTTCCCAGAGAGCGCGTACCCGGCACACATCGCAAAGCGAGTCAAAGGAACAACCGCCGAGCCCGCAGAGGCGGGTGGCGCGGCGCCGGCGGGTTCGGGGACAACGCTCAAGACACCTGACGATCCTCCCTCGTCGACCGACAAGCCAGAACCGAAGCCACAGCCCTCGGCGACGCCGAAAGCCCCCGCGCCACAACCCGATCCGGAGTAACCGATGAAGCGAACTGTGTCTCTGGCTGTGACGATTCTCGTAGCGGGCGTTGCGTGCGGCGGTCGCGAGAAAGGGGCGCCGAGTGCTCCGCCTCCAGACCCTTCCAAAGGACCTGCTCTTGCGGTGATCGATCTCAGTCAGGGTCTTCCAGAAGAGCCGCAGGGCAACATGCTGGGCCTGCCTTCCCGAAAGCCGCGATTTCTCGAAACGGTGAGAACGATCGAACGTCTTGCAAAAAAAGAAGACGTCAAGGGAATTTACATTTCGCTTGGCGCAGCGCCTATCGGAATATCCAAGGCCGATGAGCTCGCTTCGACCCTCATCAAGTTGCGCGATGGGGGCCGGCAGATCTTTTGTCATGCTGAGGGTTACACAAACGCAACGTTGATGTTTGCGGCGCGCGCATGCAACTCGATCGCGATTTCGCCCGCTGGCGAAGTCGAGAACATTGGTATCGCTGCGCAAGTGGTCTACTTCCGCAAACTGCTCGACACCCTCAAGGTGCACATCGATATTCTTCAGGTAGGACAGTTCAAGGGAGCCGAAGAATCGATCACGCGCGATGGTCCGAGTCCGCAGGCGAAGCAGTCGCTCGAGTCCACTCTCGCTGGCATACGAACGCAGTGGCTTGCGCGCATTCGTGAGGGCCGACCCAAGCTCGACGAAGCCTTCATCGAAGACGGACCATTTTACCCTGAGCGCGCAAAGGCTGTGGGGCTTGTCGACACCATTGCCTATGACGACGAAGCGCGCACCAAAGCGCGGGAAGCGTGCGGCGCCGTACGCGCGATGGATGTGGTGGGAGGCGCTTCGCAGAAAGAAGGCGAGGGTCTCGCAGAGCTGCTTCGCGCGATTGCTGGAGGAGGCGATGGATCATCGGTCGCTGTGATTCGCGCTACTGGTGCGATTGCGGCCAACGACCGCGGCGCAGGTTCCGGGATTGGTGAGCGTCGCATGTCGCGTCTTATCGAACGTGCCGAGCGTGATGAGGCGATCAAAGCGGTTGTTCTTCGCATCGATTCACCTGGAGGCAGCGCCCTCTCAAGTGACCTCATGTGGCACGGCCTTATGCGGCTACGAGCGAAGAAGAAGTTGATCGTCAGCGTCGGCGAGATGGCAGCGAGCGGTGGCTATTACCTTGCGTCGGCGGGTGACGAAATCTTCGCTCAGCCCACAAGTATCGTGGGCTCTATTGGGGTCGTTGGCGGCAAGCTCAGCATCGGAAAGGCGCTTGAGGATGTTGGTGTGCACTCCGTTACTTTTCCTGCGAAGGTGGGCGACGCGCGAGCGGCGAATCGCGCTGCGTACCTCTCGCTTCTTGAGGCGTGGGACGACCCCACTCGCGCACGCGTTCTCGAGGGCATGACTTCGATCTATGAGCTTTTTCTCAAGCGAATTATCGAAGGCCGCGCAGGCAAGATTACTCGTCAAGAATTGGAACAATCTGCTGAAGGGCGCATTTTTAGCGGCGATGAAGCGCAGCGTCGTAAACTTGTCGACAAAATCGGGGGCGTTCGAGAAGCGATCGCTCGTGCGTTGGAGCTTGCCGGGAGCCCGGCCGATGCTCGCGTGAGTGTACTTGGTGAAGAGGGAGGCCTCCTCAGTGCGCTTGGCGGTGAGGAT
This sequence comes from Myxococcales bacterium, assembly GCA_023248745.1. Lineage (GTDB taxonomy): Bacteria > Myxococcota_A > Polyangia > Polyangiales > Polyangiaceae > JAHFDX01. The sequence goes on along the minus strand of JAHFDZ010000064.1, from coordinate 6,993 downwards.
GAGGGACCGTTCGAGAAGGCAGCGCCCCTTGAAAACGCGTCCCCTTTCGTGGCTCCGATTCTCAGCCGGACGCCGGCACTTGCGCAATTGGGCGGAGTGACACTGCCGCTCTTGCGCGGAGAAAAAATGCTCTGCGTGTTACCTTTTGGACTGTCGATCCAATAAGGCGATTGCGAGCGAAGGCCTTTCGCGAGTGGCAGAGATTGTGCGAAACTGTGCGCGATGCGTTTTGCGACCAACAGCTATCGATGGTTGCTGACGGCGCATCGCAAGGCGGCGCTTCTGTTGCTCGTCGCGTCGGCCCCCATACTCTCGTGCATCCTTGCGGATCCGCCGGCCGACCTTCCGCAATACCCACCGACGCGTCCAAGCATTGTGAAGGGGTCTGTGTTGCCACCAACCGATCGCGTCGTCTTTCCACCGCTTCCGACGTTCGTGGTGCCCGTTCAACTCGTCGATCAGAATGCAACGTTTGCTTGGAACGCGTTTGTCGACTTTGACCCGATTACGAATCCGCTGCCGGTGGCGGGCGGCGTCGTAGGACCCGAACCTGGGACCATCGATGGTGGGGTGCGAGCGGTTTCCTTTTCACTGAGCGACGTGCCGGCACCCACGCGATGTCATACGATCGAGTTCATCGCTGCTGGCTCGTTCAACAGTACGTCTCCGCATACGCCCAATGCGCCCGGCGGCGACATCGTCAGTTGGTTCTACAACCCCTCGGGCTCGATCGATGGTTGTCCGAGCTATGATGCGGGTCGCTTCGACGCGTCGAGCATTGTTGATGCGCAAAGCGACGGACCTTCCGACGCTGCGGGGCAGTAATCAATGAGGCGCGCGTGCTTAGTTGCATTTGCTGCGTTCGCTGCATGCGGACCGCTTGAACCATTTCCGAAGCTTGTTCAACCGATCAATCGGTGTAGCGAATCAGAGTGTTCGCTCTATGCGACATACGACAGCCGTTACGCACAGGCGGCGTGTGTTGAGGGTGCTTGTCGTGTGACGGCTACGATTGATGATCTCGTTTATGCGGTGAGTTTGCCTCGAACGTCTTACTTCGCGCCAGGTGTTACATTTTTGCTGAGCGAGCGAGCGGTGAGACTGGGAAGCGTTCCTTGCGGCCTCGCTGTGCCGTGCTTTCCGTTGCCTTTGGCGTTACGAGCCGAAGGGCAGTACGTGCCGGGCAGTACGCTGGTCGGCTCCATCCTCCGGACTGATCTTGGCAACGGCCTTGCGACGACGTCACTGCCGGTTTCAGCGACCTATTTCCCGTTTGTGCAGCTGCGCGATGGTCGGCTCGCTGATGCTGCGGCGCTAGGTATCGGCGCACCTCAAATTGTAGCTAACAAAGTGACATTTGAGAAAACACTGGCTGGGCCGGGGCCCTTTGGTGGGCAAAGTCCGGGTTTCCTCGCGACGCTTGCACCAGGATTTTATGGGCGATCGATCGTTCCCGAAGACGCGTTCGACGTATTTCCTCCTGATACGCGCGGGACTGATCGCGCCCTGACGATTGAGCAAGGAGGAGCGTTTTTTGAGCGTGTTGCACTCGATGAGGTCGACCTAACGCCCAGCGTTGGTGGCGATCTCGCGGCGCCGGAGTTTACGATCTTGCGCGAAGGCGGCAACCTCGATGGGTGGTCGACGTATCTTCGCGAAACAACGACGGGACGTCGCATTTCGTCGCGAGCGCGGCTCGCGGGGCAACAGTTGCGCGTTCGCTTTCTTGCACATCGATCGCCTGCCGATAAGGACGCGCTATCGCACGCAGAGTTGGTCGTGATTCCGACGAATCCGGAGCTTCCGACGCTTGTTGTCTTCAAACAAGCGGGTCAGCCCTTTGATCGCGTCGAGTATCCAGCGATTCCAAAGCCGGCTCGGGTGAGCGGTCGCGTGTTGTACGAGGGATCTCCCGTGGTCGCAGACGTCGTCATTCGTAGCGAGCGTGTTTACATTTCGGATCCGGAGCTCGAGTTTTCGCAGAGCCTCAGTTGGAGCACCACGTTGTCCACGGATCGCGACGGACTGTTTGCGACAACGCTGCCGCGAGGGGAATACAAGCTCACACTTGTTCCGAGAGCTCCGGGGCTTGCGACGACTCAGACCACGATGTTGGTCGATCTCGTCAACGAGGTTCAAGCGGGCAAGAGTTTTACGGTTGGCTCTGGGTTGACGGTGCGCGGTGTTGCGCGCGTGTCAGATGGACGTGCCTTGGCTGGCGCTGAGATCGAGTTTGTCGCTGCCGCTGCAAGTCGCGATCTCAATCATGCTCCACCACTCGTCACGCTACGAGCTGCAAGGACGACAACGTCAAGTGACGGAACCTTTGAGCTTGTCGCGGACGCGGGTACTTACGATCTGGTTGTGCGCCCTGCGAGCGGTTCAGGGTTGCCGTGGATAGTGCGGTCGGATGTTGAGATTTCGGTGGCCGATCGCAAACGCGAAGCTATCGAGGTGTCGGTACCTGCTCCGATACAGCTTTCGATGGCCCTCAGAGATCCTGCGGGGAACCCGATTCCGTGGGCGTGGGTGCGCGTGTATGCACCCGCGGATGGCGCGGTTGTACCGATCGAGATCGCTCGTGGGCTCTCGGATACGAATGGCGTGGTGGTGCTGCTTGGGGCCGGTGCGCCTCACTCCGGAAAGCCGACTCAGACGTACATCAATGCGGCACCGACTCCGCCAATTTCGAGCAGCGTACATCCGCAAGCCGATGCAGGAACGTCGCATTGAGTCGGGCTGCGCACTGGCAATCGTGTAAGGTGGAGCGCCTCCAATGTCAGAATCGCGTTTGGCCCAACTCAAGACTTTGATGCAGAAATCAACCGGCGGTGCAAAGCGCTCCGTATGGTCGCTTGCGGCAGCGACCTACGGGGCTCGGCCCGACGATGAGACAACGATTCCAACGGGGTTTGATCCACACCTTGTCGCACTTTTCGAAGCGATGATCGGTGCTGCGATCTTGGTGGCCCACGCCGACGGCCACTTCGACGAAGTCGAGCGTCGAGCCCTCGAACAGGTCGTGCACAACTTGGGCGACGGTTCACTTCCGCGTGGGCAAGTGGTGACGCTCGTCGAAGACTTTGAGGCAGAGCTTGCGCGCGACGGCTTCGAAAAGCGCGTGCAACTCGTGATCGATGCCGTGATACGTCCAGACTTTGCGCGCGAATTACTGCGTGTCGCGGCCGTTGTCGCACTCGCAAGCCATGACGTCAGCATTGAAGAGCGGACCCTACTCGATCGATTTGCGGTCGGCATGGGACTCGATGCGACGTTGGTGGATGATGTGATCACAGAGGTGCGTGCCGCCATCCCCCAGACAGGGTCGTGAGCTCGTTTTCCCCTTGGTGCTTTTTTTTGAGCTTTCGACGCCAAGGCTTAAACGCTTTACAAATTGCGCCGTCTTACCCTTAGGGGGTTGCCCTAGTGCAGCCCATTTTTAGGAAGGGGTCACTTATGAGGAAAATTACTTTCGCTATGCTTTCGTTCGGACTCATGAGTTCGGTTTCAACGCTTGCTCGCGCTGGGATGCCTTATGAAGTTGATCTCGAGAACGAGGCTCAAGATATCGACGATCTGTGCGCGGAAGGTGTTTCGACGGTCGTGGACTACGTTACGAAGACCGAAGCACAGTGGTTGAATACGAACCCGACGCTCAGCAGCCTTATGATGACCGACAAGGCGACGGGAACGCCGCGCTTTACGGACACATCACCGACCTTCAAGGGATGGCTATTCGACGGTCGCACGGACAGTCCCCTCTTCGCAGTGGTCACGCCCGCGATGACGGGGTTGGGACCGCGCGTACTTCGATATGCCCCCGATCCAGCTGACCCGACCGTTCGAGTCGTCGCGTTGTGTGAATACAAGCGGAAGGACGGAAAGTGGTCCTTTGCGAGAGGAGGAAACTACATCTCGCAACCGGCGAATTCGATCGGAGGTGTTGTGCGAAGTACATTCCCACAGCAATCCGATATCGTGCCACCGTCAAATTCGATCACCAGCAGGTTGAAGCGAATGTGGAAGGGCGAAGACGCGACTCCGCGAGTCTTTGCGGCGTTTACGAAAGTCTTCCATTTCGCCAACCACAGCTATATCGGTAAGCCTTTCGGCAAGCTGCTTCGGTTCACGCTCACCCTCGAGCCGGTTGCGCCTCAGGCGCCGGCGTCGCCAGCGGCGAGCAATGGTGCGGTCATTGTCAACCCGAACGTTAAGAGCCCGATTCCGCCGAACGTGGTGACGAAGCTGCTTCAGCCGACGGACCAATCTCAGAAGGGCCCATACGCAGCTTGGGACAACGGCAAGTTTGTCGGAGCCATCCCGCTTTATGTCATCGGTGGAGCACCAGGCAAAAGTGCGAAACTTGTTTCAACAAAAACAGTTCCCGCTTTTCTCAGGATGGTTGAGGCCGCGCGAAAAGATGGCGTCGAGCTCAATATCAACAGCGGCTTCCGAAGCTACGGCGAGCAGGAATATCTTTTCGACTGCTACAAGAACAACGGCAAGCCAGGCCACAAAGACTGCAACGGTGGGAACCTAGCGGGCGAACCAGGTAGCTCCAATCATCAGTCCGGCGAAGCCCTCGACATTGAGGTGGGCATGGGGAAGGGCAACGCTAGATCCGATGTCTCCAAGTGGACACCCGTATACCGGTGGCTCGTTGAACACGGGCGCACCTTCGGTTTCAAGCGGACGGTCGAGAAGGAATGCTGGCACTGGGAATACCGCCCAGAATCGGCGAAGGACGACGCAACGTTCGGAAGCTGGGCCGCGCTAAAAGCAGCCAAGTGAGGGCCGCTTCAGTTAGTACATTTTCTTGACCGATTGTTGGTAAAGAAGATCGCCACACACGAGCGCAACGTGAGCCCACGTTGCGCTCGATGGTTAGGGCGACACGGTGAACGAGAGGCCTTCGCACTGATGAAAAAGTGCCGACGGGCTTACCGGTGCTGTCGTGAGTATCGTTTTGCCCATCGAAGCGTGCAGCTCAATGCTTGCAGCCGCAAATGGATCGACGCCGCGCTGCCAGGTGTAGGTGGCAGTCCGTGGTGCAATCGTTGGCGAGTCGGTGAACCCCTCGATGTACGTTCCGAGCCAATATCGGGGCTCATCTGGAGCGTCAAGATACTTGACCGAAGGCTTCTCAACGGTCAGCGTCGCCTGCCTGATGGTCGACGATTCTGGAACTCGCAGAATTGTCGAACACATCCCGGACGCAAGTTCGAGCCCCCACAACTTAATTTGCGCGTTCTTGGTAGGCGTAACGGCGGCGACGAGCCCAAAAGGCGCGGCAAGGTCGAGCTTATCGACAATGACGTCTTTTACGTCAATGCCTCCGAACGAAGTGGAGGCAACGAGCTGAAGCGGAAATGTCGTGGTTCCTTCGGGCACTTCGAGGCGAATGTTGGCGCAGCCCGTTGTGGCAGGATCGACGCTTCGGTGCCAGCTCTTTGTCTGCGGGCACTCGACAAACCACTGGCCATCTTCGCGCTTTCTAACGGTCAATAAGCTTGCCAATTCACCAAAGGCTTCCGACGCGTCGTTCTTGTTGTCGGCGCCTACAGCGAACTTCGCGTGCAATGTGATGTTGGTCTTGTCGCGAACGCCGACAATGTGGATGCCGCCTTTCGATGGCAGCACGTTGAGTATGGCGCCGTTCCACGAGCCTCGTGCCGATTCGACGGTTGCCTCGCTATCCGATTCGTACCGAGTTTGCGCGCCCGCGGTGCCTGTTGCCGTGCAACCGGTTTCGATCGTCAGCCAAGAAATCGCCAGAGTACATCCTCGATGCGCATTCCCTATCCCCGTGCGTTTCATCGTTGTGATCGTATCGCAAGAAGGTCTCTCAGCAATGCGGCGACTTGCACGCGCTACCGAAATGAGATCAACCGCGTTGATGATCTATGACGAAATAATCCCACGCGCATCGCGAAACAGTGACGCGTCAAGGTCTTTGCCAGCGCTCGCCGCTTCCGTCGCGAGCTCTTCAAGAAGTGCGCACGTACCCTGAACAATGGTCTCTCGTTTTTCGCTGGGCGCATCCTCCACGCGCGCGAGCAACACGGCGAGCAGCTCGTGGCTACGACCGAGCGCGCGAAGCAATCCTGCCAATTCGAGCACAACTTCTTCGTGTGTCGGATCGGCGCGCAACTGTTCCGTGAGGTGCTCAACGCGAGCTGCTGCGACGTCTTCGTCTTCGATCGTGATCGCGGCGATGAGTGATCGCGGAGACGCAGCTTTTGCTGGTTCTGCTGTTGCCAAAGAGTCAACTGACGGAACGATTGTTTGCTCGCTAAGTGCGGCTTCAGAGAACGTGGCTTCGCGCGTTGCCAACGCAACCGCGCTGCTTACCTCGTGAAGCAGCCGCGCGATTGCAGGATCGTCTTTGCTTGCGCGCGTACCCACCAAAAGGTGCTGCCTTGCCGCGTAAAGATCGCCGCGAACGTCGCGTTCAAATCGTGCTGCTTCGAGAAGCCAATCGGCCGCTTCTGTTGGTGCTGCCGCTGCGCGCGCCAGAATGACGTCGCGCACTGCGGCGTATGCCACGGTAGCACCTTGAGGGTCTCCAAGTTGGTGCCTGAAACGCGCTTCCCATATGCGAATTTCGGGCTCGTGCGTCGTACCTGATGGAGCGTCACGAAGCCTCGAAAGTGCGGCCGGTATGTCGTTTGCGAGCGAGGCCATCGCACGCGCAAACAGTAACTCGATACGGGCCGTAATCGCGCGATCCTGCGTGCCGAGCTCAGATGCGCGGCGGAGCAAGGGCAGCGCGCGTGCATCGTTTTGATCGAGTAGTGCGGCACCTACATCAAGCAGCGTTGATGGATCATCGGGTCGATAGCGTAGTGCCCGTTCAAGTAGCTCCCGCGCGGACGAGTGGTGTCCTTCGGCTTGGAAAGCCGCCGCAACGGTACGCCAGACCGAGGCGCGTGCGTTTGGACCTCGTGTGAGAGGCTCGAGCTGTTCGGCCTCTCCTCGCGCTTCGTCGAGTCG
>JAHFDZ010000306.1 GCA_023248745.1 Myxococcales bacterium | reverse complement strand
TACCACGCGAAGGCGCGCTCGTCCCCAATCGTGCGTTCCCGACCCACCGAAACGACCGCCAATCGCCCAATGGGTCATATTCGCGCTTGCGTTAAGAGCTCAGCCATTCGAAAACGGCTCGATAAGCGCATGCCTTCCGAAATCGACACTTCGCTCGCGAATCCGACGCCAATTGATCCGGAAGCCGTGCCGGTTTCGCCCTCTCCTTGGATTGCGATTTCCCCGCTTCAAGCGCGCGCGCTTGCGATTGGCGCGATTGTCGTGCCCATTCTGCTTTTCCTAGTTGCGCCACCACTTTCGGCGAGCGGCCTCTGGGATCCACACGAGCTCAACGTCGCCGAATTTGCGCGTCGCATCGCCGTGAGCCTGTTTGGCGCCACGAAGCTCTCGCTCGAAGGTGCCGAAAACCATTTGCCCTATCTCAACGATCTCGGAAGGCCTTCGCTGCCGTTCTTGTCGGTCGCCGCGGGCTTCAAACTGTTTGGTCTTTCCGAATGGGCAGGCCGCATGCCGCTGGCCGTTTGGGGCATCGCGGGAGTCGTCGCGACGTTCGCTTGGGTCTCCCGTCTCGTCGATCGTCGCGCCGGTTTTTATGCCGCGCTTGCACTGTCCACGATGCCTCTTTACGCCGTGCAGTCGCGCACTCTCCTAGGCGACATCTGCACGATGAGCGCGTTTTCCATGGCGTTCGGAGGCCTGCTTGTCGCCGTCATCGACGAGCGCGAAGGCGATCGCGAAGCCATGGTGGTCCGCTTTGCCTTTGCTGCACTCGGATTGGGTGGTTTGGCCGCCGGATATTTCTCGCGAGGCGCGCTTCTTGGGGTCGCGGCTCCAATGCTCGCAGTCGGCGCAGCCACGCTCGTGTTTACGTTTGCGAAGGCTGAGGTCACGGGTTTCGGCACGTTCCTCGTCGGTGTCCTTTTCACCGCAGCGTCTATCGGCATTATCGTCAAGGCACTTGCCGTTGCCGAAGCGGGTGGTGCCGACAAGAATCTCAGCATGTGGCTCGGCGCAATGGTGCGGCCGAACAATCGCTATCCAACCTTCGACTACTACGTCGGCATTCTCGGCCACGCGCTTGCACCATGGAGTGCCTTCCTCCCCTTCGCATTGGGTCGCCTTTTTATTGCTCCCGTCGGCGTCATTGGTGAGGCGGCTGCGCGCGAAAGTAAGACGCGCGTTGCAATCATTTTGGGTGCCTCCGTCGCGCTCGCGTGCCATGGCCTTCTGGCGCCACGCGTTGATCTTATCGCGTTCGTTGCTCCATCGGTGTTGGCAGCCGCTTGCGGCATTGCCATCCGCGACTTCGAGCGCGGAGCACCTTCAGCGGTTCCCGTAGGCGTGGGCACACTTGTTCTCGCAGCAGTGTTGCATCACGACTTTCACAAACTTCCCGAGAAAGCTTTTCAAGCGTTCGCGCTCAATGTGTCGACGTTCCCCGAGTCGTTCAAGGGCACCTCGCTCAACTTGTGGTGGGTAGTGCTCGGAATTTTCGCTTTCGTGGCGGTGCTCACGTGGCTCGAGTTCGATCCGAAGCGCAAGCCTTTTGCGGTTGAGAACTTTCGCGCCCCCGTTCGCGCGGTGTCGTCAGCGCTCGACGGTTGGCTTTCGGTTCTCTACTTCGCGCTTGTCGCGGCGACGGCTTTGGTCGCTGTCGGTGTCTGGATTGGGGCGCGTAAGAACTATGGGTACATGGCTTCAGCGCCCGTCCACTATCGCCCCTACTTCATGAACGCGTGGTGGGCGTTGGCGCTATTGCCGTTCGGTCTCATCGGGGCCACGGTTGGTGCCGCCGACCTCTTGCATTGGAACTCCAAGAACGGATTTGGGCCCGTTCTTCGCAGCCGCGCCGCGCTGTTTGCTATTCTTGGATCGATCGCGGGTGCGGTGCTCTCAAGCATCTACTACCCCGCGCTCGCCAATCAGCTTTCGCCAAAAGATGTCTTCCGTAGTTACGAAAAGTACGGCGGAACGAGCGGGGCACTCGGACTTCTCGGTATTGGCAATCGTGCTGCCGCCTACTACGCGGGTGGTCAAGTAACGAATCTTGCAACGCCAGAGGCCGCGCAGGCCTGGCTCAACGCAGGCGGTTCCACGCGACGCTTCATCGCGATGCGAGGCGAAGAGCTCGCGAAGCTAAATAAACTCTACCGCGAGACCAGCACGCCCCGACAAAACCTGCCGGTGCTCGATGCTCGCTCAAGCCAAGTGCTGCTCGCGTCGTCGTCTCTCAAGTCAGGTGAGACACAAGCCAATCCGCTCTCCAGTTGGCTCCTTGACGACAGGCCGACCATCGCCAAGCCACTTCAAGTGAACCTCGAAGACAAACTCGAGGTCCTTGGTTACGACCTAGTCGACATGAAAGACAACAAGGTTGACTATCTGACGATGGGCAGGCCCACGCGCATTCGGTTCTACTTCCGGGTGCTCGAGACTATCGACCGCGATTGGGAAGCGTTCATTCATATTGATCGCGACGCGTTACGATACAACGGCGATCACAAGCCGATGCAGGGCAAGTACCCCATGACCTACTGGCTCAAGGGCGACGTCGTCATCGATGACCACAAGGTCGAGCTCGGCCCCAACTTCAGCAGCGGCAAATACAAGCTCTACTTCGGCTTCTTCCCAGGCGGCGATGCTCCACGCATGAAAGTCGTGAGCGGCCCGCACGAGGACAACCGCGTGTACGGCGGTGAGATCCGTGTGCAGTAAACCGGCTCCCCCGAATTCAATGAGACGCACAAGTTCCTTTGCATCGCGTTTCTTTGAAGCGCAGACACAGTGAGAGGGTGAAACCTATGGCCAACGTTTACGGGGATGATCTGATGATCGACGACGATGACATCCATGCATTTGGGTATCTGAATCGACGCACTTATGATCGCTACGACGTGACTTGGGCCGTGGACTGCGTGACCGATCAAACGTTCTTGTTCGCTTCGATCGCGAACATTAGCGAGATGGGCATCTTCGTCCGAACCGAGCATCCGTTGCCGCTAGGCACGCCGTTGACGCTTCAGTTTGCGCCGCCAGGATACACGCCGTTCAAGCTCGATGGCGTCGTAACGTGGATTAACCCGATGCGCGATTCTGGCGACAACCCGAACCCCGGAATGGGTGTCCGGTTCAATCACCTCGAGAAAGCCGATCGCACTCGCCTAATCGATGTCATCCGCACGATTGCGTACTTGCGCGAACCTGCTTCATAAATACCTTAGTAAAGGTTACAAAGGAGCGGATCGCGCGCGTATCCTAGGGCGAACCTTCCGCCGTATCGCGCTCAACGCTGATGCCAACTTCGCCTAAAAGTTGAGCTAGCGCGGTGGCCGAAGCGCCTGTCACACGCACCTGATGAACGCCGCTGCGCGCAATTTCTGCGGCGACGCGCGTGAGCCATTCGTTCGCTCGATCATCATCTGGCGGCGGGTCTGCGATCGCAATTGCAGACGACCGATCGAGTCGCATCCAACCTTTGGGCCAATGTGAGGCCACGTCGGCGCGGGCCATCTCTCGCACTTCGCGCACGTACGCTTCGAGCAATGCGACCGAAGCCTCTTCACGCCAAGGTGTTTCGGGCAACGTGGCAATATTGGTAACAACAGATGTGACAAATGGCGTGCTGGCGCCTGCAAGGGCAAGCGAGGTACCCATCGATGTGCAAAGACGCAGTCCGTCGGCGGCATCAAGGGAGCCATCGATCAGCTTGATTCGCAACGCCTCTAAGGACTCGCTCGCTGCGCGATCGTTTTTGTCAACGGCATAGGTGTCGTCGCGATCACGCCAGCGTTTTGCGAACTCAATGCGCATTGGTCGCTGCAGGTTTCGCCGGTTCACTCTTTTGAGGTGCGGCTGGCGCAGCAGCTCGCGACGTTGTTCGGCCTCGACTGGCCTCAAGCTCGGCTTTCGCTGCAGGCCCTGCGGTCGGCGAATTTTCTATCGTACGAAGACGCGCGTCTGCTTCTGCATGGGCGCCCATTGCGCGTAAGCACTTTGCACTCTCAAGCGCTGCCTGATCGCCCGCTGGCGTCCCTCGCGAGCTTTTCGCGATCGCGTCAAACTCTTTCACCGCGGTGTTGCACTTACCGCTTCCTTCACGAGCTGCCCGTGCAGCCCAAAGCGCTGCATTGGGATCGTTCTTCGATTCACTCTGAAAGTTACGCCGGGCGTTGTCGAAATCGCGCTTCTTGTACTGTTCGAGACCACGTTGCATGTTCTGCTTTTCTCGGTGGCCGTCTGTTGCGCCTTCCGCGGCAGCCATCGGAGGAGGTGGTGCCGGCTGCACCGCCCTGTCTGCCGCCAAACCGCCGTACCCGCTTCCGTTTTGCGCTATCCCTGGCATGTTCTGCGGATCACTCGGAGCAGTCGTCGTTGCCGCTCCAGATGCTGCAGGCAACGCTATTGGAGCGACTTCAAAGAACTTATCTTTCGACTCGTCCTTCGCAACGCGGGCCGACTCTTTCGACTCGTCCTCTTCACCCCGTGCGCGCGGCATCGACTTTGCGGGAGCTGACGATGCAAGGCTTCCCGAAGCAGCTTTCGACGTCTGGTTGCTTGTGCCATCTCCAGCCTTTGCTTCAGGCGAGCCCATCTCCTCAACGGACACCGACCGTTTGCTGTTCGACTGTCTCGACCGCATGAGCACAGCGCTTGATCCAAGCATCAACACAAAGAGTGCTGCCATCGCAGTTTGAGGCCGCATCGCCCAACGACCCGCGCGCGAGATCCAGCCAGAGTTCCGCTTCTTGACGATATCAATCGGCGTTACTTTTTCTGCGTCGGCAACCGCATCCAAGATACGCGCTTCAAGTGACGAGGGCACTTCAACATCACTGTTCAGTTGAAGTGCGGCACGCGTTCGCTTCAGCCCCTCGAGCTTCGCGGCGCAGTGCGAGCAACCCTGCGCATGTTTGCGCATCGCCGCGCTGGTGAGCTCATCGAGTTCACCATAGAGCTCATCAAGAAGTAGGGATTCGAACCTTTCACAGTTCATGGCGACTCATTTCAGCGACCGCGCAAAGTCTTCGTACTCCAAAAGCGCTTCTTGAAGACGTTCGAGCGCATAGCGCATGCGGCTCTTGACGGTGTTTTCGCTGACTCCTGTAACTTCGGCGATTTCTTTGAAGGGTAAGTTTGCAATCTCGCGCAGCAAGAAGACTTCGCGTTGCTCGCTTGGCAGTAGATCGACGGCGCCTTGAATGCGCGCCGAGAGTTCGTTGCTGCTGGCCGCACGCTCGACGTCTGCCGATGCATCGCGCGTCTGTTCGCCCAAGGTTGGACCTTCGCCTTCGGAACCAGGATTGCCTGCGTCGAGCGATGCGTGTCTGCGATGAACCTGACGCCGCGCATGATCGAGGCAAAGATTGCGCACAATTGTAAATAGCCACGTGAGAAATCGGGCTTGTTCTTTGAAATCGGGTGCAGACTGGACAACTCTCACAAAGGCGTCTTGCGCGACGTCCTGCGCCACGTCCGGCGATCGCACGTGGCGCATCGCAAAGTGAAAGACGGCCTGCTGATGGCGTCGAACCAAGATGGTCATCACTGAGCGATCGCCGCCGCAATACTGCCGCATGAGCTCCTCGTCCGAAGGCTGACTCATGCCCGAGCTCGTTCCCGGTTCGCGTCCACCCCCGACGCGCCACAAACGACGCCCTTTCGAGGCGCGTGCGCTTGTTCAATGGTTGGGGTGCTGAGCTCATACATGTTCAGACGCACAAGTCCGCCCGAGGATCTTCACCCAGGGTGCGCACAGGTTGCCACATCTCGGGGTTTTTCGTCTCGAGAACCGCGAGGGCCCCCGCAGCGTGTTTCTTCTGGTAACATTCGGTTCGCGTCTACCGCTGTGAGGATGAGGCGTGCGATACGGCTCATTGACGATCCCAGCCCCTGTTAGTCTCATCGTTGGGAAGCGCGTGATTTCACGCGAAAGGACGTAGCCATGCAACGGACGGCGACTCTGCTCGGTGCGGCAGTGACCTTAACTCTCACTTCAATATTTGCTTTTGCGCAGCCCGCGGCGGGCGCACTCGTTGCCCCTGCCGCACCAACGCCGAGTGCTGCACCAGCAGTTGATGGCCCCACCTATGCCGTGCGCCTTCGCGATCTTGAAGCGCGTATCGAGGAGCTCAAGGAGCTCAAGCTTCGGGAGAGCTTCAAGAGGCGCCTGGTCCTAGCTCAATGCACAGTCAAGGGCGGGCGCCCTAGCTGGGGCGCGCGACCCAAGCCTCCGCAACATCCCGGGTGCGTGGTTGATCCCAAGAAGCCATTCGATCCGAGGACTCCCATGAACGTTGAGCTTGTTGAAACGCTTTCAGAGCCCAACGGGCGGTCGTTGCCGGGGAGTGTCGTTGGCGAGGTCCCGCTGAAGCCGTCGCATCCCACCTCCACAAAATAGCGCAAAGCGTCGAAATTCGGCTCGATCGAACGTTGGAAGGGCTCCGAATAGGGGCTTGGTCGGTCGTTGCTGGCGGTTGCGATCCTCCGCTGGAAACGGACTGCTCCAGGACATCTCGGCCTATTTCCGTCGCAAAGAAGAACTCTTGGGCCGCCGCCCTTGTTGCAAACCTGCTCGCGAGGCCAGTACACTCGCCCTGTAGTCTC
>JAHFDZ010000305.1 GCA_023248745.1 Myxococcales bacterium | reverse complement strand
CTGACTCGATGTGCCGACCGTTCCGTCGATCAGGCTGGACGTGATCGTCAAGTTGGTCTTCGCAGTCGGTGTGAGCGGGATCGTGAACGTGAGGGTTTGCGATTTGAGTGTGTTGGGATTCGGGCTGTATTGATTGCCGCGGCTTGTGTCGAACGGCGCGTAGTTCGGGCTACCTGCGCCGTAGTAGTAAGTTTTGTACGGAGGCAATCCCTTCGTGCCGATGACCAGGTTGGTGCCGCTCACGGTGAGATCGGTGCACCTGAAGTAGTTCTTGTAAAAGGCAGGGACATTCGCGCCGACTGTCGCGCTGCACGTGTCGAGCATCGATGTTCCTGCGTCGGCGACCGCATCGGGAGTCGTGACGACATCCTCTGCGGCATCGATGACGTTCGCCACGTCTGCGGCGGCATCGGAATTCGGCGTCGTGGGATCGGTCGAGCAAGCACACAACAGCAGACCGACGAGGCAGGAATGGATTCGCATCTTTTGATTATCGGCGGGTCTCTCGGTGGAAGACGAAAAAAGTGATTTCGCGGGGAAATCGCGCGTTGAGTGAAGAAACGTTCGCTTTCGACAAATCGTTTGTCCCATTCAGGCGTCTCACAGGCACTTGGGGGTCAGATGAGGGTTCTATCAATGCCTCCGGCAGCAGACTGTGCCCTATCGGCGTCCAATGAAGGACAAGGGGATAGGAGTCCCATCGTTCTTCTTCCGGCTGTGACAGAAGATGCCGACATCAACGCCTGCATTCGCGCAAAAGACGCTCGAGGTGCCATTGCGCTCTGTGCGCGGCACTATGGAACATCGCTCGCTCGTCTCTGCTTCGCGATGCTTGGCGTTCAATCTGACGCCGAAGAGGCTGCGCAAGAAGCGCTGCTCGCCGCATACGATGGCATCGACTCATTTCGCGGCGATGGCTTTGTGAAGTCGTGGCTATTCGGCATTGCGCGTCGCGTCTGTGCGCGCCGCATTGAGGTGAGAACGCGTCAGGCGCGAAGACTCTCTTTGCTTCGGAGCGATGAAGTGCCGGATGTAGGGGTCGACATCGCGTACGAAAATGCAAAACGTGGCGAGCAAGTTCGTGAAGCACTCGGTGATCTGAGGCCGACGGAACGTGAAGCCGTGCTCCTTCGCTACGTGTCCGAACTCAGCGTGCGTGAAGTGGGCGAGGCGTGCGGCATTGAAGAAGCGGCCGCGCGCAAGCGGATTGGACGCGCGCTCGTACGGCTTCGCGAACGCGTACTCGAGCGTGAAACGTTGACAGGTAAGGCCAAGGCGGAACGCACATGACAACCACAAACGAACAAAGTTGCGAACGAGCCCTCGAGTTTCTCTCCGAGGCTGTCGATGGTGAGCTGCCAGAGTCGAGCGCAGACCACGTTGCGTCATGCGATGCTTGTCGCGATCTCGTCCACGACGCACGATGTGCGATCGAATGGGTGCAGCATGCATCCGATGGATTTGTGGCCCCGAAGGATCTTGAGTCGCGCATTCTTGCGGCAATCGATGTGCACGCGGCATCGACAGTCAAGGAGGCCGCACCACCGGCTCTATCGGCGGTCGTTGCGTTGAGCGATGGGCCAAAGAAGGCAACTTTGTTGACGATGCGTCGCCAGGTTTCTGTCGCGTTTGCGATTGCAGCGGCTGTAACGGGCTTCGGTGTGTGGCGATACGGACAGGCGCCGACGGCAGTGTTTGCGTCCTCGCCTTGGAAGGGAATGGTCGCCGATGTCAGCGGTGATGAAGGTGGTGTCGCCATCGTCGATGCCAATGGCGTCGAGCGCGCGCTAAGAAAGGGCGAAGCAATTGCCGCCGGTACCAAGGTTCGTACCGACATGCGAACGCGTGCGCGTGTGGCGCTCGACGACGGCAGCTCGATTGTGATCGACCGTGGTAGCGAAGTCGCGCTTTCTGTCGATCGCGATCGAAGTGCGCGTTTGAATCGAGGCGCTGCGGTATTTGAACTCGCCAAGAGTGCATCGACAGTGCAGGCAGGGCGCGGCAAAGTTTCGAATGCGGGGGCAGCAAAAATTGCGCTTTCTGTTGCTGATGATCAAGTTGCTTCCCTATCGGTAGCGCGCGGTGCGGTGACTTCAAGTGGTCCGAGTGGTGTGGTCTCGCGCGTGAACGCGGGTGAGGGCGCGTTGATTTCGGAAAAGGACACGCGCATGGGGGGCGCCGGACTCGCGCAGTCGTTTGGCTGGGCAGAGTTCCAGAGCGAGGCGAGCGCCGAGGCACCTTCAGGGCTTGGCGAATTGCGCGCTCGCTTGCCAGGTGACAAGGGCGAAGGCGGCAAGCCGCTGAAGCTATCGAAGCAAAACGTGAAGGTGCGCATTGCGGGCGAGATAGCCCGCACCGAGGTTGAGCAAACATTTGCGAGCGATGAGCCGCAAGTGCTCGAAGGCATCTTCCGCTTTCCGCTTCCTCCTGATGCGCAAATTGAGCGTCTTGCGCTCGATGTTGACGGCAAACTTGAAGAGGGTGCCTTCCTCGACAAGGACAAGGGCAAAGCGATCTGGCGCGGTGTCCTTTTCAACGCAACGCCGAAGCCAGAGCACAAGCCTCAAGAAGAGTGGATCTGGGTTCCCGGCCCGTGGCGCGACCCTGCGCTTCTCGAATGGCGCGCAGGCGGTCGGATGGAACTACGGATTTTTCCGATTCCGGCGAAGGGGTCACGGCGCGTAGTGCTTGCGTATACGCAGCACGTTCAGCAGTCGGCTGGCGTGAGGCGATATGTGTATCCACTGGCTCGTTTGGGTGATGGCAAAGTTGCGGTCGACGACTTCGGATTCGATGTGCGCGTGATTGGTCACGACGCCGAACGAGGCGTCCACGTGCGCGGCTACGAGACAGAGCCTTCGGTTGAAACCGAACGCAGTGGTTTCAGTCGCACGATGAAGCAGCATGCGTTTTCACCGAGCGGTGATGTGGTTGTTGAGTACGAGAAAAAGAACGAAGGTACGGCGACGACGTATGCCTACAAGCCAGCAGGAGCAGACGCGTCCTACGTTGCATTAACGATGACCCCACCGTTGCCACGTGTTGCGGACGATCTGGCGCGAACACAGGTGGTCATCGTCGACTCGAGTCGATCGATGGTCGGCGAGCGATATGCGCGAGCGAGTGCGCTTGCGACACGTGTGATTGAAGAACTCGATCCGCGCGACAAGTTCGTGGTGCTTGCATGCGACATCGCGTGTGTTCCTCACGCGCTTGGCGCAAAGGTGCCATCGAAATCAGAGGCCGATAAGGTCCGCACGTTCCTCGCAGCGCGAACGGCAGATGGGGCAAGCAATTTGCTGGGTGCAATTGAAGCGGCAAGAAAGTTTACCACTGGCGAACGCGTTCGCATCACGTACATCGGCGACGGAACGCCAACTATTGGTGTGCGCTCACCCGCGGCTCTCGAGGCGGGCGTAAAGAAAGCGCTGGGCGACGAAGCGCAACTCACAGCGGTTCCCATCGGCGTTGATTCCGACACGACGGCCCTTGCCGCGGTAACGCGTGGAGGCGGCGGTACGGTGGTCCCTTATCAAGCAGGTCAGCCGCTTGCGATGGCGGCGCTCGATGTGCTCGAGGCAACGTACGCAAATACGTTGCGCGATGTCTCTATCGAGCTCCCCGAAGGTCTTCGCGAAGTTGCTCCATCGCGGGTAGGTACGCTTCGCAGCGGACAGGAGACGATGCTGGTGGCGCGCATGTCGGCGCCTGAAGTCAGCGGTACAGCGACCGTGAAGGGAACGCTGAGCGGCAAGCCTTGGTCCACTTCGTTTCCGATTGTGGTTCGTGCGAGCGCCGACGAAGGCAATGCGTTCGTTCCACGCCTATTTGCGTCGGCGACGATCGCAGAGCTTGAGCAAAAGCCGGGCGAAGCCGAGAAAGGTAAGATCGTTGACTTGTCAAAGACGTTCTCGGTGCCGAGTCGGCATACCTCGTTGATCGTGCTTGAGAGTCCTGCGATGGCGGCCGCGTTTGGCGTCGAACGGAAGGCACCTATGTCGTCATGGTCAGGTGAAACGGTGGCTGCGTCCGAGGTAAGCGGGGATGCGATCGCACAGCGAAAAGACAAGTTCGACGCGGATTCTCCTTCGGTACCGAGGAGTGGACACGAGCGCGGCGAAGGCGCGCGTATGTCCGAGAGCGCCGATATTCAGGAGGTACCGCCAATCCCAGCGGGGGCTCCAGCTCCAGCTGCAACGAGCGAGAAGCGGCCAACGACGATCCCTCCGTTGCAGCCTCCGGCCACGCAAGTGATGGATATGGAGATGTCTCGAGGGAGAGGAAATCGCGGAGGTGGGCGCTGGCGTATGATGCGTCGAGAATGGTACCGCACGGTTACATTTTCAGAGGATGCAACGCTGCCTCGCGATATTGAGACGAAAACTGCGAATGCGCGCGGCCAAGTGCTCACTTCGCCCGATTCTCGCGACAAGCTTGCGTCGCTCTTTGGGCTCGTCGCGCAGCGAAGTTCACTTGGCGATGCACAAGACGTTCTTGCAGCGTGGACGAAGCGCGATCCGGTCGACCCCGACGCAACCGCACGTCGTGCAGAGCTTGCGGCGAGGCAAGGTGATCGCGCAGCAGCACTTCGTATTCAAACTGGGCTGCTCGAGAGTCGCCCTGACGACGTTGAGCTCGCCGATCGACTGGGCGACGTCGCGGTACGTGCAGGCGATGGTAAACTTGCGGAAGCACTTTACGCGGTACGCGGAGAATTACGGCCTGGTGAGATGCGTCGCAGTCCACTCACGAAGGGTGGGGAACTGACGATCGATGCGCGTTGGGACGGTCTCACGGGTGCTGATGTCGACTTTGCGTTGATTGATTCGAAGGGCACGCGTTGGTCGTGGCTCTCGCCCAAGGGGGTATCGGCGGTCTCTGAACCGTCGTCGACGTCGGCCGAACGCTTGGTTATCGAGCGCGTGATCCCAGGGACCTATCTCTTAGAAGCGACTCTTGGAGGCGGAAGCGGAAGCGCGAGTGGTTCGGTAAAGGTAACTGCAATTGGTCAGAATAAGACGTTTCCGTTCCACCTGAGTGGCCCACGGGTGACGGTCGGTACCGTTGAAATCCGAATGCAGTCGCGGCTCGTGCCTGCTGATTGAGTTACGAATGGCCGACCAAGACTGGCAACGTGCGAAGTCCGCGCATCGCGATGGTGTCGAGCCACGTCACCTCGCCTGCGCGTTGTAGCTTCGGAAATCTGACGATCAAAGCTTGCAACGCAATCTGCGCTTCGAGTCGACCAAGCGCTGCCCCTACGCAATAGTGCGCTCCGACTCCGAACGCGAGATGGCGGTTATCAGGACGAAGCACATCGAGGCGATCGGGATCAGAGAACACTTCGGGATCGCGGTTCGCCGCACCGATGAGAAGGTACACGCGTTGTCCCTTCTCGATACGCGTCTTGCCGATGGTCAAATCTTCGAGCGCGAGGCGGCTCATGCGCTGCACGGGGCTGTCGTAGCGAAGGAACTCTTCGATGGCGACTGGCATCGCGTCCGGCGTCTCGCGCAGGCGGGTGAGTTCTTCAGGGTTCTCGAGCAGCGCGAGCAACCCATTGCCGATCAGATTGGTTGTCGTTTCGTGACCGCCGAACAAAATCATTGCGCAGGTCGAAATAAGTTCCTGCTCCGACAGGAGGCCGCCATCGGACTCAGCGGTGATGAGTGAAGAGAGCAAATCTTCGCCGAGCGCTTTCTTTCGCGAAGCGATGACGCCCCGGAAATACGCTTCCATTTCTGAGATCGCTTTGCACGCACTTACGGCTTTGTCGAGCGTCGGTTGGGCTGCGCCAAGAAACGCTGCGAGGTTATCCGACCACGTCTTGAGGAGGTGCCGATCGTCGCGCGGCAGCCCAAGCAAATCACCGATGACGACCACGGGAAGGGGTTCCGCAAGATCGTGAATCATGTTGATAGTTCCGTCGATTGACTTTTTGATCGCGTCGTCAATGAGTAGCGCCGCAAGTTCATCGATGGCCGGCTTGAGCCGCGACATTGCGCGCGGCGTAAACGCCTTCGTAATGAGCGCACGCAGACGCGTGTGATCCGGAGCATCAACGAGCAGCGCCCACGACGACAGGTTCCGAATGAGTGGCTCGAGGTACGCCTGAACTTCAGGAGGCACCATCCGCGCAAGAGAAGCCGCGCGGTTCGCCGAGAGACGCCCATCACGAAAGGCCGCGGATACGTCGGAGTGACGCGTAAGGCACCAGCCACCCCAAGGCTCTACAAAGCACACAGGAGCCTCTCGTCGCATGCGCGCATAGGTCGCATATGGGGAAAGTGCGGTTTCGGGTGTAAGCAGGCCAAAGTGATCAGCTGAAAACATGTTTCGCATCGTACGAGAATCACGAGCGTTGTCGCGAAAACTCCGATCAAGCTTCAACTCACGCTCCGCACCAAATCGTGACCCACGGTGCCTCCGCGATGTACATGCCGCCCACTTCCCATCGGCCCCTTGCAAGGCAGCACCAACCGACCCCCAACCCAGCGACCGAGCACGCTTCAGCGTGCGTAGGGAAGCGATCCAGGTGACACCATGGTAGCCAAGCGTGCGCAGCACATATCCGCGAAGCGCAGCGCTCATATTAAAGGCCACGCGCG
>JAHFDZ010000304.1 GCA_023248745.1 Myxococcales bacterium | reverse complement strand
GTCATCGAAGGCCCCTTCGCACCGCAGCAGGGCAACTTCGCAGTCGCTGGATCGGCACTTTACGACCTTGGCATCAAGGATCCGGGTTTCACCGCAAAGACAACGTTCGGTTCGTTCGGAACGAAACGTCTTCTGCTTCTGTGGCGTCCGGCGGGCACAACCGATCACACGTTTGCGGGCGGCGAGCTCTTCTCGGCAGACGGATTCGGACAGAACCGAGCAAGCAATCGCGCCACCACAATGGGTGGTTACGAAGGCCGGCTTGGCAAAGCGGGTTCGTATCGCCTGCTCGCCACAAGTTACGCAACACACTACGCCCAAGCCGGAGTCCTTCGCGAAGACGACGTCGTTGCGGGGCGCAAAGGTTTTTACGATACCTACGACACGCAACAGGGCGGCGACGCGACGCGGCACTCGCTCGGCGTGACGCTCAACGGTCGTGAGGGCGCGACGAAACTTAGTCAATCTGCTTTCCTGATCTATCGCGACTTCCGGCTGCGCGATAATTTCACCGGCTTTCAAAATGACACCGTGCAAACATGGCAGAGCGCGCACGCGCAACGTGGCGATCTGATCGACCAGCGATCGCAAACAATCACCATTGGTGGTCGTGGAAGTGCTCGGCAACCGTGGACGATGTTCGGCAAAAAGCACGAGATCGAGTTCGGGTACTACGCGCGTTTTGACAGCGTTCAGGGCCAGCAGCAACGCAATCGCTCAGGCACCAATGTGCCCTATCGCACGGACCTAAACCTCTCGTCGGCACTTACCAACATTGGTCTCTATGCCGATGCAAACGTGCATCCACTTTCGTGGATCACATTGCGGGGTGGCGTGCGTGGCGACCTCTATCACTACCGCGTGACCAACCACTGCGCGCTCAATACGCAGAGCTCATTCGGGAGCGATCCCATTGATACCGACTGCTTCTCTTCCGATCGGCAAGGCGCGCGAAGTCCCGATCAAACAACGTCAACGTCATCGACTGCGGTTCAGCCGCGCACAACGTTGATTCTCGGACCTTTTCGCGGCGTTACATTCAGTGGAAGCGCCGGTCTCGGGTCGCGCAGCCTCGATCCGCAGTACGTCAACCAGGACCTCAAGACGCCGTTTGCTTCGGCGACGTCCGGTGAAGCCGGCGTCGCTTACTTGCGTTCGATTGGCGACGTCGACGTCACGGTACGCTCGATGCTCTTTCAAACGAAGGTCGACAAAGATCTCTTCTTCAATGAGACCGAAGGTCGAGCGACGCTCGCAAACGGAACGACTCGAACCGGTTGGGCTGGCAACGTGCGGATAACGGGCAACTTTTTCGACATCGCTGCGAATCTCACGCTCGTGCGCGCAACGTTCGACGACACGGGGCTCGCCATTCCGTACGCACCGAGATCCATTTTTCGCGTGGATGGTGTGCTGTTTGGTGATCTGCCACTCAAGATTCGGAACAAGAAAATCGAGGGATCGTTTGGCGCGGGTGTGTCGTATGCAGGTTCGAGACCGCTTCCGTTTAGTGAGCAATCCGAGTCGCAGTTCTTGGTCGATCTTGCAGCGTCCGCGAAGTGGAAGGCGCTGACGCTTGGGATCACATGCACCAATCTTCTCGATCGGCAGTATCGCCTCGGTGAGTACAACTACACCTCAGACTTTCGCAGCCAGGGCTACCCCACGCTCGTCGCCTCACGGCACTTTACGGCTGGCGAGCCGCGAGCGGTATTTGCCACGTTCGGTGTGACCTTCGACAGCGTGGGTGAAAAATGACACGTTCTTTGTTACGAATAACCGCGGCTGCAACGCTCTTCGGCGCAACGGTCATCGCATCGCTTCCATCAGGATGCGCGGGCACTACCGGCGGAAAGCGGTTTGCGTTCGACGCAAAAATTGGCGGAACTGCGCAAGGAGGGGTCTCGTTCAGCAACGAACGTGGATGGACAATCACGTTGACCAAGGCAGACGTCACACTCGGGCCTGTATATCTCAACGTGTTGACTCCGTTATCAAGTGGTCAAGAGAGTTTTCTAAATCGATTCGTCAAGAAAGCTTACGCTCAAGGTGATGATCATCTTGAGGGCGGACGCATTGTTGGTGAAGTACTCTCTCAGGTGAAGTTCAACGCGCTGTCCGCCGAGCTCGTGACATTTCCGTCGCGTGGCACGGTCACCGAAGAGCACGTGCGCACCACAGACGTGTGGTTCTACCCTGCGCCAGGCGTTTCATCCGATACGACGACGATCGACACCGTCGCGCTCGATGTCGCAGGAACCGCAACCCAAGGTGCAACGAGCATGCGTTTCCGGGGTGCGTTAATCTTCAACGACGCGTGGCTCACAGACGCCGCATCTGGCTCACAGGCTAGTCAATCCATCGCAAGCATTCGTCGCGTGCGCGGCATATCGTCCAGTTTCTTGCCGACTGACGGAGGCGTGCTCGAAGTGCGCCTCGACGTGCGCGCGCTGTTTCGCGGTGCAGATTTTTCAAATCTCGACGGCAATCCGAAAGATGCCGATGGAACCAAGGTTCTCGTCCAGTCCAAGACGGGCAAGGTCACGACCGATCAGGTGATGACCAATCTTTATCAAGGTCTCCGTTCGTCAACGGGGACGTTCACGATTCGTTGGGTTTCAAAAACGCAACCTCTATAGATCAATTTAGTTTCGCTTGGAAAACTGCTCGTTCGGAAGGAATCGTCATGCCTTTTTTTCGTCGTATCGTGTTCGGATCGGCCACCGCTCTCGTCGCTTTGTCGCTTGCTGCGTGCAGCGCAACGAACGCGGCGCCACCCGATGCGGGGACAGACGCGGCTGAAGCCAATGGTCCCTTCGTCGCACCGGTAGACCCTGGCAAGGGCGGATTTCTCGTGACTGTGTCGGGCGAAGCGCTTGCCGTCACTGGCTACGATTGGACGTCTTCGTCGCTCGCGCAGGGGGATCCGCCAGGCTTCGTCGACGGATGGGAAGTGCGGTTCGAACACGTCATCCTAACGCTTGGCAACATTCGCTTGAACGCCGATCCCGACAAGGATCCAGGCGCGCCCGATAAGTTGGGCCCCCTCGTTGCAGAAGCGAAGGGGCCTTTCGCGCTCGACCTCACGCTCGGTGGCAACATTACGGGCAAGAGTGGCGATGCAAACGAGCGAACGGTTGCTGTCGCTGCATTCACAAAAGAAGCCGGAAATTTCGACCCCTCAGCACGCTACGCGTTCAGCTACGAAACGCTCGCGGCCTCGAAAAACGCGAAGGTCGTCAACCTCGACAGCGCTGGGCGAACACTCTACGACGAGGCCACCACCAAGGGCTACGCGATGATCCTGCAAGGAACAGCGACGTACAAAGGGCCTGCACCAGAGGCCACGGGCGCTTTTGCAAAATTGCCAAGCGTTGTGAAATTCACGCTTGGGCTTTCAAACCCGTCTTCGTACCTCAACTGCCGCAACACCGATCTGCAGAAGGTAGGAAGCGAATTTCCCCGCGGCGTTCAACCCGACTTGAACAAGTCTGTAACCACACAGATTACGATTCACACAGACCATCTTTTTTGGAGCAAATTGAACGTCGAAGGAACGCCCCTGCACTTCGATCCCATTGCCGCCAATGCATCAAGTATCGGATTCGATGGCGGCACAACCACGGCCTCGATTGACGATCTTTTGAACGTCGACATTACGGGCGTGAAGACCAAGTCGGGCGAAGCGCTGCCATGGCGAAGTGTGGTGAGCGACTTCACGCCGCCTTCGGGTCAGCTCAAGTATGACCCGAACGGCACGTCATTTTCGAGCGTCAACAGTTACGCACATTTCCTTGCGTACTCGGCAGCGTCGGGCGGTCACTTGAACGCCGACGGCGAGTGCAACGTGAAGCACAACTTTGTTCCATGAGCCGCGTTACTTCGCGTTCTCGGTTTCGATGGCTTCTTTGATATTGTCGAAGCCATACACAAAGTCGGGGATTCCGTTGACGCGGTTTTGCGTTGTTGCGCTCACGTCAAAGTTGACGCCAGCGCCTTGATGACAACCCACGCAGTTACTGCGAGAGAACGACGTTTCGAGATACGGATTGGCGCACCACTGCGAGCCATTGGCAAGAGACTTGACCTTATCGATCGCGTCAGCGAGAGACTTCGTCTTATCGCTGCTTCGATAGTGACTGGATGGATCGGAATCCTTCTCGACGAAATCGGATGCGATGCACATTTTGTAGTTCGCGAGCGATGGCAACGCCGCCGCAACAGTGCTGGGTCGATCGGCGCCGTAGTCGCTGTCCGGACTGTTCGACCACCAGATTGAAACCCAGGTCCAAAGGCGAATGTCCTTTGTAGAGATGTGCATGCCTTCGAGGCCCCACACCGCGCCGTTTTCGTCCGTCACGGTATACATCGCACTGGTCGACGGCGTGGTTGTGCCGCTCGATGCGAACTGCCCCACGCTCGACTTGTTCCACATGGTTTCCATGTCCGTCGCGGTCGTGCCGTACGTCTTAATACCGCTCGCGAGCTTGGCCCAGCGCGTCTTGATCATGACGCCATCTTTGGGAAATTCTGCCTTGAGGCACAGGCCCCAGGTGTTCTTCGCGGTGCTTGGTTTTTGATCTGCGGGATAGTCGTCGGGATTGCACTTTGCGATGTTGGTCGCGCTCTTCAGCATGTGCTCGATCATGCCAGGGCTGTAGGTGACAAAACCGGTGCCGGGCGCTGGCAACGGATTTGTGCCAAGGCCTTTCACCTTCTTGAAGCGCTCGAATTGCTTGAGCGTTTTTCCGAGATTCTTGCTCGAAAGTGTTCGGTTAAGATTCTTGACCTTCAAGAGCCCGAGTCCTGTCGCCGGATCGGTTGCCTTGGCCTTGTGATACGCGGCGTAGATGTCTTGAAAATCTTCTTCGCCGTACCAAGTCTGCCAAGTCGGGATCGTGCCGGTGAACGCGCTTGAAGTCACGTCGATAGGCGCAAAAACCTTGGCGACAATTTTCCACGCAAAGTCGCGTCGCTTCTTCATCGAGGACGCAAGTGACTTGTCGAGGTTGACCGAGAACTCGGGCAGCAAAGCACTCAGCGCGCTTGTAACTTTGCCGAAGGCTACCGACGCCGGCATCTTCTTGGCGGACAAGCCAGCTTTGATCGCGAGCGGCGGCTGAGCCGACTCACCGGTCCGCGAGAAAAAGGCACTCAAGGTGCACGCCGTGAGGAGAAGGAGATTTCGAGGCTTGATCGTTCTCACTCACGATGTGACGGACGCCCGCGATTTCGACATTAGGCCGCCGGCCCAAAACGTGATGAAATTGCCGACTATTGCACGCGGGTCAACACGACGTCCGAAACGGTTCCCGTCGTGTCGGTAATGTTCCGAAGGTTTGTGGCGCGTGTGGTGTAAACCACGTGCGTCGCATCGCCGGAAATGCGTGGCTCGTAGCTCGATCCGTTGCCGGCGTTGCCAGTTGAGGTTTGGCTCACAAGCGTTGGTACGTTCGACGTGGCTTGGAGGTTCCACAGATACGTGTCCAGAAATCCATTTTGGTCGGTCGAGGAAAATGAGTTCGTCGAATCAAGCGCGGCGAACTGTCCATTCGCGCTGAGAGAAAATGGACTTAGGCCTAAGAGCCCAGCGGCATACGTCCGAAACACCGCCGATCCTGTGACGTTAACGCGCATGCATGCGAGCTTGTTCGACATCGAACCTGGCGGATCGAGATTGGTCGTCTGCGAGGTAAAGATCACATACGCGCCGTCTTCCGAGATGCGCGGCTTCGTGCTCGGCCCGTTGCCAAGATCGCCTTGCGCTGTGCGCGAGAGTGGGCGGAAGTCGGATCCAACCATGTCGCTCAAGTAGACGTCGGGAGAGCTGTTGTGATCGCCTCCCTGAATCATGTTGGTCGCATCAGATTCGAACACGACGTACCTGCCATCGCCAGAGATATGAGGATTCCGGCTTGGACCATCCGTGACGCTGTTGTTCGGTCCCCAGCCCACGCGCTTCGTCTGCGAGAACCACAGATCACGCAAGTAGACATCGCTCGCGTTATTGGTGTCGTCGGTCGCAAGGTTGGTGGCCACCGTGTCAAAGACTGCGTAGTGCCCGTCGTTCGACACACTAATGTTGTTGGAGTGATCGTTGGACTCTACACCGCTCGGTCCGACGGTAGCGCGCGTCATGACGCCGCTTGCAATTTCGTAAACGAAGCCATCTTGCTTAGCGTTGGTGTCGCCCGTCACCAGATTTGAGGCCATCGAGATGAACGCGACGAAGCGCCCATTGGGCGTGATGTAAGGCACCGAAGACGCGCCGTTAGCCGTGGACCCAGTCGACGTGACGCTAATGGCGCGCGTGATCCCAAGTCCTCGGTCGCGCAAGAAGATGTCGTGGACCCCATTCTGATCATTGGCCACCAGGTTGCTGGCTGCGGACCGAAAGACGACGTAGCGAAGATCGTTCGAAACGCTCGCCGAATCGGAGTCACCGATTCCTTGCACGCCGCCAGTAGACACACTGACGAGCTCCGTTCCGAGTAACGCAAGCGGAGGGATCGCAACGACCGCGTCAACAGGCGCATCCAAAGGCCCAACGTCAGGCGGAGCAACGTCAGGCGTTGCAACTTCCGGCGCACTGTCGGTCGCGCCTTGATCGACCGGCGTC